>NZ_JACJOO010000007.1 GCF_014695575.1 Leptolyngbya sp. FACHB-8 | reverse complement strand
AAAAAGAAAGTTCCAAAACCCGAACGGCAAAAAGACAAACCTCATGTCTCCACTGCTCGATTGCTGAGTGAATCGAAATCTAAAAAAGATAAAAAAGCACCTTGAAAGGGCTGGTCGCTAATTCTAAATTATCGAGCTCATCATCCACCACAAGCACGCGAATGCCCTGCAAGGTCAACGTGTTGGTTGTGGATATTAACTGCTGCTTCAAGGTTTTTGACATCGGTAGGAGGGGAAGCTGCACTGTAAATGTTGCACCTTGTCCTTCTCCAGCGCTTTCTACCCAAACGGTACCGCCATGCAGTTTAACGATATGATGAACGATCGCCAGCCCCAGCCCCAGGCCTCCAAATGCCCTGGTAATACTACTATCCGCTTGCCGGAAGGTATCAAAAACATGCGGTAAAAATTCCGCACTGATTCCTTTTCCAGTATCTTTGACTTGAATCTGAGCATACGCCCCAATAGTGGTGAGCTGGACATCGATCTGACCACACTCTGGCGTAAACTTCACAGCATTAGATAGGAGATTCCATATCACCTGTTGTAGACGAGCTGCGTCCCCTGAAACAGGAGCTAGATTTGCTGCAATTTGAGTGCGAATTTGAAGTTCTTTTGCGTCGGCCGCTAAGCGAACAGTGCCAATAGCAGCATCAATAACAGAAGCAAGATTGACAGGGCAAGGCGTTAAAATGAGTTTGCCTTGCAAGATACGCGAAATATCCAGTAAATCTTCAATGAGCTGCACTTGTAATTTGGCATTACGCTCAATTGTTTCTAGAGCGATCGCCGTTCTTTTGGCATTCAAACCTCCCTGGAGCAGCAATCGTGACCATCCCAAAATAGGGTTCATAGGCGTGCGTAACTCGTGGGAAAGCACTGCCAAAAATTCATCTTTCATGCGGTTAGCCGCTTCGGCCTGAGATCGGGCGCGCTGTTCTGCTTCATAAAGTTGGGCTCGAACAATAGCCTGGGCGCACTGTTGCGCCAGAGATAGCATAAATGCGCGATCGTCTTCTGTAAGCTGAGGCAGTGTTGCAAACGAAATCGTCATGCCACCCACAGGTTGTCCTTCAATCACCAACGGTAGGGAAATCCAGGCCTGGTACGTTGCTAACGCATAGGCCCCCGCTAAGTGGGGATAACGAGTAATGCGTTCCTCTAAGGTTTCCTCCCACATCGGTTGTCCAGTTCGAATGGCATCCGTTAAAGGTGTGTTAACGGTGAGAGGAAAGCGTTGCCATTCTGGCGTAATATTCCCTTTTTCACCAAGGTAATGAATAATTTCAAGTTCATCTTTTTCTGGAGTAATAAGCGCTACTAAAACTGAGGCCGCACTCACGACAGCCCTGGTTTGTTGTGCAATTACCTCTGCAACCTGTACCGGAGTTAGTGACTCTGAAAGGGCAGCCGTTACCGCTTGTAACCGTGCCGTCCGTTCTGCCGTCCGTTCGGCTCGCTGCCGCGCCTGTTCGGCCTGTTGATAGAGACGGGCATTGGCGATCGCCATGGCAGCCCGATCCGCCAGGTCTTGAAATAAATTCAGGTCATCCTGCGTATGGGGGTCAGCCGGTGCATGGCGTGTGAGACTGAGCACACCAATCGTTTTGCCTTGCACTTTTAAGGGGACCAGTAAGGCGCTGCGCACCTGAAACCTCTCCAGGTAGCATTGATATTCAGGTTTGATAGCTGTAGCGAATTTTTCCTGAGTAGTTACGGGCATGAGTAAGGCCTCTCCCGTCTGCATCACTTGGCCCCCAATGCCCTCATCAATACGGCGGGGATAGCGTTCTAACAAGTCTCCAACAAAGCTTTTAACGTCTGGATCAGGATGATGAAACGAGACGTGTTCTAACGATTGATGATCGTCCCCAAGAAGATTGAGAACACAAACATCATGGGTTAATTCGCTGGTGAGACGTGTGACGGTATCTAAAATGGTTTGCAAGTCCAAACTTGCCGCCACGAATATTCGGGATACTTGAGCCAAAAACCGTTGAGTTTGCTCCATCCGCTTCCAATCGTCAATATCGGTGCAGGTGCCAAACCATTTCACGATCTCACCGCTCTCATCTAATAGGGGAAAGGCCCGTGTTAAGTGCCAGCGATAGACGCCATCGACGCGTCTGATCCGCTGTTCCGATTGAAAGATCTCCTTGTGAGTTAACGCTTTAATCCAAGCTTTTCCGAAGCCCTCATGATCGTCAGGATGGCGAAAACTACCGTTTGCATTTTGGCTTGCTTCCAGGGTCAAACCTGTGTATTGAAACCACCTTTGGTTGTAGTATTCCGTGAAGCCATTGGCTTGCGCCACCCAAACCATTTGAGGGATAGATTCTGCCAGAAACCGGAGACGTTTCTCACTGGCTTCTAGCTGGGCCCGTGCTGCTTGCTCTGCTTCATAAAGCTGTACCCGTTCGCTCACATCAACAGATACACCAATCACACGGACGGCTTGCCCTTGTTCGTCGAAGTAAACGCGCCCCTGGCTATTAAACCAACCGATCGTTAGGTCAGGACGGAGCAGACGCCACTCCTGGGAATATTGGCGTTCTCCAGCCTTCGCCTGCTCTAAAGCCTGAATCAGCTGTGGTTGATCCTCCGGATGAATCATGGCGAAGAAGTCTTCCGCCGTACCTACTTGGATTCCAAAAACATCCATAGCATTAGGAGAGCAAATGATCTGATGTGTTCGTAAATCCATGTCCCAGGCCACCATGGAAGCTGAAGACAGCGCAAGTTGTAGTCGTTCCTCCATCTGTCTCAAGTCCTTCTCAACTTGTTTCAGATGAGTGACATCCAAAATTGCTCCCAGATAACGCTCGGGTATCCCGTCTGCATCCCTTAAGATATAAGCGCGATCGATGACATGAGTATATTGCCCATCGATTCGCTGAAAGCGGTACTCTGCACTCCACCGTTCATCAGCTCTAATTAAAGCCGCTTCAAAACTGGCAAGAACTCGATCCCGATCCTCCGGATGTAAACGTTCAATCCACCAGTGCGAAGATGTGTTTTCTGAAGAGCGCTTACCAACCAGTTGGTCATATCTATGGTTCCACCATATAGAGCCCGTTCTTAGATGGCGGTCATAAACGGCATCATTGGTTGCTTGTAACACCAGGGATAGGCGTTCTTCCATGGTTCGCAGACTCAATTCGGCCTGTTTGCGAGCGGTTATATCATGAGAAATGCCAATGACTTGATGGGGTGTGCCTGTTCCCGTACGGGAGAAAACTAAATCTCGACTCCACAACCAGCGCCATTCTCCATTCGCATGGCGCATACGGTATTCTCGCTCAATCACTTCACCTTCCTGAGCGTGATTGAAGCGTTCCACATGAGCAGGTAGGGTCGCGAGGTCTTCTGGATGCATGAGCGTTGGGAACAGTAGGTGACCCATTGCTTGAACTTCATCGGATGTATATCCCAACACTTCTCCAATCTGACGGTTCACATAGACATTGTGCTGACCAAGCAGGTCATAGATATAGAGAATCCCAGGAGTTGCATCGGCGATTTGCTGAATAAAGCGCTGGCTTTCTTCAAGTTGTTGTTCGATCTGTTTGCGTTCACGAATATCCTGAAAAATGACGACACTGGTTGAAGCGTGATCGTGCATGGCAGGTAGGGTATCGGCATACACCAGGAGCGGAAACGTACCGACAGGGGTACGCCAATTGATTTCAGTCCCCACAATTTTCTCCCCCTGAGCTGCCCGCACAGCCGGGAGGTATTCTGGTGGAATAACTTGTCCTGTGGCATCTGTACAGTGGTAGTCGTCGTTGTACGTTGCCCCAACGTCTTTGGCGAGATCTACCCCTGCGATCGCATTAGCAGCCTGGTTAGAGAACGTCACCCGAAGTTGCTGTGGGTCAACCATAATTAATGGAGTCGGCAGCAAATTGAGTACAGATTCCAGCCATTGCCGTTCATTCGTTTGAACATCTGCCTGCTGCTGAAGTTTTTGTTCCAACTGCTTACGTTCGTCAATTTCGGTGCAGGTTCCAAACCAACGCGTAATCTGGCCCATCTCATCCTGATAGGGAAGTGCTTGCGCAAGGTACCATCGGTACGAGCCATCGGCCATCTTCAGGCGATATTCAATTTGATATCGAGTTCCAGTGGTAACCGCTTCTGTCCAACAGTCAACGGCTTGCTGTATATCCTCTGAATGAACCAGGGGTTGCCATCCCTCTGACAAAAGCTGCTCCAGGGTAATTCCAAAAGCATCCAGGCTTTGTTGGTTAAAATACTCGACTTCACCATTGGGCTGGCACGTCCAAACCATGTGGGGAATAGCATCTACCATCTGACGAAATCGCTGCTCTTGCGATCGCAACGCTTCAACCCTTTGCTGAAGTTTCACAATTTGGTCTTGTAACTGTCCATTCTGTTGGCGCAACGCAGTTATTTGTTCTTCAGGCAATGTTAAAGATAGGCTAGTCTTTGGCATGACTACCGTTGGCGCAGTGTGATCCACTCCATGGCCAAACCTTATTCCCTGATCTGCACAACCCTGCCCTTGGGCTTGACGTGCATACCGTTCAACCAACTCGGAACGGGAAACCCCCACTTCTCTCGCCTGCTCTTCAAGCAACTGCCAGGCAGTATTTGTCAGAGACAATTTGACGGCTTGTTTAGATTCTCCAGCCCATGCCTGAGCGAATTTGCCGGTTTTATCACGTTTCATAGAGGTACAGCCCGTATGCCCATATGGCTGCTCCCATTAAATCTGGCTGAGGCGGCACAATCAATCTGCCAGAAGATGGAGGCCCAACCAAGAATTTATACAAGTAATAACAAGCATTAGTTCGGACAGTTTTTCTGAAACCCTTGATCTTGCGTGCGCTTCACGCACACAAGATCAAGGGTTTCAGAAAAACTGTCCAGAGTATTGAACAAGTAAAGTTAAATGCTTGTGATAGAAAGTGGCGCGGCGCTTTACGCCGCGCCACTTTCTATCACAAGCATTTAACCCGACATGATATAAGAAGTTGGACGTCAGGCGTTTAGTCTGACGTCCAACTTCTTATTGCAAAGCACCTAACACTACTTAGCATAGACAGAATTATGCGATTACTTGTTCAACAGCATTCACCAATTGTTCCGGTTCAATGGGTTTAGCCAGATGACGTTGAAATCCAGCAGCTAAAGCCTGACGTTGATTGATATTTCCAGCATAGGCTGTGAGGGCAATTGCCGGAATCACTTTCCCTTGCTCTGACAGGAGCGCCCGGATTTGTCTCATTAGTGCGTAACCATCCATTTCTGGCATACCAACATCACTAATCAAGACATCCGGTGCTGACTTCATAAACTGTTGTAGTGCTTCAGTTGCCGATGCTGCCACCCTAACGGTTGCCCCTTGTTCCTCCAGGATGAAACGAATTAACTCTCGCATGTCCGCTTCGTCATCCACAATGAGAACACAGAGACCGCTCAAACTCCGGCTTTTCTGCGTTGGTAATATCTTAGAATCAAACGTTTGCAGCGATACCTTCAAGGGCAATTGAACCGTTAATGTTGCACCCATTCCGCTACCCGGACTTTCTGCTTTTACGGTGCCGCCATGCAGTTCTACCAGATGACGGACGATCGCCAGCCCCAACCCCAATCCTCCAAACCTACGGGTCATACTGCTATCAGCCTGCCGAAAATACTCGAAAACGTATGGTAGAAAATCAGGACTAATCCCTTGACCTGTATCTCTTATCTGGATTTGAGCGTAATCTCCTAGCCGCTCTAGTCGAACCTCAACTCGACCACCAGATGGGGTAAACTTCACAGCATTAGAGAGCAAATTCCATACAACCTGCTGTAAACGATTCGCATCTCCATTAACTTGCCCAACGCCTACATCCAGGTGTGTCTCAATTTGAATTCCTTTTGTTTCCGCTGATAACCGCACCGTTTCAAGGGCTGCTTCAACGGTTTTGGTCACGTCAACCGAACTGACGTTCAGGCTGAGCTTCCCTTGCAGGATACGTGAGACATCCAGCAAATCTTCAATCAGTTGAACCTGGAGTTTTGTGTTGCGCTCAATGATATCGAGGGCGCGGTCTGTTGCAGCCGCGTCAAATTGCCGCGTTCGGAGCAGTTTTGTCCAACCCAGAATGGGATTGAGTGGAGTTCTTAATTCATGGGACAAAACTGCAAGAAATTCGTCCTTCACTCGGTTGGCGGCTTCCGCTTGTTCCCGCGCTGCCTGTTCCCGCTGCAAGAGCTGTTCTCGTTCGGCTTCAGCTTGCTTGCGATCGCTTAAATCCAAGATAAAAGCAACCGCTTCTTCTCGCTCTGTCAGTGTCAGGCCAAAACCAACGAATACTGGAACCCGGCTTCCATCTTTGCGAATGTATTCCTTCTCATAGGGAGTACAGGCTCCCCGCTGGCGTGCTTCTACAATGGCTGCTTCGTCTAATGACAAGTACTCGGGCGGAGTAATATCAATCCATCGCAAGGTTCCGGATCGCAAGTCCTCGCGGCTATATCCCACAATTCTTAGAAACTCATCATTAGCCTCTTGAATACCGCCCTCTAAGTCACCAAACAAAATACCAATGACATTAGCGGTCACAAAGCTACGCAACCGCTCTTCACTTAATCGTAAAGCCGCTTCCGTCCGCTTGCGAGCCGTAATATCAGACACAACAGACACACAGCTAATACCAGCTTGAGCCTCATCGACGGGTGCCGTCCATAGCTCTACGTCGAATCGGGTATTATCCTTCTTCTGGCGTTGTAATTCAACTCTCGCTAAGCCTTGTCCTTGTAGCGTGATCGATAAATTATTTAGAAACTCATCCCGTTTATCAATAGGTATGGCAGGTAAAAATTGTCCTAAAACTTCTTGTTGACTCCAGCCAAAAATACGCTCCGCAGCAGGATTCCAGATTCGTACCGTACCATCTGCCCGTAAGCCCATAATGGCTAACGGACACGCTTGAATAACCGCCTGTAGAGTTTGATTACTCTTAGCTAGAGCGGCTTCTGCCTGCTTACGAGCCGTGATGTCAAAAAGAACCCCGATTGACCGAATCGCCTGTCCTGTTTGATCGTAAGTAAAATTTCCCAATCCCATAAACCAGGCAATTTGTCCATCATTTGCCCGAATTACTCGGTATTCAGATTCATAGAGTGTATGATCTTGCCGTGCCTGCTCCCAGGTATGAATAACTCGCTCTAAATCATCAGGGTGAAGCCGACTAACCCACATTTGCTCACTGGCTTCTCCAGTAGCAACAGGTTCATAGCCCATCATGGTGAAATGTTGCTCTGACCAAATGGCTTTTCCGGTCTTCAGATCGACATCCCAGGTTCCCATCTGGGCGCCTTCCGTAGCCAATCTCAGCCTCTCCTCACTTTGGCGCAGGGATATCTCTACTCGTTTATACTCGGTTACATCTCTAGAAACACCGATGACTGTTTTGACTTGTCCTCCTTCCATTAATTCAGGGGTAAATCGGGATTGGTAGAACCGTAGCTCTCCATCCGGATTAGGAAATTCATATTCCAGTAAATAGCTTTGCCCCGTCTCGAAGACCTGTTGTAACGTGGCGTACCAGGATTGCGATCGCGCATCCGTAAACCCCAGTTCAATACCAGTTTTACCAATAAAATATTCGGGCGGCACCCCCAACGCTCGCTCAATACTGGGATTAATGTAGAGATGGCGCAGATCACGATCATATCGAGCAACAATATCCGGGGTACTTTCCACTAAAGTACGAAATTCTTGTTCTCGTTGCCGTAATTCAGCTTCGGCACGTTTGCGATCGCTCACATCTACCGAGAGCCCAAGCATCCGCACGCCCCGTCCTGTCTCATTCAGAAAAACTCGCCCCTGACTATTCAGCCAGTGAATCATGCCATCTGGCCCAGTAATCCGATATTCCTCGGAGTAGGTAGTTTCGCCAGCGATCGCCCGTTCTGCGGCCTGTATCACCTGTTGGCGATCATCCGGATGAATCACCGCAATAAAGTCTTCCACTGTGCCCTCTTGAATGCCCCAAACCTCTAGTGCATTGGCTGAGCAAACCACTCGACTGGCCATTAAATCCATATCCCAGGCAACCACTTGGGCCGAGGTGAGAATGAGTTGCAAGCGTTCTTCCGCCTGCTGCCGAGCGATACGTTCCTGACTAAGTTGCTGGGTCAATTGCTCGATTTGTTGCTGGCACTGGCAATGAGACGCTTCTAGTTCTAGGAGGCGTTGACGGAGTGTGTTTACCTCCTCAATAGACCAATTCACTGGAGCGCTGGAGTCATTCATGCAACGGAGAGTTTCAAACTGTTAGGACTGGATGCGCATACGGTTATAACAATTAGGACATCAAATTCAATAGACCAATTCTGATATCGCTTTGACTAAGGCCTCCGGGTCAACGGGTTTGGCAAGATGCTTTTGAAATCCAGTTGCAAGGGCTTGTTGCTCATTTATCTCTCCTGCATAAGCCGTCAAAGCGATCGCCGGAATTTGCCCGCCTTCTTCAGGGGAGAGTTCTCGAATTTGCTGTATCAATGTATAGCCGTCAATCTGTGGCATGGCAATATCAGCAACAATCAGTTGAGGTTTTGATTGCTGCAACCGAATAAGAGCTTCGGTTGCACGGGATGCAGGAATCACCGTTGCACCAGCCTGTTCTAAAACGAACTGAACCAGATCAAGATTATCGGCATCATCATCAACGGCCAGAACATTAATGCCTTGCAAATCAGAGGAATCGATCATGGCTAGTACTCTCTGCGAGTGATTCTGTGCATTCAGTTTCTTAGGTTGCGATTAGCTCAGAAGGGCTCTATTGTTGCTTCTCGAACGCTTACTTTTAATACTGGAGGGTAGCGATCGTTTTCTACTGCTTCCCGATCAGCTTCTTACAATTGGCACGAGCTTTACCTTGGTCGCTGTCCAGGGTTCTATTAGGCTCCACATCCTAACTAGAAGAATTATTACTACTCAGAAAACCGCGTTCCAGCACATAAACATTTGTTCCTGATGCAAAACTTCCCGGTTGTCATGGAATTATAGACAGTACTCTCAAAGAGCTCAACGCAAGAAACAATGCATTTTTGTGCTTTCCCCTCTAAAGATTGCCCTACTATATAGCTGGAAGTAGGATCTGCAGGTCTTTTCGCCTTTATCCAACTGTTAATATGCGTCTCTATAACAACACGTTTCATAAAGATTAAGCCGTATATATACACGGTCCTCTCTATTCAACCGGAGTTGTTCGTAAATAGAAATCTGCCTTAAGAAGGAAGACAGTCAGAATCAACACTGTAGCCATCCCAAATAGAGTACAAAACAAATCTCAGAAGAGAAAGAAACGATGCTCTATTCGAAATGACTATAGCTTCAAATTCTGATCATAAGATGGAGAGTTAACTCTAACACAGGAGGAAGAGAGGAGTTCGAGCTAAACGCGAGTAGTTTGTAAGAATGCATTTGCAGGCGTCAATCTTTATAACGCGGTAAGCCATATTTACCAAAATCGGAAATGGAATCTGATGGCGACTTCATGTTACGGCAGCAGGATTATGGAACTCCCACCTCGTTGTGACTCAGCAGAATGGGCTTGAAAAGCCATCCTAATCCAATCAGTTCTTATTTCCTGACAACTCTACTATCAATTTCTAAGCTCAATAGCGTAGATCATCAGTAATATCAACATTACACGAAATTGAGATATCCCCCTTTCCAACCTAGTACGCTGCGGCGGAAATCCATCACCTATGTTTTTGTGTAGGGTGCTTCGCACCCTACACAAAAACATAGTTTGCGAACTTAGGCCGCAGCTTACTAGTGAGGTACGAGGGAGGGATGTGGGACTTAGTTCCACATCCCTCCCTCGTACCTCACTAGGTTGGAAGATGCTGTAAGTAAAAACTATATTAGAACCGCCACATTACGATTTTTGAGTATTTCCTCTAGGTTAAATAACAGCTTAATAATGTATTTTCAACCCAATCCAAGACAATAGAAAGCTTGTTTATTAACAACGGTAATTAGTGATCGCAGCAAAAGCCAATTAAAATAAATTAGGTATTTTCATTGATTATTAATCTTTTTGATGCCGATACTTTATGTATATAGGAAAGACAGATTTTCAAGCAGCAACCTTACTTTCAATCGAACAAGTCAGAAGCTGCTTATCCGTCCTACTTCATCAGCAATATCTAGGCTTTCTATCTAGGTATTGCCTCATCCAACTCTATTTTCTGTCGAGGAGAAACATAATGTTAGTACGTCGTTTTGCTGTTGCATCTACGTTGATTGCTGTTGGAGCAGTATTTGCTACTCCCGCTATGGCTGACACCATTAACCTCAGTGGATCTGTCGCAAGTATCTCGACTGTGACCTCTACAGCCACTTCCAATGCATCCAACCTAAACCTATATGGTGCAGGTACTGCTGGAACCGATACAGTAGTACAGGTAGCAGATTTAGCACTGACAACCAACAATAAACAAGGTATCACCGTAACAGCTACTGCTAATGGTCCCTTGACGAGCGGAGTCAATGGTGACAGCATGCCTTACCAAGTTCTGATTGTCGGAGATGCAGCAGCTCAGCCAACAGCTACCAGCTTTACGTCAACTACAGCCAGTGCTTCTGTGCCGGTTGGAGTGGGTGGTTTTGTAAATGGAGCGGCAGATCGTGACCTCTACATCGAGTACGATGCCCCCCAATTACTTGACCCCGGCTCCTACACCAGCAGCATTACCGTCACGATCGCTGACAATTAATTTCACTTGGTATCTGACGACAATTACTTCTTGCCTTCGTGTCAACTATACATAGAACTGCTAGATCCCACCACAAGGGTTCAAACGTTCATTCCAGGTTGTCGTTTTGTCCAAAAGTAATTGTCGTCTGATAACTCACCAGAGGCTTCATCAGAAGCCTCTGGATCAATGGTTGAACATACTTTTTAGTGCTTTGTGAAACGACGGTAATATTGGCGGATAACTATAGATGCAACTTCTGCTAATGATAGTGCCTTGATTGCCAGGAGCTTTTTAGAAGCCTTTAACCTTTGTCCAATCCATCTTCCTACCTGTCAGAGATTCTATCTATGCATCATGGAGTAACGCACCATGCGCTACAAACTTCCCTTTCTCTGCATTTGCCTGGGAATTGTAGCAAGTATCGCTTTCCCGGCAAGCGGAGTACCTACTCTATCAACCACTTCTACAACAGTCAGTACGTCCCTGGATCTTGACGGTGAAGGTAACGCCAGCACCCACATTGTCAAAGTGGCAGACATTACAATCGCCACCCATAACAGCCGTGGATTTACCCTAACACTCACATCCGCCAGCCTCACCAAATCTGACGGTAATGACATTGATTTACAAATAACTACGGTAAGCAATGACGCAGGTGTCCCATCCAATGGCGACTTCACCGTTCCTTCTGGTCACACGTACACTTATGTGACTGAGACAGATGGCTCTGAAAACCGCGACGTTTATATACGCTATACCCCTGATCATCTACAGGATCCTGGTACCTACAGCGCCTCAATCAGGATTTCTGTTGTTGATAACTAGCTTTTCAGAACGAGCAGCCATCAACCATTTGCTCTTGTAGCAATTCAAACTGTTTCCCGGATGTTGCATTCCTGCTACATCCTATAGCTTTTACCTGCTCATCTCACAATCAGTTCTATGAAACGCTCTCTCCATCTGGTGCTAACCAGTATCTTTTTTCTTGTCTTGACACGGGCAAACCCTGCATTGGCTTTTCAATTTCGGCCCATGTCCCAAGTCTTTGCTCCTATGGGAGCGAATGCTACACACACCTATGAAGTTGTAAATGACGAAAGTGAGCGCATTGCGATAGAAGTCAGCGTTGTTGAACGCCAGATGAATTTGGATGGAGAGGAAACCTATCAGCCTGCCGAGGATAACTTTTTGATTTATCCTACGCAAATGATTTTGGAACCAGGAGCTGTTCAAGTAGTACGAGTCAGCTGGTTAGGAGAGCCTAACCCTGCTCAGGAGCTACCATTTCGGCTAGTGGCAGAACAACTGCCAATCAACTTGATTGATCCCAATCAATCCCCACCTCCACAGGCTGAAGGGCAGATACAAGTCTTGTTGCGCTACCTTGGCTCTTTGTTTGTCCGTCCAGATGGAGCGCAAGCTACCCTGAACATTGAATCTGTAGCACCCCTAACCAATGCACAGGGCCAATCTTCCATCGCAGTTACCTTTGCAAACACGGGCAGCGCTAGTGCTCGTCTGCAAGATTTAAGCCTTACCCTGATCTCGCAGGGTCAATCTGTAACTCTCGCTCCAGATCAGCTAGAAGGTATTACGGATACAACTGTTTTAGCGGGGCATAGCCGACGCTACACCCTGGCTTGGCCTACAACTTTGCCCCAAGGTTCACTCACTGCTACCTTTAACTACCGGCAGCAGGATTAATCGTTATGTTGGCTGCCATGGCCCTCCTGGGCCAGCCCATAGTACCACTTGCCTCGCCCCTAAAGCCAGTGACAGCTGAGGTTAAGGTGGTACAAAAGGTTATCATTCCACCACCTATTTTCTTTCCTGCTCCCTCACTTCATCCAGGAGCATCAACACAATTGTCTGTTGTTCCCTCCATAGGCTCTATTGATAAGGAAACCTCCGCAGACCGGAAATTCGCCATAAACTTCCTAGCATCAGGGTCAGAAAACCGCGTACAAGGTTCTCAAACAGTCACCACTCTACAATCGCCCCCTTCCCTTCCATCTACTGAAACAACAGCACTGCCCCTACCAAGCAACACAACACCTTTACCCGCCGTAGTTCCCACAAACTCGCCGTCCACCCACGACATTTTTGAGCAGGTGTTTGGGGGGAACCAAAATCTGAGCTCTCATCAGGTCGTTGTTCCTCTGGTACTGGATGGACAGACAGTAGGACAGGTTTTAGTGAGCGTGCCTGGGGGTAACCAGAGCGAGGTGCTGATCGCTGCTGACCAATTTCTATCCGCTGTCCGAAAGGCCATGCGAGCAGATGTGATGGAACAACTGGCAGCCGTAATTCGGCCCGATGGCACACTCGATCTACAACATGTTCGTCAAGTAGGTATCGCTATTAACTTTGATAGCAGCCGATTAGAACTACAAGCAGAAATTCCACCTGCATTACGAGCAACAACAGTTCTATCCGTTGATGGGGTTGAAGTTCCGCCTGCATTAGAGCAAGCACTGCAACCTAGCCGAGTGAGCGGCTATCTCAACTTTCAAGGTAGCCAAGAAGTGGTTTGGTCAGGAGATGCGGCCGATACAGGCAGACAGCCTCTACTGCTTAATTTTGAGGGTGCGCTCAATCTAAATAGGTGGGTGTTGGAAGGTAACTTTAGCTTTACGGAAGAAGACTCACCGGCTTGGCAACGTGGTCCCCTACGGCTGGTACACGACGATATCAATTCCTCCATCCGCTATCAACTGGGGGACTTTGTCGTGCCAGTGCGAGGGTATCAGACTAGTATTCCGGTATTGGGTTTTTCCATGGTTCGCAACTTTGCCCTCCAGCCTTACCAGGTAACTCGTCCTATTAGCCGCTTCGAGTTTTTTTTAGAACGACCTTCCAGCGTTGAGGTGTTTCTTAACGGCCAATTGCTGCAAACCTTGCGTTTGGAGGCTGGGTCACAGGACGTTCGTAACCTTCCCCTCAACGCTGGCATCAATGGAGTACAGTTAGTCATCACTGACGACCTAGGCCGAGTCGAACGTTTGGACTTTGCCACGGGGGTTTCAGGAGATTTATTAGCCCCAGGAGTGCAGCAGTTTGCTTACAGCTTAGGCATTCCTGCCCGAGGCGACAGCCCTAGCGTAGCTCCTGATGAATATGATTGGAACCTGCCTACCCTGACACTTTCCCACCGGGTAGGTGTAACCGATACCCTAACTTTGGGTGGATACCTTCAGGGGGACATTACTACTCAAATGGCAGGCCTTGAAGGCACCTGGGCCACGACCATAGGCAACTTTAGCTGGGATGCAGCCCTTAGCTTGGATCAAGACTATGGTCTAGATGTGGCTGCCCGTTTCTACTATGACTGGTTATTTCAAGGAGCCTCCAGCAACAACCGCAGTTTACGTTTGTCGGCTGAATACAGAGGGCCAAACTTTATGACTATTGAGGATGAGGAACCTAACAATACCACTGGACTTGATCTCTCCCTAGCTTATAGTCAAACCATTTTTGATAACACACACCTGACCATCAGTGGTCGCTATCAATTTACACGCGATCAGCCTAGCGATGCTTATTCCATCGCCTTGGGCATTTCTCAGCCATTGGGCTCAGGAATGATGCTGAATACTTCTGCGAGTTATGGACAAAATGCTCAGGGAGAAACTGAATCCCGCATGTTTGTGGGGCTGTCCATGTCCTTAACCCAACAGCGCCAATCTATCAATACCTCCACCACGTTAGACAATGAGGGGGTTATCAATCGGTTGAATTGGTCTTACGATCCGCGTACCACGTTTGGAGGCTTAGGTACAGCGTTTACGGCTACTGCTGCTGCTAGCGATATCAATCTTTTAAGCCAAATACGCTACCGGGGTTATCGTGCTGATCTCACCCTCAATCATGAAATCGACATTCCCTATGAAGCTTCTGCGCTAACGACCCAGGCTACCCGCTTAACCTGGGGCACGGCTCTGGTGTTTGCCGATGGAGTATGGGGATGGTCTCGCCCAGTCGATAACAGCTTTGCTATTTTTGCCCGCCAAGGCACTGCCCAAAATGAAGTGGTAGAGATTAATCCCAGCCTGAACGGTCCCCTGGCACAGGCTGATGCCTTAGGGCCGGCTGTTGTTCCTATCTCGCCTTATGCCCTTACAAGCCTATCGGTAAATGCACCTAGCCTTCCTGCGGGTAGCGATCTGGGGCCTAACAGCTATACGCTGTTCCCCTCCTACCGCAGCGGTACTCTCATTCGTGTAGGTTCAGAAGCTGTCAGGTGACAATGCTCTTGTCAGGAGACGACAGTGCAGTAGGCGGATTTGACGGCCACCTGTGAGATCGCCAATTGACACTTAGGTATCAGACAAAATCAACGACAAAAAAAGACATTGTTCAAAAGTCCCGCATGCGAAGTGGAGACCCGAACAATGTCTGGCAAAACAA
>NZ_JACJOO010000069.1 GCF_014695575.1 Leptolyngbya sp. FACHB-8 | reverse complement strand
AGCTGCTTGGTCGCTGGGGCTAAGGGTCAAAACTGGAGGGCGGAGTCCAGGCATAATCTTAGGGAGCAGTGCAACCCTCTAATCATAGGCAAACTTAAGCCGCTGAGTACTAGGAATGTGAGACGCAGCCCTAAGTATCTCGTGCTCCACAAGCGCGAAAGGGTTATGACCCCTGCTCCGATAGTTTTGGAGGGGATTTAGGCGATTTCTGGGTCAGGTCAACGTGTTGTTCCTCGTCCTCCTGAATTAATCCAGAGACTTCACCCATGAGCAACTGTTGAGGGACGCCAATTTGAACCTGGTAAGCGTCAAAGGCGCGTTTCAGGCGAAGACGTAGCTCTCGGCCGACGGCCCATTGTTTGAGGGGCAGAGTGCGCATCCATAGACGAATGCGAATGCCGGTGTGGGAAAGGTTGTCAACGCCGAGGAGCTCTTCAGGGTTGAGGATGAGCGATCGCCATTCCTCATCCTCCGCCATGCGATGGGCTTCCTCTCGCACAATTGCTAGAGCCCTGTCCACATCAGTGTCATAGGCCACATCAATGACAAAATTACAACGGGCCCAGGTGCGGCTCATGTTTTCTACCTGGTTAATCAGGCTATTGGGGATCGTGACCAGGTTGCCGTTGTCGGTGCGGATCTGGGTTACTCGCAAGGTCAGGTTTTCGACAATACCTGTCACCGTACCTACAGTGATTTGGTCGCCAATGCCATAGTGGTCTTCCAGCAGAATCAGAAAGCCGTTAATCATGTCCTTCACTAAGCTTTGAGCTGTAAAGGATAGGGTCAAGGCGAGTAAGGCACCCAGAGCCAGTACAGAACCGGGCACCAGGCTGAGTCTCTGCAACACCCACAAGACGCCAAATGCATAGACCAGAAATGTTTTGAGGCCCTTAAATGCGGTGCTGATAGTCAAGATCCGCTGAAGCTCAGCTTGAGTTAGGCTTTCGTCTTGCCCCTCCTCCCACACATCGGTTAAGCGATCGATCGTGACATCTAACAGGCGGTTTAAGAGCCCTGTCATAAACCAGGCTCCCAAAATGAGAGCGGGGGTCGAGACCACACTCAGGGCCAACCCACGGGTTTGGGGAAAGGTGTAGAGGGTTGCGGCAACTCCGACGACCCATACAAACCCCACCAGCCACAGCATTAACCAGCGAAACAGGGAGACCAGTTGCAGGCGACGTTGCAGGCTGAGCTGTTGCTGGGGACGACCGAACCGTAATGGCCAGGGAACCTCAGTGCCATCGAGCCGGATTTCAGCCGTGTTACCGGTAGCCTGGTTGACTTGAAGGGCTTCCATCGCCTCTTTCCGCTTGCCCAACACCCGCCGTAGGAAGAGGAACAGAAGGCTGAGAACCAAAATGGCGATCGCCAAGGCCAACGCCCGTTTCATTTGAGCACGGAAGGCATCGGGTTGCCGATTCCGCAACGACTCATACAGGCGCTTCTGTAAGATGTCTTGCCAACGTTCAGCTAAGGTATTCCGAGGAATGCCCTGGTACTCCGCATCCGTGTTGGTCACCGTCACCAAAACTTTGGCCTCGGCCAAATAGTCATCATCAGCAAAGATGACGGGTAAGCCGTTTACTGTTTCATAGAACACCTTCAGGGATTCGGGGTCTAACACCGTGACATGGGTTTGAGAGGGCGATCGCTCCCCCTCTGGTGCTCTGGCCGTAAGCTGTCTCAGTGTGGTTTCAATCTGGCGAGCACGTTCCTCGACGGGTACTTGAGTGCCCGGATCAGCCCGGTTATACACCGTTGGGGCTGCGATGGTAAACAGGTCACGGCCGTCCAGCTCCAGGTCTGTGACTTCGATAAGCCCTTGCCGTACGACTCCCGTAGGCGGCTGATTATTGTCCGTTTGGATGGGTGGAAACTGTGCCAGGGCAACTGCTGGGATCGTAAGCACCAGGAGGAAAGTCGCGATCACCAGCCCCAAAAAGTGCCCTAAGGATTTGGGGAATCGGGGAATAAAGTCACGGAGGTCCCAAGCGCCCAGATGGGCAGCTTGCCGACAAGAACCCTTCCGACTCAAAGGCCGGAGTAACTGGGCTGCATGACGTAACCGTTGTCCGGAAAAAGCCATAAAACAAACAAAATGTCAGGGGAGGAGCGATCGCTTAGAGCATCCAGCGGTTCTCAACCGTAGCACACCATTTTATTGCGAGAGTCGCGTCAGTTGGGACATCAGGAGCTAGCTAACAGCAATTCTCAGTATGAGCTTCAAAGCTGAGAGTTCGTGCCCTTCGGGCACGAACTCTCAGCTTTGAAGCCCGAAAATAGCCCGCCGAAGGTGAGCTATTTTCGGGTTGGATTCCAAAATGAGAATTGCTGGCTAGCTAAGGGACAGGTTTAACGACGGTCTAAAATCTGCTTCAGAGCCAACCCGGTGACCAGGGCATAACCCAGCCAACTCGCTGCCCCCAGCACAAAACCCAGCACGTTACCCCGCAGCACTGGGCACCACCACAAACAGGTGGTGGCTCCGATTGCTCCTAACAGCGCACCACCCACGAAACTCGCGACAATCCATACCCAAATCCGGCCCCCCTGTTCTCGCAGTAACCAGGCCTGAGGAACCGCCAACAGAGCCAGAATGATCGCCATCCGCACAAGATTCAACCAAAACACCTCCCATAACAGCTCTGTTGCTGTAAGGGATTGGATCAGCCAATCACCGGGCTGTTGTAGCAGCGAAACCTCGAGAAGGTTGACTAGCGGCCAGGCTATTGCCGTCACAACGGCCCAACGCCAGGCCTGGCGCATGTAGGAGCGTAGTACAAACCCTTGAACAAAGCCGATGGGGATACCCGTGAGCACCAGTATCCCTAGAAATTGGACGTGGATCTCTAGGATGTTAGCGATCGCCCCTCCTACTGCATTTGCGACCAACCACCCCAGAAGTAGGGGCATCGCAGAACGCCGCCTCGGAACCTCATTACTCTGTGCCATAGGGAAATACCAACCCAGCAATGGCGCTATTCTGCCAAGCCCATCTTTGGGCAAGTGCTTCTGCAAGCTCACTTTTCGAATTGGCTTTGCTAAGTGAGGCAAGTCAGCTTTAAAGCCGAATAGGTACGGCTCTAGACATAAAGCTTGGCAGTTGTGAGAGGGGCACTTAATGCCCCTCTCACAACTGCCAATTGCAACACTATCTAACCGACATTTGGAGGGCAGGGACCCGGTTGTTGGCCGGGGGGCACCATGCACTGAATGGGTACTTGTTCTAACCCCTCAAAGGGTTGAATTTGCAAGCCGCCTTGAATGAGCGCGTTGCGAATTGGCTCTGGCATGCTGTAGAGAAAATAGTCGCTGTGGCCCATCGGGATCCCCGGTAAGACCTCAGGACGTGTGACAATCTCTAAACTGGTCTCAGGACGCAGGTCGTGGGCCAGAGAAAAGACCCACCAGTCACTGGAACTAACGACTAGAGGCTTCTGAGTCTGATTAATTTGATTGGCAACATAGGGAATATAGCCACCTTCCTTGTTCCACCAGGTAGAGGCCAGACTGCTCGTAGCACAGGAAAGTACCTGAAATGTGAGTAGCCCTGCCAGAGCAATCCGACCCAGCCGCTCGTTCAGCAGCAGTGTTAGGGCATAGGCCATTATCAGAATAAGGGCTATCCAGCAAGGCACAAAGTAACGGCTGGCAGTGGATTGTTGGCCTCCAGTTAGCAGGTCTGGCAGAATGATCGCCAGCGCTGGCACGACCAGCAACAGCACGACAAAGCGCCAGGCTAACTCTGGCCCACCATTACGAAAAAGGTATAAAGCGTAACCTACCCCGACTAACGTGAGTAGGACCAGCAGACCGTAGGGCATGAGCTGGTCGAGCCCAACGTCATCGTCAAAGTCTAAAAAGGTTCGAGTAACATGCAGAGCCCAGGCCAGAGGTAAGGCCAGAAATCGGTTCTCCAGCGGTTGCCGCTGCCAGGAGGCCAGCCGTAAGCCACTCTGCCAGTTGAGGGCGATCGCCGTAAGCCACGGTGCAAACAGCAGCACCGCTGTTCCAGCACTATAGATAAAGGATTTTAGGTGCCGTCGTTCTTGCCAGAGTACATAAAGCCCGTGGGCCAGAATGACCCAGACGGTATAGACGAAGGTGTAGAGCGACAGCGTCAGCATCAAACCATAGAGCATCCAACTGCGGAGCGTTTGGAGACGTAACGCTCGCAGCAAGGCCCAACTTGCCGCGACGGTCAGCAGCGTCCACAAACTGTACGGACGAGCTTCTTGGGCATAAATCACCTGGAAGGGCGAGACCGCCATCAGGCATACGGCAATATAAGCGGTGACACGGCTGGGGAACAACTCTCGGCAAAGCAGGGCCAGGAGAGGTAGGGTCGCGATGCTGGCGATCGCCCCGAAGCTCCGGATCACACTGACCGAATCGCCAAAAAGCTGCACCCACCAGCGGGTCAGCACAAAATATAGGGGCGGCAGCTGGGGTTCAAATTTGGCTAAACCCTGGACGGTACCAATGACACTGCGATCGCCCTGGGGAAATTGGTAGCGTTGTAGTTCTGCCACCGTGGTCACAGGGTTCTCCGTCCAGGCTTGCACGACTTCGGCTTCGGTGTATCCCGAAATCCGCATAGCCGTGAAGGCTTCATCTACCCAGAAAACCTTGCCATCCAGATTCACCAGTCGGAAGAACACCCCCAGCACCAGCATTGTAATCAGGATAATTCGCCAGATGGAGGGAAGGGGCTTAGAGGCAAGGGGTGTTTCCATGGAATAAAAGTAAACCGTTACGAATGCCAGGAAGGAGGCTGAACTTCGAGGTTATTGAACTCAAAGATTGTAGGGTGAACCGATGGTGCAGGGGCCTTTGTAAAGGCATAAAGTGCCGAAAAAGCCATGAGCGCTAGTAGCGCATTGACCAGTTTCTCGGTACGGGTCGTAACACTCACGGCGACCTCCATCATGGCAACGATTATCAGGAATTATCTACTTCTCATCATTCCCTGATTCCGAACCCAACCGCGTGATTAAGACCGCAGGAGGATGTGATCTTTATCACATTTTTATAAAGGTGCCCTGAGGGCGATCGCCCCTCACATCAACTTGTTCACCAAGCCCATGGATTTATGAAGATGGGCATGATATGAAACGCTAGGCTCATTTTATATACGGGCTTCAGAGTTATTCAACCGGAATCTGTATTTATGGTTAATTTGCTGCATCAATAAGAAGGATAGGCGTTCAACACCCACCCTTCTTCTAAAAAACTGATTTTCTACAGCTAGTCGTCGCTCAATTCACCCCGGCGTTCCTGTACCCCACGCATAATGCGGGCCAGCTCGTCCTTCTCGTCCACCGAAACCCGTGTGGGAGAACCGCTGATAATCCGCTCGAAGTTGCGGAAGGAGTCTTTGATCTCCGGTCCCTTCTCGGTAATGATGTATTCGCGGATACCTGTGTCGTGCCACGAACCCCGCATCTTAAAGACGTTGATTGCTCGAGACATTTCCCCACGAATCTCTACATATTGCAATAGCAAGATGGTGTCAGTGATGGTGGAAATGTGGGAGTCTGTGATGGAATGGGCCCCCATGAACTGCTCAGTGGTGTTGGTGAAGAAGCCGGTAATTTCTTCTTGCTTGGCGTAGCCTGTTACCCCAATCACAAACTGGCGGAAGGCGTTATTGCTCACTCCCCGAGCCAGAGCCGAGAGCGAGTCAATCGCAATGCGTGATGGTTTAAACTCGGCGATCTCAGACTTAATAATTTGGAGGTGATCCTCCAGACCCGCTGACTCAGGGTAAGCGCAGATAATTTTGAGCAATCCTTTCTGTTCCAGATCCTCAAAGTCAATGCCCCAGGAGTAGGCGTTACGAGCTAACTGGGCGCGTGATTCTTCATAGGCAAACAGCAGGGCGCGTTCACCAACGCGGCAACCATCTTGCAGGAACTTGCTCACCATTAGGGTTTTGCCCGTACCTGTGGCCCCGGTTGCCAGAATGATCGAGTCTTTAAAGAAACCACCCCCACACATGGCATCCAGGGTTTTGACACCTGAGGATACCCGTACGTTGGAGGAGCGCTGGGTCAGCCGCATAGCGCCCAGTGGGAAAATATTGATCCCGTCGTTGGTAATGGTGAAGGGATATTCCCCTTTCATGTGGGTCGTACCGCGTAGCTTGAGGATTTCCATCGTGCGACGACGACGTTCCCCCTCCAGCACGTTGCGAACAATGACCACATTGTCGGAGACAAATTCTTCGACCCCAAAACGGGCGATCGGGCCATATTCCTCAACGCGCTCGGTGGTCATGATGGTAGTTGCTCCCACCTGCTTCAGGCGAGCGACTAGGCGAAAAATTTCCCGCCGGACCACAGAAGCGGCATCATACTGCTGAAATACGGCTGTAACGGAGTCAATAGAGACTCGCTTAGCTTTGTACTTACGGATCGCGTACTGAATCCGCTCAATTAGCGCAGACAAATCAAAGCTGCCAATGACCTCCTGACCATCAGGATCTGGAGAGGCATCTAGGATGAATAATTTACCTTCATCCAACAGCTTTTGGAGATCCCAGCCAAAGCTGTAGGCATTTTTAATGATGTCAGCGGGGGATTCTTCAAAGGTGACGAATACACCGGGTTCGTTGAAATGGACAATGCCGTTATAAAGAAATTGAACGGCAAAAAGGGTCTTTCCGGTTCCTGAGGTGCCGCTTACAAGGGTAGTACGACCAATGGGTAAACCGCCATTGCTGATATCGTCAAACCCCTCGATCATGGTGCGGATTTTTTGAATCCCCTTAAAAGAGGCACCATTCAGTTGTCCGGGCTGCTCCAGGTCTGTCATGGATTGTTATTATCAGGTCTTTAAATTTGCAAACTATTGCACGTCTGGGGCATCGTCATGCAACTCATCATACAGAAGGTCTGGATCTAAAATGTCGAGACCAATCAAGACTTTCTCGCGATCCGAGAGATCTCCAATAATTTTGCGAACAGGCGGTGGCAGGACTTTTGCCAGGGTCGGTGTGGCCAGAATTCGATCTTCCTCGGCCAGTTGAGGGTTTTTGAGGACGTCTATCACTTTCAGGGCATATACCCCCTGGAATTCCTTTTCCAGGATGTGATTGAGCATCTTGAGTGCCCGCACCGAGTTGGGGGTGTTGCCCGCCACATAAAGTTTCAGGATGTAGGTCTTCTTAGCAGGACTCATGGTCGTGTGGGATTTGGGTTAGCGTTCGCAGGTGGTTAACGGGAAGACCCAAGGTAAACGGAATGCGGGAAAGGTAGCGGGTTAGGCTTCACGGGGGATGGAGCGACGATACATCTCGCACAGGTGAGCAATGACGTCAATCAGAGTTAATCGATAGTCTTGCAGAATGTCATCACTCCGCCCTTCGAGTTTAAGCTGTTTGGAAAATTCATCCATTAACTCTATGTGTATTTCAACAATCTGCGATACCGAGACATCCGAGAAAAACGCTAGGTTAACGAATATATCGATCGCCTGATTGATCCGATCGCCCTGCCCAGGCTTGCTAGAAAAGTACTCCAGAATAATCTTCCGGTAGTCTTCTCTCAGACGCTGAAGTAGTTCCTGCCGTTCGAGGGGTGTCATGTGCCGGAGAAAGTTGGCGGGATTGCGCTTGTAGTACACGCCCAGGTATCCCAACCGCTCTTTGAGCTTTTCAGCCAGCCGCTGTTGTTGTTGGGAAAGGGAGCTGATGATAGTAAGATTAGCAACCGCATCGGCTGGTGTGTCATGAACGGGCGGATCGTTTGTGGAAAGGCGCAAGAATTTGGCGATCGCCTCCTCCACATAGCGGTCAACATGCTGAACATCCGTCTTCGCAACCCGCAGAACGGCATTGTGGTACGGCTTATTTTCCAGGTTTAGCAGCGGGTCATGCTCCTTCTCACCCACACAGGGCGGAGCAGTCTCAAGGATAACGGTGGGAAGGAGGATGGTGAGCTGCTGAAGTTTTTTAAATAACAGGGGTAATTTGTCACTGGCCTCTATGTCACTGGCCTCTATCAGCAGGCAATCTAGCGATCGCTTTTCCTGCTCAATGTAACGAAGGAATTCGGAGGGTTGCGAAAAGTAGGTGAGATTGTAACGAGGTTTTGAGGATTTCGAAGCGCTCGATGGATTTAACCTGGAATCAGCGGTTGACTCCTGGAGCAAGGGCAGGAGGGTATCTGCTAGATCGTGAGAGGTAAGCAGGGCGCAGAGGACTAACAAATTCTGTAGGGCCGTGGATCAGGCGGGTAAACGGAAAAAACAGGCGTTTTAATCTAAAAATTAGAGCTATTCCTATTATTTTTCTGAGCTAAGACAAATACTTGTCCGTATTACGGTTCAGTTAAAATACTTTACATATATTGTAAAAGGAAACGCCGGATCTCGCTCTCCAGCAACGCCATAATTGAGCTAGGTTCTTCGGTGTCAACATCGTTTGTGTTCAAGATGGGTTAGGGAAGCCCATGATCGTCGATCTATCAGTTCCGGCCAACGCTTTTGTTGCCTAGTGCGCCGGATATCCAAGGTATAGCCACTGCTGTAACATCCCTTCCAAGGTTCGAGCAGGCTCAGTGCGCGGATGTAATCCGTCGCTAGATTGCAGGTCTATGCTTCCACTTCAATGAACGTTATGCAGGCGAACGGTGGACATCATGCTCAGTCTAACCGTCGAACATTTTAGTGAACAGGTGCCTCTGGTTGATGCCAATGCCAGTGCGGCAGAGGTGTTGCAGACGTTGGTGCGTAGCCGTGCCAACCTGGCTGTGGTGCAGGATCGTCAGCAGCAGCCGGTAGGGGTCTTAAGCCTGTCTGAATTGCTGTCCTGTGCGTTGCCTATCCACGTACAGCCGGGTGCGATTGAACCACCGACCATCTCCAAGTGTGTTTTAGAGCCGATTAAGCTGGTGCCAGACCACTGGTCTCTAGAGCGGATTTACCAAGCGACCGAAAATGCAGAGGCGTGCCACTGGCTTCTGATGGACAAATCGGGGGGGTGCCAGGGGGTGTTGGATCAAACCCGCTGGTGGGCCTTCTGGGCCAGACAACTGTTACCAGATGGGGAACCCCTTCCACCCCAGTTCCAGCCTTCCATTCCGGTGGCTTCCACAATCTCAACCGTTTCTCTACCGCTGTTAGAGCCGCTGCTAGAGCACGTGCCTCTACCGCTGATGCTGCTAACGGGCGATGGGCAGGTGCTGTCTCAAAATGGCATCTGGCGGTATCAACTGGCTCGGTTGCAGAACCCTGACGAGGTTTGGAAAAAGGTGGCGGCTTTCCTGATGGGAGAACCCCCGTTGATGGGGGCAAGTCTTGATGATGCAGATGCCCCTCCCGTGACAGAATCCGAGCTCACCGAGCCGGGTACTGATAGTAGCTGGGAGATGTTGCTGAAATATGCCAGTGGGCTGCACGCCGCTGGAACCTGCCAGAAAATTCCAAATTCCAGTGTATGTGTCTGTTTGTGCGGGATGGGTGAGTCCGTTGATGCCCACCGGGATGGCCAGGTGGAACGGGTCTGGCAATTTTGCGGTACATTTCTGGGCTACATGCCCCAGCCTGGAGATCCTGCGTTAAATCCTACGGAGATTACTCAGACGGCTCTGGGGGCCGAGCCTCCGACGCCGAATGCTATTCCAATCTGGCTGATTCTGGCCCAGGATGTGACGGAGCAGCACCAGGTCGCGAAGGAATTAGCCGCCAAAAATGCGGATCTCGTACAACTCAATCGTCTCAAGGACGAGTTTCTAGCCTGTATTAGCCACGAGCTACGGACTCCCCTGACAGCAGTACTGGGTCTATCGAATCTGCTGAAGGATCAAGTCATTGGAAGCTTGAATGAGCGGCAGGCCCGCTATGCCCGGCTGATTTATCAGAGTGGTCGTCATTTAATGACGATCGTGAATGACATTTTGGATTTAACCCGTATCGAGACAGGCCAACTGGAATTAACCATGGCTCCTCTAGCGGTCGAAGGGGTCTGTTTGCGGGCCTTGTCTCAGGCCCGGCAGGCTCATGGGGCTGATGGCTTGGACGAAGACTCTCCAGAGGCGAAGCTGCGGGCCCACCGCTCCACCTTCTCCTTAGAAATTCAGCCTGAAGTTAGTACCATCGTGGCGGATGAGTTGCGTTTGCGGCAAATGCTGACCAATTTGCTGTCCAATGCGCTGAAGTTTACGGATGACAATGGTCAGGTAGGATTACGAGTCGAGGAGTGGGATGGCTGGGTGGCCTTTACGGTTTGGGATACCGGCATTGGAATTCCTCAGGATCAACAAAGCTTGATTTTTCAGAAATTTCAACAACTGGAGCACCCCCTTACTCGGCAATTTGAGGGGACAGGGTTGGGGTTGGTGTTGACCCAGCGTTTGGCCTGGCTTCATGGAGGTGATGTGACGTTCACCTCGACTCAAGGCCAGGGCAGCCAGTTTACGTTGCTTCTGCCACCTGACCCATCGCTAAAGGGTGTAAAACCGCGTACTTTAGGGACAACCTGGGCTGGAGGTACGGGGCATCATCTTGTTCTCCTGGTGGAAGTGGTACCGCATTATCTGGATGATTTGAGTCAGCAACTGAGTCAGTTGGGATTTCGGTTGGCGATCGCCCGTTCTGGCACCGAAGCCCTTAAGAAAGCTCGCCAACTGCAACCCCTGATGATTTTCCTAAATCCACTCTTGCCGCAGCTTTCGGGGTGGGATGTGTTGACGCTTCTGCGTTCTCATAATGAAACCCATCAGATTCCAATTGTGATTACGTCCAGTCGCACCGAGCGAGGAAAGGCCTTTAGCCACGGAGCCAGCGGCTTTTTGACTGTGCCCGTGCAACCGGAAGGCTTGCGCCAGACTGTGGAAGGAGTGTTGGCGCAGGTCGGGTTAGAGCAGCCCAAAGATGCCGACAAAATGCTTCATCTAACGATTCTGCATCTGCGTCCGGCGATCGCCACTGTTCCCGATCTGCCTCTGGCGTTTGCGGCCCATGAGGGAATGACTCCGGCGGATGCTGAGGATGCTATGCCCCAACCGCATCCCTTACCGGTGCTGGCCGATCTGCTGCAACCCCACCCTTGCCGAGTGCTGGAGGTAGATGACCTGGATCAGGCAGACTTGCTGGCCCGCGTCTGGAAGCCCCATCTCGTATTACTGGACGGTGTTTTACCAAAGCCTCTCACTTATTTGCGGAATCTAAACCGACACGCCGCTCTGGCAGCTTTGCCTCTGATTACCCTCAGTCCAGAAAATACTCAGGCCGCCCATCAAATGCGCGAACTGTCCGTATTTCCGTGTCTAGAGCCTCTTAAAGAAAAAAGCCAAGCGCAGTCTTTAACGAAGAAGGGAAAGGGTGCCCGTTCCAGTCGTGTTAGCGATCGCCCCGATATCTCTTCTCTATTGACTGTCATCCGCAAGGCAACAGGGTCTTAGGGCGTGTTTTAAAGCTGGCTGAAAGGGTCCTTACTTTGTGTGCTTTGCGCACGAAACAAGGACCTTTAAAGCAGACCCTTGCCGTTTGAAAAGCTTGATTATTGGGATTGCTGTGCAGGTGCTTCACGGAGGCGAGCGCTACCGGGTTTGATGTATCGCCTTAGAGGAAACCAGACCCGCACAAGGCTGTACTTCCCAATCCGTTTCAGGTCACGGTACTCCTTCCGATACAAATCGGATTCAAGAATGCGATAGCGCAGCCCAAGGGCCAGGATGGAGAACCGTCGATTTTGCGGTTGGTTGAAGAAGAACTCGCTGGCTTTTTCGGAGTTGGGAATAAATTCTATATGCTGGCGGGTATAGAATACTAGGCTGGGTTTGGGGAAGCCGATCATAACGATGGGTTCGTTTTTGCGCTGTATTCGCAAAATCTCCTCCGCCATTTGTCGCACGGGTAGTTGCCGCTGAGCATCCATCACAAACAGGGCTGGGGTCAGCGTAAATAGAATAAATAGGATAAAGGTGGTGAGCTGTACGCCCCAGAGCCAACGGCTCTGGCGACGTAGTAGGAGCAGTAGGGAGGCGATCGCCGCTCCACCCCAAAACACTGTTCCTGTAATAGGTACCCCTGCATTCCACAGAGCTGCCGGGAAATCAGGTGTTGCCAAATCCGTTCCAACAAAGCGTGGACTGACTAGCATGACCGCTCCCATACCCAGCAGCAATACCAGGCTTATCCAATGGGTCAGCCGTAGGCTGTGGGCCAGCCTAGGCCGAGTCAGGGCATCGCTCCATAGCAGTGCTACCAGGATGGCAGCGGCAGGTAGCAGCGGCAGCACATAACTGGGGAGCTTGGTAACGGCAATGGTAAAGAAGCCGAAGATCACCCCGAACCAGGCCAGAGCAAACAGGCCTAAATGGGTATGGCGGGGCTGCGATCGCCATGCCTGAAGTTTCCAGAACCGCAGACGGGCCATCGCCACTGGCAAATATATGGAGTAGGGTGCAAACCCGGCCAGCACAATTAAAAAGTAGAAGAACCAGGGAGCCGAGTGACGATTAACAACTCGGGTGAACCGCTCGACATTGTGATACCCAAAGAAAGAATCAATATAGGCATCACCGTTGGCCTGGATCACCAGAATGAACCAGGGGAGGGCGATCGCCAGCAACAACAGCGTCCCCCAAATGGGCTTGGCCTCACGCCACACGGCCCGAAACTGCCCTACTGTAAACAGAAACACCAGCACAATCAAGCCTGGAATCACAATTCCCACAGGGCCTTTCGTTAACACCGCCAAGGCACACAGGACATAGAACCCCAAATACCCCCACCGTTTTGTGGCACGATTCGGAGAGGCATAGGCCCAGAAAAAGGAAAACAGCGCGGAGCCCATGCAGCCGCTCAGCAGCATATCGGAAACGCCTGTTCTAGCCCACACCAGGGTTTGCAGGTTTAACGCCATCATCCCCGCACCAATCCAGGCGGCCCACCAGCGGGGAGCATCGCCGGAGCTGTCAGTAACGGCTTCGCCTTCAGCGTCCTGGCCTACCAGGGGCGTAGGATAGCCAAACCGGCGTAATACAAAAAAGCCAAAGATGACCAGAGCCGAGGCTGAGAGAGCGGAGGGGAAGCGCACAGCCCACTCATTCACCCCAATGACCTGATAGGCGATCGCCATCAACCAGTAAACCAGAGGCGGCTTATCAAACCGAGTCGCCTCATTAAAGTAGGGTGTGATCCAATCCCCCGTGATGGTCATCTGGCGGGCTGCTTCGGCAAACAGGGGTTCGGTTTCGTCGATTAGCCCCACGCTGCCCAGGTTCCACCAAAAGGCCAGTAAACATAGCAATACTAGCCACAGGGCAGACATCACCCAGGCGAAGGCCGGGTCTTTTGTCCAGCGGCGGGTGAAGAACTGAACCGGAGGAAGGGAGTTGAGCGCCATGAGCGATCGCAGCTAGAGTGAGGAAGCGTTTGAATAATCGATCGGATGGCAGGATAGCCATCATCAATCAATCACTTTACCGGGAAACGGGCGATCGCCCCTTATCCCTCTGTGACACCCATTCGATCTGCCCGATCGCTAACCTTTTAGGGTAATTGAAGGATGAACGCTGGGTCATACACGGCATAGCCCTCACCGTTCATCCTTCAATCAATGTGGCTGATAAAAATGCGTCATAAATTGGAATTCAGCCTAAACTGAACAGATAATGCAGGTGTTCTAGTTAGAGCCTCTGCTGAAAGCTTTGTCATTTGTCCGTCCTGCGTTGCGACACAGCTATGCGGCTATCCCTTCCATCGTCTACGCCTCAAACCCGCCCTGCTGATCAACTGGGTGAGGTGATCGAAACGGCCACCACCGAATTTTTGGCCCAATGCCTGGAACCCGAAGAGTTGAACTTTGCAGCGATGCCGCCCTTTGGAAGTTGGGTCAAATCCTTGGATGAGGAATCGGGCAACCAGATTTATGCTGTGGTTTACCATGTCACCACTAGCCCTATCGACTCTGTACACCGGGCCCGCGCGTTGGGCCTGTCTTTGCAGGATTTACGCGAGCAACAACCTCAGATCTTTGCCATGCATAAGACCGAGTTTCGCGCCGCTATTGTAGGCTTTCACCCGGATTCTTCTTCGCCCCACAACAACCGAATATTTCAGCACATCCCACCCCGCCCACCTCAAATTCATCAGGCGGTTTATCGCTGTAGCCCCGATGAGGTGATCGAGTTCAGTGAGCAGTTGGAGTTTTTGCGAACCCTGCTTCTAGTAACCCAAGCTCCAGTAGACGCCCTGATTGCGGCAGCGATTCGGGAAATCTATCAACTGCGGCAGGGCGATCGCTCCTGGCTGGTGCAGGCTGGTCGGATGCTGAGCCTAATTCTTAAGGATGATTATGATAGGCTCCAGGTCGTGCTGAGCCAGATCTATCTTTCATAAATCCGGGGCTTTGTCTGTCTTCTAGATATAGAGATATTCATCCTATTTGGGATGATAAAACCACTATATACAGCACTTTTCAAGTCTATGAGGTACAAGTTATTTTTGTGAGAGCCTCGCGGAGCGAGGCTCTCACAAAAATAGCTGCATTTTATTCAAGCGCAAAGCGCTGTAGGTTTAACCCGGATGCCTTGATGACCGTTCTTGTGAAGGTGTCACTTTCGCTGCCATAAAACTTGATAGGGGTATTAAGAAAACTCGATATTAACGGACTTCTATCAGAAAATATGCCATCTTATTGGATCCGTAGGCTTAAGGCTGAGGGCGGTAGCTAAAAACGTCCTTCTGGTTTGTAGATGCCGATCTACTCGTTTTCTGAGAAGACTATAAAGTTCTCTATCCAAAAATTTTCTCTAATTTAAGTTTTCTTGTTTTTCAAGATACTTGCCTAAATCGTAAAATAGAATACAGAATATAGATATGAGCATTCCCTAGCTAACTGGTTGAGCCCGGTTGTCTAGTTCAGGGATCGCCTCCTTAGAAGTTCCGGTGTGTTCCCGCTTCCAGGATCGATAGCCCATTCACTTAATACAGGGATTTTGAAGATCATGAGGCTGAAATACCGGGGCCAAAGTTATGAATACGAGCCTGTTGACGCTACTGTCGAGGAGTCTGAAATGTCCGGGTCAAACCGTTGGCAATCATTTCAATTTTCTTATCCCCGGCATATTCCGGTACCGCAAGTTCCCCGCAATTTAACCTATCGTGGGGTTCACTATCAGACCGACGAAGTGGGAGAGCAAGCCCTAGGCTCCTTTCGCCGTTATCCTGCTGCACCTGTGTCACCCGATGCTCGCACCAGCCTTAAAACCCGTTGCGCCCTGATGCGTGAGGTTGAGCAGATGCACCTGGAAAATATTCAAAAGCGTCTGCAACATCGCATTGAAGTGGCCCAAGCGCGGGGCGATCAAGCCCTTGTTGCTGCCCTGGAAGATGAAATGAGCCAGATGGTCTGCCATATCTAGCATTGAGGCTTGAGTTGGTTCCAGAAGACGGAGCGTAACGCTCAGGCCGGGGGACACACGGGGAGGTGTCCCCCTTTTCTTGGGTTATGGCTTTAAACTTCATACTGAAAAGCCGCGCTTTGCGCGGCTTTTCAGTATGAACAGGACTTACGCATTTGTGTTGGTTGAGTTTGCCATTAAAACAAAGCGGCTGACCTCGTCAGCCGCTTGTTGTGTGAAAGTCGTATTGCGATCGCTATCTCACCTAATTGGCCGGTTCCGCAGCAGGATTATTGGCCGGTTCTGCTGGTGCTTCTCCAGGATGCTCGACATAAACAGGGGTAGGGCCAATCGTGCCTGCCCGTGGAAGAGGCCAGAAGCGTAGAACCGCGCGTCCAATAATATTCTTCTTGGGAACGTAGCCCCAGAAGTGACTGTCGTAGCTATTGTTGCGATTGTCGCCTAGAACCAGGTAAGAGCCTTCAGGAACGGTCTCAGGCCCCCATTCATAAGTCGGGGCATATTCCTTGGGAATATAGTTCTCTTCCAGGGGTTCGTTATTAACATAGACAGTGCCGTTGGACACCTGCACCGTATCGCCTGGAAGCCCAATCACACGCTTGATCAAAGCATCTTTAAGACTGGGGTTGTCTTCCCGCAATTTGTCGGTTGGGGAGAAGACGATGATGTCGCCCCTGTCAGGGTTGGTGAAGTGATACGACATTTTTTCAACGATCAGGCGATCGTTGACTTCCAGTGTCGGCAGCATCGACTCCGAGGGGATGTAACGAGCCTCGGCGATCGCTGTACGAATCCCTAAGGCCAAAACAACGCTAATACCAATGGTTTTCAGCGCTTCGACCCACGGATTTTCCTCATGCGTGGCAGCCACTGGCACATTCACAGGGGCACCCTGGGGTGTTGGGTCCGTAGGGTGACCATTCGAACGAGCAACCGATTCTGGCACGTTCTTGGAGTTCGTCTGGGAGGTAGGATCGGGTTGGTTGGACATGAGCGACCGCAATCAATACGGGATCAACTTATCTAAACACTATAGTGTTCAACTTTAACAATCGGCGTCAACGTTGTATCAACGGGTTAGGTGGCACAGCGCGATCGCCTTCTCTTAATCATATTCAGGGGCCGTTAGAATGGCTCAGCGTAATTTGCGAATTTGGTAAGCACAAATCTTACAGCGTCAAAATCTCCACACCATCGTTTGTGACAGCCACCGTGTGTTCAAACTGAGCCGAGAGTTTGCGATCGCCTGTCACAATTGTCCACTGATCCTTTAAAACCTTGATACTGCGAGTGCCCTCATTCAACATCGGCTCAATGGTAAACACCATGCCGGGCCGCAGCTTCATCCCAGTACCCCGTTTCCCGTAGTGAGGAATCTGCGGTTCCGTATGAAACTGCCGCCCCACGCCATGCCCCACTAATTCCCGCACGACAGAAAAGCCTTCTGCTTCGGCGTGTTCCTGAATGGCTGCGCCGATGTCTCCAATACGAGCTCCCGGTTTCACTTCAGCAATGCCTCGATACAGGCATTCTTGAGTGACAGAAACAAGTTTTTGGGCGATCGCCGAAGGTGTACCCACACAAAACATGCGGGAAGTGTCGCCGTGAAAGCCATCCAGAATTGGCGTCACATCAATATTGAGAATGTCTCCATCTTTCAAAATCTGCTTGGGGTTGGGAATGCCGTGGCACACGACCTCATTCACGCTAGTACAGAGGGCACCTGGAAACGGTGGATGTCCGGGAGGTGCATAACCTATGGTTGCACTGATAGCTCCGTGATCCTTCATCCAACGCTCAGCTTCATCATTCAAACTTTGGGTGCTAACTCCAGGCTGCACTAAAGGTTCCAGGTAGTCGAGTAACTGCGCTGCCAGTTTCCCCACCTGCCGCATCTTCTCCAGTTCACGAGATGACATCAGCACTAAGCCGGAAGGGACAGGAGATGGGCGATCGCCCTGGATAGTGACAGGATTTGACTGAATCATTGCATTACAGGGTTGAGTTGCTGTGCCATGCTAGCACAGCATGGTCTAGCATGGCACATCCCAGTGATTACTTGTATGCTAGACACAGTGAAGAAATCTGTGAAAGTAGCATCATCATGGGCGGAAAAACAGATTTGGAGCGGGTTGTAGCCTACGTTCCTGCCGAGTGGAAGGAAGAACTGGAGGCATGGGCCGAAGCAGAGGAGCGATCGGTTTCCTGGTTGGTATCGAAGCTGATTGATCGCGCTTTGCAAGAACGGCGTCCGATAACCCAGACCGTTCAACAAGCCTCAGAGGTTGCGAGTGTCCCGTGAGGAAAACTTCCCAGAGTTCTTGATACTCTGGTAGGAGTCAATGATTGGAGACTCAGGCTATGACTGCATCTGTTCCCGGTGCTGATGACGAAGCTGTACGGTTGAATGAGGAGGCGATCGCCCTCACCGACGAGCAGTACAAGCGCAAGATGGCTCGCCGCAAGGAAGTACAGCAGCAGCGTTTAGCAGAACGCACTCTGGAGAAGGGGTTGATCGTCGTCAACACCGGCAACGGCAAGGGCAAAACCACTGCTGCTCTGGGAATGGTGTTGCGCTCTCTCGGTCATGGTTATCGAGTGGCGATCGTGCAGTTCATCAAAGGAGCCTGGGAACCTGCGGAGAAGACGGTTCTGGCTCCCTGGACGGAGAGCCGAGATGGACAGTCTGCCCAGCTGGAGTTTTACGCCATGGGTGAAGGCTTCACCTGGGAAACTCAGGATCGGGAGCGGGATATTCAGAAGGCAGAGGAGGCGTGGGAGCGGGCGATCGCTCTTATCCGTAACCCCGATTACCGCCTAATCCTGCTGGATGAAATCAACATTGCCCTGAAAATGGGCTACCTCAGCGTTGATGCCGTTTTGGCAGGCTTGGCCGAGAAGCCCGAGATGACCCACGTAATCCTGACCGGACGAGGAGCCCCTGCTGCTTTAATTGAGCAAGCGGATCTGGTGACCGAAATGACGCTCGTAAAGCATCCTTTCAGAGAGCAAGGCGTGAAAGCTCAGCCAGGGATTGAGTTTTAGGTTAGGCGATTGTTACTTACTCAAGAAGAAAAGCCCCCTGTGTTTGAGAACATAGGGGGCTTTTCTCCATATTCAGAGCTTATCCAAAGATGCTGCCGAAGAACTCGATCGCCTCTTTCAGTGCCTTGATAAACACGTCAACCTCTTCCTTTGTGTTGTAGAAGTAGAGGCTGGCCCGTGCGGTGGATTGGGCCTTGATGTAACGGTGCAGGGGTTGGGTGCAGTGATGCCCTGCCCGAATCGCAATCCCCGCCTGATCGAGGATGGTGGAAAGGTCGTGGGGATGCACGGCACCTGTGGTGAATGAGGCCAGAGCAGCCCGATTGCTGGCATCCTCATTGGGTTGAGGACCGTAGATGGTGACTTCGGGAAGCTGGTTCAGTTGCTCAAACAGGTACAGAGTGAGTTCCTGCTCGTAAGCGTGGATTTTGTCTATGCCGATGTTGGTGAGGTAATCAACGGCTGCACCGAGGGCGATCGCCTCTCCAATGGCTGGAGTTCCCGCCTCAAATTTGTGAGGCAGATCCGCATAGGTAGAGTGATCGAGGAACACGTCCGCAATCATCTCACCGCCACCCAGGAACGGTGGCATAGCCCGCAGCAAATCTCGCTTGCCGTAGAGGAAGCCAATGCCCGTGGTCGCACACATCTTGTGACCTGAGCCCACCAGCCAATCGCAATCCATATCCTGCACATCTACGGGCATGTGGGGAAGGCTCTGGCAGGCATCGATGAGTACCTTAGCGCCAACCCCGTGAGCCAGGGCCGTAATTTCTTTCGCCGGGTTGATACAACCCAGAGTGTTGGATACATGCACCACCGATACCAGCTTGGTCTTGTCCGATAGCAGCGACTTGTACTGCTCCAGATCAAACTCCTGGGTGTCGGTCAACTCGACAAACTTGAGCACTGCTCCCGTCTTCTGCGCCACAAACTGCCAGGGAATCAGGTTGCTGTGGTGCTCCATAACCGTCAGGATGATTTCATCCCCGGCTTGCAGTGTCGTCATGCCCCAAGAGTAAGCCACCAGGTTAATGGCTTCGCTGGCATTGCGGGTGTAGATGATCTCTTCCCGATAGTTGGCGTTGACGAAAGCGGCAACTTTATCTCGGGCTCCCTCATAAGCTTCGGTCGCGCGGGAACTCAGAGTATGAACACCCCGATGGACGTTGGCGTTGTCGTACTCATAGTAAGAGCGCACCGCATCCAGCACTGCCTTGGGCTTTTGTGAGGTGGCAGCGTTATCCAGGTAAACCAGCGGCTTGCCATGGATTTCCTGATGCAGAATCGGGAAGTCTTGGCGAACCAGAGATGCCAGGGTACGAGCTTGAGCGAGTGTCATGGTAGGGATGGGTGATGAGAGGGTGGAGGGATTAGCGGGCGATTCCCTTAGGAGCGGTAGAGCCGAGCGCCAACTGCCGCAGCAATCGCTGCTTCAGCGACTCCGATGGAACCGTATCGAGGATTTCGTAAGCAAAGGCGTAGATCAACAGGTTCCGGGCGCTGGCCGCATCAATACCGCGACTTTGCAGGTAAAACACCTCATTGGAATCCAGCTGACCCACTGTTGCGCCGTGGGTGCACTTCACGTTGTCGGCCACGATTTCGAGCTGTGGCTTCGTATCGACGCGGGCTTTCGAAGATAGCAGCAGGTTTCGGTTCAGCTGCCCCGCATCCGTCATCTGCGCCTTCTGGGACACAAATACCTTTCCATTGAAAATAGCATGGGCGCGGTCATCCACAATGGTTTTGTGGAGCTGGCGGGTGTGGGCGTGGGGTTGAGTGAGGGCGATCGCACTATGGGTATCTCCCACCTGTTCACCCCGAATGAAGGTCAGTCCATTCAGAATCGTCTCGGTCTGCTCTCCCGTCTGATAGATCTCCAAGTGGTGCCGGGAAAGCAGGCTACCAAAATCAATAGATTGATTTACATAGCGAGAGGTACGAGCCTGAGACACAGCGGTTTTGCCCACGTGATAGGCCGTGGTAGCCTGCCCCTGAACCCGAGTGTGGTTCACCTGAGCATTCTCGTCGAGGTAAATTTCTAGAACACTGTTGGTCAAGGAAGCACTGGTTCCTAAGGTGATGTGCTCTTCAATCAGCGTTACGGCGCTGTTTGGCTCGGCTACGACTAGACCACGAGGCTGGGCAATTACCGGCTGTTCCCCAATGGTCACAAACAACAGGTGAATAGGAGTCTCGACCACCTGATTTTTGGGAACGTAAACCACGGCTGCATCACTCAGTCCAGCGGTGTTCAGGGCGGTGAAGACTTCCTCAGTGCCGGGTTGTTGGCCCAGGCGGGAAAAGATCCGCTCCTGAATGGCATCGGGAACAGAGGTCAGGTTGCCAACGAAAACGCCAGGGGAAAGCTCAGAAATGGCAGACAATGCGGGAAAAAACTGCCCATTCACAAAGACTAGACGATTTGCAGCGTCGGACAGGTGGTAGTCGTCTAGCGAATCAATCTGGATGCTACTGATTGATCCTAGCGTGATCTCCAGGAGGGAAGAAAGGTCGGTGAACCGCCATTCTTCGTCGCGGGTAGTGGGGAAAGCCCGCTCTTTGACGAGGGTAGCCGCACGTTCCCGCAACTCACCCAAGCCTTCCACAAGGGGTTGATTGGCTTGAGATAGCTCTAGCAACCGGCCCAAATAGGCTTCCCGCTTCTCCGCTGATCTGAAGCGTCCCCCATCGATTTCTGGTGATACTTGAATCGTCATCACGGCTTCCTTTCCCTCTGATTCCTACCTGCGTCTCCCGTGGTTGTGCGATCGCCCTAAACTGCTGCTGCGGTATCCGCCGTCAGCCAGTCATACCCGCGCTCTTCCAACTCCAGCGCCAATTCCTTGCCGCCCGTGCGGATAATGCGACCGTTGGCCATCACATGCACATAATCCGGCACGATGTAATTCAGCAAACGCTGATAGTGGGTGATCACCAACAAAGCGTTGTTCTCGTTGGATAAGGTGTTTACGCCTTCAGCAACGATTTTCAGTGCGTCAATGTCCAGACCAGAATCCGTCTCGTCCAGAATTGCCAAGCGTGGCTCCAGCAGAGCCATTTGCAAAATCTCGTTGCGTTTCTTCTCACCACCAGAAAAACCTTCGTTAACGCTACGGTTCAAGAAAGAGGGATCCATTTTCACGACGCCCAACTTCTCGCGTACCAGTTCGTCAAAGTCAAAGGCATCCAGTTCTTCTTCTCCGGCTTGCTTGCGCTTAGCGTTGTAGGCGACACGCAAGAAGTCAAGGTTGCTGACACCGGGGATTTCTAGAGGGTACTGGAAGGCGAGGAAGATGCCCTGGCGCGATCGCTCTTCCGCTTCCAACTCAAACAGGTCTTCGCCCAGATAGCTGACAGAACCCCCAGTTACTTCATAATCCGGATGCCCTGCCAGTACTTTTGACAGCGTGCTCTTACCGGAGCCGTTCAGGCCCATAATGGCGTGGATTTCTCCAGCCCGTACTTCCAGATTGACGCCTTTGAGAATGGAATTACCATCCACCTCCGCAGTCAAATCCTTAACGGAAAGAATTACATCACTGTTCTCGCGAATCACGGTTAGAGTCCTCTGGCAAATACTTGGAGTAACATCAATTCATCAACAGAAACGGCGAACAGCCTAAGGTATTTCTGCAATTTTTTTAAGAATTTGAAGAACTTGATATAGCTCATTCCCCAAATTTCACGTGGCAAATTCACAGGAAATTGCATACTGTTGAGTACGATCTTTGACGATCTTGACGAACATAACTGTAATGCTCGTCATTACCATATCGGAGCAAGGACAATTGAGATGTGAGTTTGCCAACATTCAGGCAACAATAATTTCCGGTGTCGGGAAAAGCAGAGAGTGCAGACACTTGCCTGGGGGAGGAATCTAGGTCTGCGGCAGGCTGTAAACCAAACAGCTGCCGCAGATCCCGTAACGTCACATGACTAACCAGGAGCGTCTGCATCTGAAGTTACCCAACGCTGCCTTCTAGCTTTAGCGCCAGGAGGCGATCGGCTTCTACCGCAAACTCCATCGGCAACTGGCTGAACACGTCCTTACAGAAGCCGCTGATCATCATCGAGATCGCATCTTCCATAGCAATGCCGCGCTGTTGGAAGTAGAACAACTGGTCTTCCCCGATCTTGGAAGTTGATGCTTCGTGCTCAACCCGACCGCTGCTGTTCTGCACCTGAATGTAAGGGAAGGTGTTGGCTCCTGCGGTATCCCCAATCAGCATGGAGTCGCACTGGGAGTAGTTGCGAGCATTGTCGGCCTGAGGACCGATTTTGACCAGACCGCGATAGCTATTCTTCGAACGGCCAGCCGAGATCCCCTTGGAGATAATGGTGCTGCGGGTATTCTTGCCGATGTGCACCATCTTGGTGCCCGTGTCGGCCTGCTGCATATTGTTGGTCAATGCTACCGAGTAGAACTCACCCACGGAGTTGTCGCCTACCAGTACACAGCTGGGATACTTCCAGGTGATAGCGGAACCCGTCTCTACCTGCGTCCAGGAGATTTTGGAGTTGACCCCCTTGCACAGACCTCGCTTGGTGACGAAGTTGTAGATACCGCCTTTGCCGTTCTCGTCTCCGGCGTACCAGTTCTGAACGGTGGAGTATTTGATTTCGGCGTTGTCGAGGGCGACCAGTTCCACTACAGCGGCATGGAGCTGATTGGTGTCGAACATAGGGGCGGTGCAGCCTTCCAGGTAGGTGACGGAGCTGCCTTCTTCGGCCACAATCAGCGTGCGCTCAAACTGTCCCGACTCGCCGTTGTTGATGCGGAAGTAGGTGGACAGGTCCATTGGGCACTTGGTGTTTTTGGGAATGTAGACGAAGGAACCGTCTGTAAACACCGCTGAGTTGAGGGCTGCGAAGTAGTTGTCGGCTACAGGTACGACGCTGCCCAGGTACTTCTGAACCAGGTCAGGATACTCCTGCAACGCCTCGGAGATGGAGCAGAAAATAACGCCTTGCTCCGCCAGCTTTTCGCGGAAGGTGGTGGCGACGGAGACGCTGTCAAAGATAGCGTCTACGGCCACGTTGGATAGCCGCTTTTGCTCGGAGAGGGGAATGCCCAGCTTCTCAAAGGTTTCGAGCAGGGTGGGGTCGACTTCCTCCAGGCTGTTCAGCTTCTCCTTCTTCTTAGGAGCGGAGTAGTAGATGATTTTCTGGTAGTCGATTTTTGGGTAGCCCACTTCTGCCCAGTTTGGCTCGGCCATCTTCAACCATTGGCGGTAGGCTTTAAGCCGGAACTCCAGCATAAATTCGGGTTCGTTTTTCTTGGCCGAAATCAGCCGAATGACATCCTCACTGAGGCCAGCAGGAATGACATCGGACTCGATGTCAGTAACGAAGCCGTACTTGTAGGGTTGATTGACGAGGGTTTTGACTGATGCCGTCATGGATTCTCTCTCAACAGATTAGGCACGTAATGGATGGAAAAGTGTTCCAGTTCCGTCGGGCTACCCCAGATGCGACCTAGAAAATGTCTCTCGCTGAAAGTGTTATTTTCGCGCTTCACGCAAAATAACTTGTAAGACAGACCCTAGTACTGGGCGGTAATGGTGCGAATTTCGTCGAAGGTGATTTCTTGCTTGTCGCCCGCGAAGTCGTTGTCCTCGGTGAGGAACAGCATGCAGTGGCACTCTTTGCGCTCACGCATAGGAACGCAGGGGCAGTTCCAGTAAGCAGCGGCGGCCTCGGCCTCTTTGTCTTCGTAGTGGCGACAGGGGCAGAGGGGTGCGCCCAATTCATCCTTATGCTTGGCCAGCCCTTCGATCACAACGGCGGTAACGCCCGGATCGACGCAGAAGAAGGTGCCTGTCCGCTTGGCATACTGCTCAGAGAAATGCCGCATAGCTTCGAGGCTTTTATCGGTAGCTTGGGTGGTGTTCGTTTCGGTGCTCATTGGGGATCGGGCGACAGAACCGTCAATAACTTCTATAATTAAAACAACTTGCTCGTTGCTTAACTCAATTGTAGGCTAATTTAGCAACAAAACAGTTGTCAAAGTATTTTTTTGGCTGATTGTTTTTGCCGCCTTTCCTGGACAGGTCTCTGGTAAGACGATGACAGCGACGCAACACCCTTCCACAAAGCAAGACATTCTTCACTACTTGGCCAAGCAGGGCCAGGCCAGTTCTCAAGAGCTTGCTGAGCATTTTGACATTAGCCCTCAAGCCGTACGTCGTCATCTGAAAGACCTGACCGAGGAGGAGTTGGTGGAGCACCATGCGGTTCAGGTTGGCATGGGGCGGCCCAACTATGTGTATCAGCTGAGTAAGAAGGGGCGCGATCGCCTCCCTGACCAATACGACAACTTTGCTCTGTCTTTACTGGATACTCTTGCCGAGACGGTCGGTAAGGACCAGATGAAGGATATCCTCCGTAAGCAGTGGGAGCGTAAGGCTCAGGAATATCAGCAACTCGTGGGTACAGGCTCTTTACAGGAGCGGGTAGCGAAGCTGGTAGATCTGCGGCGAGCTGAGGGGTATATGGCGGAGTGGCATCGAGTTGAGCCAGAGAATCTAGAGAATCTGCCAGCTCCAGCTTTTATCGTGACGGAATACAACTGCGCAATTTCCCAAATTGCGGAGTCGTTTCCCAGCGTTTGCGGTCATGAGCTGGAGATGTTTCAGATTGCGCTGCAGGGGTGTAAGGTTGAGCGGACTCACTGGTTGGCAAATGGTGAGCATCGTTGTGGATATTTGATTCAAGAAAAATAGAAAAAATTCTGTGGGAGGGAGGTGGATTATATCTACCTCCCTCCCACAGAATTATGGGTTTAATCTGAAGCGCTACACTGATCTCGTCTGGAACGTTATTTTGTGGGGAACGAAGTATGGATGCTCAACCAGCGGCTCCAGAGTTTTTGACGACTGAGGAGTGTTTGGAGATTGACCAGTCGTTGTTGCCGTCGCGCGATCGCTTTTCGGCTCGGGTGGCGGTGTATGCGTTGCGGTCCCTAAAGCAGGTGGCGCAGGAGGAGGGGATGGCGATCGCGGATCTCAATGCTCAGCAGATTGGGGCTTGGATTAGCCGAGATCCTAATTTAGACCCGGAGAAGGGGTTTGATAGCAATTTCAAGGGGTTCTTTTTGCAATTGGTGATGGCGTCGTTGCGGCCTTTGCGGTTGATGGCGCAGGAGTTTAATACGGATATTGAGTCGTTGACGATTCAGCAGGTGTTGGCTTGGTTTGAGAAGGAAGCGAAGAGCCGAATTGAGGCGGGTGAGTCTTAGGCGATCGCAAACGAGCGTTTTGGGCGTGGTTTGCACGACCAAAACGCTCTAAAGCCTAAGGAAAGGAGCGTAATGCGCCTCTTTCCTTGGGCTTTGGAGTACCTTTGATGCGGAAGCTTGAGGGTGTTGGTGTTTGAAGATTGTGATGAATAGCGAAAACCCTGCTTGGAGGCGCGTCGCCCTCCAAACCTCCCGACTGGGGGACGGGCGTCCCTCCCCCAGACCCCCTAGACAAGGAGGTTTTGCAGGGGTGGTGTTGGGCCGCTTCGCATCTGTGGGGTTTGAATCAGGTTTGGGTGGGGTTATAGTGATGTGCTCGATCTCTCCTCTCTTGGGAAAGGGCTGGGGGTGTGGGTTTGAGGGCGATCGCTAGAACCGGTAGCTTGGGTATACACAGGAGCCTAATGGGAGCGGAGGTCGGTTATATGGAGGAAGTGTTGCGGTTATAGCGTAGGGCTTCTTCCTGGCGTTTGACGGCGGCTAGGAGTTCTGCGTTTTGCAGGATGACTCCGGCCTGGTTGTTGAAGATTTCCATGTACTTCTGGTCGCTTTGGGTGAAGCTGATTTGATAGCAGTCGGGTACGGGTTGGCTATAGCTTAGGGGAGTTTCATCAAATTCGCCGGGGCGACGTTTATTGATCAGTTGGGTGACGCCGATGAGTTCGCCGTCAGGGTTGAGGACGGGCATGCAGAGAAGGCTGCAGGTGCGGTAACCGGTGCGGTGATCAGTTTCTTGTGATTTGGCGGAATTAGGGTCGTCGTAGAGGTCAAAGGGGATGTTGATAGGTTTGCCGGTTTCGGCAACCTTTCCGGCGTAGCCTTCTCCAACGCGGATACGAATTTCATGAAGGGTGCCGTCTCCGAAGGGGATTTTTGTCCAGAGTTCATGGGCGTCGCGATCGCGTACCCAAAGCGTGCTGCGATCGGCATTCATCAGCTCTTTTGCAGCGTCCATAACGCGTTGCACAATATCTTCGGGTTCTAAGCTGCCCTGGCTGACGGAGCGGGTGGCGGCCATGAGGGTGGCGGCGACACGTCGGCCTCGGGCGGTTTTGTGGTAGGAGAAGAAGCTTTCCAGGATCATGCGGATCATGGGGGCGTTGGCGAAGAATTGGTCTTCGTCGGCCTGACTGAAGCCTTGGCGATCGATTTTGTTTTCTAAGGAAGCGGTGGGATCGGGGGTGAATTTGAGTTTGTTGAGCAGTTGAATAACTGCGATGAGGTCGCCCTGCTCGTTGAACATGGGGATGGCGAGCATGGTGTAGGTGCGGTAGCGATTGCGCTTGTCCTGCTCTTTGGCGGTGGCGGAGCGGGGGTCGTCGTAGAAGTCGTAGCCGATGTTGATCACTTGTTGGGAGCGGGCAACTTCACCAACGATGCCTTTCTGGGCAGGAACGCGAATTTCCAGGGAGCGATCGCTCCCATCCGACTCCGCTACAATTGACCAAAACTCCTGCCGCTCCTCATCCAGGAGAAAGATAGTGGTGCGATCGGCTCGGAGGGAGCGGCCAATTTTCAGCGTGATCGATCGCAATGTAGTGTCGAGGATGTCATCGAAGCCCTGGTTATCCATCACCTGATTTAACAGAGTGAGGGTTTGCGTCACGATGTTGTGGGGCTGGTTTTGGCTCTGTTCTCTAATTTCGGCAAATTTCTTGGCATTTTGCAGGGCGACGCCGACCTGGGCGTTGAAGATTTGCATGTACTTCTGGCTGTTGGTGTCAAAGCTGGCATTAAAGCACTCTGGGGCTTCGGGCCAATCGGCGGGGTCATAGTCGGGATAATCGCCATGCTTGCGTTTGTTGACGAGTTGGGTGACGCCTAACAGGTCGCCATCGGGGCTCCAGACAGGCATACAGAGCAAACTACAGGTGCGATAGCCCGTCTTTTGATCGGTGAGTTTTGAGGTTTCGGAATCGGGGTGATCGTAGAGATCAAAGGGAATGTTTAGCGGCTCTTTTGTTTTGGCCACCATCCCCGCAAAACCCTGCCCCACACCAATGCGGACTTCTCTTTCTGTGCCATCCTCAAACAAAATTTTTGTCCACAACTCGTTATTGGATGGATCCAGAAGCCAGAGGGTGGTGCGATCGGCGTTCATCAGCTTTTTGGCCGCCTCCATAACCCGGCGAATAATCTCATCGGAATCGAGGCTGCTCTGGGAGATAGAGCGGGTGGCTTCGGTTAGGGCTTCGGATGCTTGCAAGCGTTGGGTGAGCTTGTAACACTCCTGGCAGCGGGCCAGAATATTGAGAATGGCCGGGGCATATTCCTCCAGTTGCTTTTCGTCGGCTTTGGTGAACCCTTGAGGGTTAACCCGTTCCCTTAGAGGCGCTTCGGGATAGGTGAAGCGCTTTAATTTATTCACCAACTGCAAGACAGCGAAGAGATTTTTGCGATCGCTCGACAACGGAAACAAAAAATTGCTGTGTACCTGATAGCTCCCGTCTGCTACCTGGGCTTCCTTGCGATCGCCCCACTCACTGTCGAACTGGAAGGAACCCTTGACCATGTTGCGAAAATACGTAACCTGTCCTTCGTTTCCTTTGTTGGCAATGACCTGAATTTCGGGTTCATCACTCCGTTCATACCAGGCGATGATTGACCAGATATCATTCTTCTCCTCATCAATGAAGAAGATAGTGGTGCGATCGACGCTCAGCAGTTCTCCTAAACGGAGGGTAATGGAGCCGAGAATTTGGTGGAGGACTTCGGCAAAATCCTTCCCTTCCATGACATTCAGCATAGAAAGCAGTTTCTTCTCCTGGTCAGCGACCACTTCCATAAAGTCAGCTTTCAGATCAATCAGCGCTTTATGAACCCAGGCTTGATTAAAAACTGCGGCATAAATCCGGTTTGAAATTTCCAGTTTGCCACCGTGTTTTACCACCAGGCCCGACAGCCGCAAATCCATCTGCTCAGATGTGTCAGAGGCTTCGATCTCGCCCCGGTTGAGGATTTGCTGATAGGTGTCGAGAAGGCCACGATGGCGTTGGCTAATGCGGAGGAGGCGATCGCGAATGCTCTTTAAGTGGGGCGGTTCATCCTTCGCTTCCCAGTTGTCGATCAGTCGGCTTTGCACCAGTTGCTGCACCCAATCAGCTTCTTTCCCGGCTGGAATAAATTCCTCAGAGGATGCAATTAGTTGACACAGTCGTTGTGTTAGAAAAGGTTGCCCCGCAGTCCAATCCAAAATAGCTTCGAGTACCGCGTGGGGGTTACTTGACTTGGGTTCCAGGCCCCAAGTTAGGGGTTCTGCTTCGGAGAGTTGGAACCCGTGGAGTTCGATCGCTCGGCCAATATTGAAGGGGATGTGGTGCTTGTCTTGAATTAAATCGGAGGGGCTGGCAACGCCTAAGAGAGCGAAGGTGAGGCGATCGTACTCACTACAACTGCGAATAAACGAAAAAAAGTCATCCGTTCGAAAATTGAGGCTGAGCATGCTGTCAATTTCGTCGATAAAGATAACGATTTTGCCGGATACACATTCCAGCAAAACCTCCTCAATAAACTCGCTTAGCTGCTGTAAGGGGGGCAAAAATTCCCGTTCGTGCAACCAGCTTTTCAAGTCCAATGGCAAGCGCAAAGCTCTGACCAGGCCGCGCATCAGTCCGGCATACCACTGCTCAGCCGTAATATCCTGGCTGCCAATGCGGGTTAAATCGAGCGCCACTCCCACAATTCCCTCGGCTTGCAACTGATGCATCGCCCGTACCCGCAGGCTGCTTTTGCCCATTTGCCGGGAATTTAAGACATAGCAAAATTCCCCGGATTTTAGGCCCTCATAGAGGTCATGGTCAGCCTGTCGAACCACATAGCTGGGTGCATTGACCGGTAAATGCCCACCAACCTTATAGGTGTAATACATAGGATGTTAAAAGTGACGAGGAAGCGAACAGGAATTAATTGAGGATGCGATCGCGAAAATATCGCTGATATAACTGAAAACGGGAGATTACTTCATTGCCCATTAATTCCACCAAGCCCAGGCTATGTAATTTGAATGCCAGCATGGATGCTAACTCTACAGGCTCATCCGTCGTCACCACCCGTTGAAAGGCTGTTGCTAAGTCTGGATGATTCTGTAAGTTCCACAAATGCCGTCGCAGGTGATCGCCATAGACGCCCGCTTCTGTAGGAGCCGTTTCGAGCAGTTTGTCCAGGGTGAGTTGTTGCTGGGCAATGTGGTAGAGGGCCACCCGCACGAGATAGGGATGCCCTCCCACCATCTGCATCAGCTGCTCAACCTCCCGAGACGACCAATTCAGTCCATGCCGCAAACTCAAGTCGTGCACCTGAGCTGCGCTAAATTCTGATAACTCAATCGGCAACCCTACATTAAAGGGCGATTGGTTCACGTCTAACGGAATGTAGACTTCTGTGGAATGCACTACTATTAGCCGTAACTTTTCCCAGAGCTGGCTATCACTGCTGCCGTAGCCCGCTTCCTCATACCAGGCCCGCAATAGCCCAAAGAAGTCGTCAGCAATCTTGGGATATTGAAATACTCGATCCACTTCATCGAGCGCCAGCACTAGCGGGGTTTCGATTTCGGACAGCAAACAATCCTCAAAGTAAGCGGTGCAGTTGTCTTTGCTGCCGTAGGTGTCTGACCAGACATGCTCGACGCTATAGGGCAGGTGCAAACGCCGCGCGATTCGGCCACAAAACCATTGCAGCAGGTGATTGAGGTTCTCAAAGACGGCTTTATCGGCGTGCTGAAAACTGAGGGGAACGGTGAGCAACCCTCGCTCTCGCGATCGCTCCAAAATACGCGACATGAGAGAGGTCTTGCCCATCTGCCGGGGGGCTTTAATCCGAATCAGTGTGCCAGGCTCCATGATTTCGCGGTAGCACTGGGCTTCGTAGGGCGATCGCTCCACATAAAACGGCGAGTCTAACCGTACCTGCCCTTGGGGAACTTCGGGGTCAGCGACAGGGTAGGGGGGTAAGGGGGCCGGGGAGTAGGGGAGCGGAGGGGGAGGGGAGCAAGAGGGAGCGGGGAGCAGGTGTGAACTGTTGGTTGAATCGCTGCCCAAGGTTGTGAGAATGTCTTTGATGATGAAGTGGGTGTCTTGGGGGGAACGCCAGGACCATTGATGGGCGGTGCTCAGGTAGTTTTGTAGTTCGACATTGAGAGGCATGTTGGGAGGGCAGTTGATCTGAATGGCGAGAACAGTGGGGATTTGGTTGCCCTGGAGTTCCTGCAACTCTTTGACCCGCCGCAGTTCTTCGAGAACCATTTCGCTGAAAACAGCTTGAGGTGAGAGTAACACCAGAAAATAGTGGCAGCGGGACAGATGGGTATTGAGACGGGTGAGCCAGTCTTTAGCTGAATCCGCGGGTGGATCAGGGTTGAGGAAGACGGAGTAGCCTTCGGCGGCGATCGCCTCTTTTAAGGCTTGAGCCAACTGAATATCGGGCTTTTGATGCTGATAGCTGATGAAAACTCGCTGTTCTGAAGGAATTGGAATGGCTGGACTACCTTCAGTAACAGATGAGGTTTGACTGAAAGCGCGCTCTAACGCCCCCCGGAACATCTTTTTAGTCACCTTCTCTCCGAGAGCCGCAGATAATTTTTGCCAGAATTTGTAACCCACGTATTTCTCGACATATTCAGGATTACTGGGGTAGATTTCCTCATAGGTTTTCTGTTGCCAGGAACCAATGAAAATATCTCGTTCCAGATCACTCAAATGTTTGCCGGTCTGGTTAAAAATTAGGTTTTCAGTAAACTCTAAAGCAACGTTGACATCCATACATTTTCAGGAACATTCGCAGGTGAAATAGGGCTAGGGCCAATGACCGTAACCGAGGACTGGGTGATCAATTGCTGATTTTCTGGATTGGGGGCAGAATCCGTTGTTGTACTGAAAGTGACCTAATTGTAGGCCGGATGGATGTCACAACTTGAGATCCAGATCACAGGAAATACGGTTGATCTCCGTGTTCCTACAGGTCATAGCACTAATCCCAAAGGCGCAATACCATGATTTCCCAAGGATTCTCGCTGATAGCCGGGCTGAGAATTCATGAGGTTTTATGGGTTATTTTTACGACGCAGACACCCTGAGATACGGAAATTTATCAAGCTAGGAGAATGTTTGAAAAGCCCCGAAATGGCTTGATTTTGCGTATGCTTAGCGCATGCAAAACTAACTTTTCAAAGACGCTCTTATAATCCTGCCCCGCTCGTTGCACGGCGGTGCAGGATTTTGTTGCTAATTACGTTACAGAAAATGCTTGAGTCGCAATTTCCTGCCCAAATACTAAATTACAAGGGCAACCGCAAAAATTATGACTTTTTTTGGTGTTGTCTATATGAATTTTTGGAGATAGTGGAGGCGGTTCAGAACAGGCATTCTCAGAGGAGTAGGTAATGTTTGATATCACCGCCGTGATGATACAAAACTGCATCGATCGCTTGATTGAAGGCTATTACCACGTCTATGGCAGCTCCCATTCCCGTAACCTTTGTAGCCAGCACATAGATGTGCTTCAAAAGGTCGCGACCCTAACATTATCGACCCTGGCATTTAGCGATGCGCCCTACCACGACATCGAACACACCATTCTTGTCACCCTCGTTGGGCAAGACATTTTGCGCGGTAAACAGCGACTCGAAGGCAACGTAACCCCCGAAGATTGGTTGCATTTCATCGTGGGTTTGCTATGCCATGACATTGGCTATGTCAAAGGGGTTTGCCGCCTCGATCGCCGTCGTGAACGGCTCTTTGTTACGGGTAAAGATTGCAAATTTATTGCGTTGCCCATTGGCGCGACAGATGCCAGCCTCGCTCCTTATCATGTCGATCGCAGCCAGCAATTTGTTGATGAGCATTTGACAAGCCATCCGTCAGTCGAGGGCGATCGCATCAAAGACCACATCGAATTCACCCGCTTCCCAGTTCCAGCGGTTGCCCTCTATCAAGATACCCATCACTATCCTGGCTTAACCCGTGCTGCCGATTTGATTGGCCAGTTGAGCGACCCCCGTTATTTACAAAAACTGCCAACCCTCTTCTACGAGTTCCAGGAAATCGGCATGACCGAGCGCCTCGGCTACCGCCACCCGAGCGATATGCGAGCAGCCTATCCCTCCTTCTACCGCAACATTGTGCGCCCCCTCATTCAAGACGCCTTGCTCTACTTAGAAGCAACCCAAGACGGCCGCCAAACCATCCGAAACCTGAAAATGAACCTATACCGAGTGGAGTGCGATCGCCCCCTCCTAGCCGCCTAAAACACCGATAGAGCGGTCCATGCAACGACATCACCCACACCTGATCCAAACCCCACAGGTGCGAAGCGGCCTGACACCACCCCTGCAAAACCTCCTTGTCTAGGGGGTCTGGGGGAGGGACGCCCGTCCCCCAGTCGGGAGATTTGGAGGGCGGCGCACCTCCAAGCAGGGTCTTTACCAATGCAGCAAACAAAACGCGTCTAAAGTCCAGTACATTAAGGGATGTTTGAAAATTCCCGGCAACCGTTGATTTACATGCGCTACACCCGCAAAAAATCAGCCTTACAAAAACGCCCCGGGAAAACCCGTCTTTTGTATTGAATTGGATTGATGACAATGCCTGATTCCGTTGTTGTAACCGTACCGGGAACCACCTCAAACGTAGGGCCGGGTTTCGATTGTTTAGGTGCTGCACTCACCCTATACAACCGTTTCCAGTTCACCCGAGCGGAATCTGGCTTACAAATTGACGTAACCGGAGCCGAAGCCGATCGCGTCGTACGCGACGAGTCCAACCTGGCCTACAAATCCTTCCTCAAGTTCTTCGACCACATCGGCCAACCCGCACCGGGCTTGCATTTATCCATTGACCTTCAAGTCCCTCTCTCCCGTGGTTTGGGTAGCTCTGCCACAGCTATCGTTGGGGGCTTAGTGGGAGCCAACGCTCTGGCAGGCTCACCCCTGAGCCAGGAGCAGGTGATGGAAATGGCGATCGCCATCGAAGGCCATCCCGACAACATCGTTCCCGCTCTCCTCGGAGGCTGCCGTCTCGCTGCCGAAAGTGAGGGCGAATGGACGATTTGCGAGTTACCCTGTCATCCCGACATTGCATTTGTGTTGGGCGTTCCCGACTTTGAGGTATCTACCGCTGAAGCACGCCGCGTGTTGCCCCAGGAATACAGCCGGGCTGATGCCATTTTTAACATGGCTCACTTGGGTTTGCTGGTACGTGCGTTGGAGACAGGTAATCCTGACTGGCTCCGTAGCGCTTTGAAAGACCGAATTCACCAGCCCTACCGCAAATCGTTGATGCATGGGTTTGATGCAGTGCGGGAGGGAGCGATCGCCGCTGGAGCTTATGAGTTGGTGATTAGCGGGGCTGGGCCTACATTGTTAGCGATCGCTCACCCCTCCCATGGAGAAAAGATTGCCCAGGCGATGCAGGCGGCCTGGACAAGTCAATCTATCCAATCGGAAGTCAAGGTTTTAAAGATAGACCCTACAGGAACGCGTATTGAGACGCCTTAGGAGTTGTAAGAGGTTCTGAGAGGTTAGAAACCCGGTGTTTGTAGAAACATCGGGTTTCTTAGTCCCTGGTTTTGTCGTGGGGGTTAAAACTGCCGTGACCAGTCCTGGAACCAGCGCTCGATTACGACCTTCGTTTGCGTGAAAAATTCAACTGCATGGCGGCCTTGCCCATGTAAGTCTCCAAAGAAGCTATCTTTCCAGCCGCTGAAGGGAAAGAAGGCCATCGGGGCTGCTACTCCAATATTGATACCAATATTTCCAGCCTCGGCTTCGTAGCGGAACTTGCGGGCTGCTGCGCCACTGCTCGTGAAAAGACAGGCCATGTTACCCCAGTGGCCGCTATTGACGAGGGCGATCGCCTCTTCAATCGTCTCCACGTTCAACATCCCCAGTACCGGACCAAAGATCTCTGTTTGAGCGATCAGGCTATCGGGCCTGACGTTTTGTAAAAGTGTGGGCCGTACAAAGCTACCCTGCTCATAGCCGCTTACCTGAGGACTGCGACCGTCGATCAGCACCTTTGCGCCCTCCTCGACGCCCTGAGCAACCAGACTCTCAATTCGCTCCCGACTGGCATGATTGATGACGGGTCCCATTTGTACGCCTTCATCCAACCCAAAACCGACCACGCGGGATTTGGCCCCTTCGGCGATCGCCTCCGTAAATGGCTCTTTCGCTTTACCCACCGTCACCATCAGCGAGGCAGCGAGGCAGCGCTGTCCGGCACAGCCAAAGGCACTATCCAGCGTGATACGAGTCGTCATATCCAGATCCGCATCCGGCAGAATGATGATCGGGTTTTTCGCGCCGCCCTGGCACTGCATCCGCTTCCCATTAGCAGCACCACGACTGTAGACATATTTGGCAACGGGACTCGACCCAACAAAGCTAATAGCCCGAATGGCTGGATGATCTAGAATCGCATCCACCGCTTCCTTCGCACCGTTGACCAGGTTGACGACCCCAGCAGGAAGCCCTGTCTTCTCGATGAGCTGCATCACCTTTTGCAGGGTCAAAGGAACCTTTTCCGAGGGCTTAATGACGTAGGTGTTGCCACAGGCGATCGCATAGGGCAAAAACCAGAAGGGAATCATGCCGGGGAAGTTGAAGGGGGCGATCGCGGCACACACTCCCACAGGTTGACGAATCATCATCTCGTCAATGCCCCGCGCAATGTCCTCCAGCACATCCCCCTGCATCAGCATGGGAACCCCACAGGCAACTTCCACGTTTTCAATCGCCCGCTGCATTTCAGCCCGCGCTTCCCCAAAGGTTTTGCCGCACTCCAACGTAATGGTGCGGGCTAACTCATCCAGGTTCTCTTCCATTAAACCTTTAAGTTTGAAGAGGTATTGCACACGATCGTTAGGAGGCACCCGTCGCCAGGATTTGAACGCCTCGGCAGCAGCGTTGGCGGCGGCATCAACTTCGCTTCCGGGGGAGAGGGGCACTTGCGCCAGAATCTCATTGGTGGCCGGGTTAATGACATCTAATGTCTCCGTCGCGTTGGAGTCACACCAAATGCCATTGATGTAGTTTTGTAATCGTTCTGCCATAGCGATCGCCCACACCCATAAAACGCTTTCCTCAGAATAGCAATGACAGCGTAGTGGCGGAGGCGGGTGCTCTATTTGATCTCCTCAAAAATAGAGAACGCATCGACACAATTAAACAAATGTATTAAAGACAACAATTTGCTTGTTTTCTCTATAGCAGGATGGAAAAACTTGAGGGAAAACGGCATGTCATAGCTGATTAAATTTTGGCCTTGGCAAACGCTTAAACCACCCGTTCAAACATCACCTCAATTCAATGACCTCACGGTAGAAGCATACGGAAGATCGACGATGCGAATTCTGTTGGTCGAGGACGATAACCAACTGTCTGAATCGTTGATGGAAGCCCTGACTGCTCAACGGTACAGTGTGGATTGTGTGCGGGATGGCGAAGCAGCCTGGGAGCAAACGCAGGCCTTTCAATATGATTTGCTCCTGCTCGATGTGACCCTGCCAAAACTGGATGGAATCTTGTTATGCCAGCGGTTGCGCGATCGCGGTAACTTTACCCCTGCGCTCATGCTCACTGCCCGTGACACCAGCCTGGATAAGGTGATGGGCCTGGATGCCGGGGCCGATGCTTATATGGTGAAGCCGTTTAACTTGCAGGAATTACTGGCTCAAATTCGCGCTTTGTTACGGCGGGGGCAATCAGGAATCGCACCTATTCTACGATGGGGCGATTTGTCCCTGGACCCGGCTACCTATGAGGTGATGTATGGGCGATCGCCCATCCACCTGACCCCCAAGGAGTTTGCTCTTTTGGAAGCCCTTCTCCGTTATGGAAAGCGAGTGCTCAGCCCTTCCGCCATGCTGGAGCAGATTTGGACATGGCAGGAATTACCGGAAGAATCCACCATCAAAACCTATATCAAGAACCTGCGGAGCAAACTTAAAGCGGCTGGAGCACCGAAGGATTTGATTGAGACGGTCCATGGCGTTGGTTATCGATTGAAATCATTGGATTTCTATTAGAAAAAATCGCTCTTTTGAAAGCCTGTTTAACTTGATTTCCTGACTGCCAGAAACCCGGTGTTTTTAAAAACACCGGGTTTCTTTGACTTGAACAGGACTTACACATTTGTGTTGTGGGTGGGGTGCTTCGCACCCCACCCACAACACAAATACAATATTGAATTCATTAACTTCTGCTATCTATACCCATGGCCATTCTTACTCTAACGAAAATGCTGTCGCTATAAAGAAATCATGACATTCTCCACGATTTCTTCACCAAATTATCCCTAAAACGTTCACGCCGAATCGATACGCTAATCCATAAATTTCAGGCGGGGAGTATCAAAGTCATACAGATTCGGTCATTCGAAACACCCAGTAAAAATCTGTATCGTTTGATGCATTTCATGAATGAATCCTAGTCTTATTTCGATTATTTGTAAAGGAGAGAACGATGATCATTCACAGACGGCATTTTCTTCAATTGGGCGCAGGAGTCGTGTTGGCGATCGCTGCCCACGGTTGCACTAAACCCGAAGCTGAAACATCCGGAGCCAACACTACAACAGCTGAAGATCCTGGAAAAATTACCATCGGTTTTTGGCCTGTTGCATCAGGTTTGCCGTTATTCGTAGCTGAAAAGAAAGGATACTTTAAAGACGCCGCTTTGAATGTAGAAGTGGCAAAATTTGCTTCTCCTAACCAGGTGGCAGAAGCTCTCATTGCGGGAAGACTTCAAGGCACCGGTAACGGGGTAGCCAGTGGCGTATTAGGGTTATCAGAAATCACCTCGCCTGGCCTTTTCAAAATCATTGCAGCTAATCCTAGCAACGTCGATTACAAGCTAGATCAGGTAATTGTTGCCAAGAATAGTTCCATTCAATCCATCGCTGATTTGAAGGACAAAAAGTTTGCTACGGGTCCAGGAGCGCAGAACTTAGCGATCGCCCAGGCTATCCTCACCGCTGCTGGTGTTACTAACCCCCAGGTGCAACAACTGGAAATTCGTCAACACGTTGCGGCTATCGAAGCAGGCCAAATTGACGCGGCTTATACTCTAGAGCCAACAGGTACCGTAGGCGAGCTAAAAGGTATCACACGCACCTTGGAAAATGGCGTGGTTTCCAAATATATTTTGGGCGACCCCAAGGCTCCCTGGTTTGGAGGTGCGGCGGTTCTCAGTACCCAATTTATTCAGCAATATCCTGAGACAGCCAAGACCTATATTGAAGCCTATCGTCGCGCGGTGAATGACATCAAAACGAACCCGGATGAAGTGCGTCAATATCTGGTTGGTTATACCGCGATCGAAGGGGATTTGGTTGAAAAAGTGCCCATGGTGGATTATCGGATGTACGACGAATTCACGCCTGAAGAAGTGGGTCAATTTCAAAAATTCTTTGACTTCATGACCGAGAAGAAGGTGTTCGAAAAAACAGTTGATGTTAAAGGATTGCTCTATGCAGGCTAACACCAGGTCTTTGGGATGTATAGAGGTGAATGGCTATTCACTCCGGGAGGGCCATCTGGTCTGCCGAGATGAATGGCGAATGGCACCTGCAAATCCACTACGTAGGAACAAATGGCCTTTTGCCCCTACAGAAACTATCTACTCAACAGGTCAACCTTCGCCATTTCACAATTCACCCTTCTCCTAAAACCACCATGGTTTCTGACACACGAATAGAGTCAACGATCGCCCCTCCTGACCATTTCATTTCTGTTCAAGGTCTTTGCAAATCCTTTGCAGGGCAACCCCTGTATCAGGATTTCAATTTAGATTTACCAAATAATCAATTGGTCTCAATTTTTGGGCCCAATGGTTGTGGCAAATCCACTTTAATCAACATGATTAGTGGCTTGATTCCGTGTGATCGCGGCGAAATTCGCATCAATGGTAAACCCATTCGTCGGGCTCGCATCGGTTATGTGTTTCAAAACTATCGCGACTCAATGTTTCCCTGGCTCAGTGCCTACGACAACATTGCCTATCCTCTGCGAACCAAAGGTGTGCCGGAGAAGGAGTGTCGCGATCGCATTGATCGCCTCCTCAGCACCTTTAATATTCGCCTGGATTTGAAGCGTTACCCCTACAGCTTCTCGGGTGGGCAACAACAACTGGTATCCATCCTGCGAGCTTTAGTCGCTGATCCAGAAGTTCTCTTTCTGGACGAGCCCTTCTCGGCTCTGGATTTTGAAACGACGCTATTCGTGCGCGACAAACTGCAAGAAATATTTATGGCGACCTCCATTCCCATGTTGATGGTGGTGCACAACCTGGAGGAGGCCGTGTTCCTGGCGGATACGATTCTGCTATTGAGCAAGCGTCCTACCCATCTCGTGGAAGCGGTTTCCTTCAAGGTTCCTCGTCCCCGTACCCCCGATACTCTCACATCCCCTGAATTTATTGAAGTGAGCCGCCATTGTTTAGATATTTTTCGTCAGGAGATGCGGAAATGACGACATCCCTTCGCTCTAAGCAGCGTGTGCAATCCTTTTCGGTCAAGATGGGCGATCGCCTACTCCCCTTCATCGGCATCTTCGCTCTCTTTGGCCTTTGGTGGCTCATCGCTATCTCCGGCTTCGTCAATCCTGTTCTCTTGCCGACGCCTATCGCGACTCTCACCACCTTAATCGGCGGTATGGTTACGGGCACCATGTTTGGAGATTTTTTAGCAACGGTGCTACGAACCTTCGGCGCATTCCTCATGGCCGCTGCCCTGGGAGTACCCATCGGGGTTGCCCTGGGTAGCTCTGAGAAGCTTTACCGCAGCGTGGAATTTCTCATTGATTTCTTCCGTTCCACGCCTGCCAGTGCGCTCATTCCCATGTTCATTCTGTTCTTTGGGATTAGCGATTTTTCAAAGGTTGTGATCGCTGCTTTCAGCGCATTTCTGCTAATTGTGTTCAACAGTGCTTATGGTGTGTTGAATGCAAAGCAATCCCGCATTCTCGCTGCGAAGGTGATGGGTGCCAACCCCTGGCAAATCTTCAAAGATGTATTACTGATGGAAAGTCTTCCACAAACCTTTATCGGTTTGCGTAGCGGTATCAGTATCGCTCTCGTTATCGTCATCGTTGCTGAAATGTTCATCGGCACCGAGCATGGTTTGGGAAAGCGTATTATTGATGCCCAACAAATTCTCAATGTGAAAGATATGTACGCTTCTATTTTGGTGACAGGTATTCTGGGCTACTTCCTGAATATGCTCTTTCTCCTGCTCGAAAAACGCGTCATCCATTGGAGTGGGAAATAAGCAGCCCAAACATGGTTATGTTGGCCCGCAATTCATTTGTGGGCAGGCCTGAAAAAACGGCTCTTTCAGCTAGCTCTAGGAAACCTGAACGTTATCTGATCGAACTCATATTTTGTATTAAAACCTTGATATTGCTGATGCTTTGCGATCGCAGAATCAAACCTTTGAGTTTTGTTTTGAATAACTTGAGTTCGGGTTAAGGACGTTTTCGAGTGCCGCGCAACGCGCGGCACTCGAAAACGCTCATTTTGGCGTGCACTATGTGCACGCCAAAATGAGCACTTCAGCTTATCCCGAACTGAGGTTGAATAGGTGCAAGATGTATGTTCAATTACTTTTCGGAACTATTACTCGCGTTTACAATATGGCAGCTTGGAGTTGAAAAATAGTGTAGTTGGGAGGTGGTCGCAACCCTATGGTACAGCGGGAAGAATCCAACATTTTACACAGCCTTGAACTACCAGAAGCCGAAGGTTTTCCAGAGTTATCGGCAACAAGTTCTGAATTAATCTACAAATTGCATGACAGACCCCCGTTGCTGGAGTCAATTTTTGTTGCTATTCAGCATGTTTTAGCCGCCTTTGTTGGGATTGTGACGCCACCTCTGATCATTAGCACTAGCCTGGGGCTAGATCCTACAAACACCAGTTTTATTGTCAGCATGTCACTTTTGGCCTCTGGTATTTGCACCTTTATTCAATGCAAAACGTTTGGGCCTGTTGGCTCAGGACTGCTCAGTTTGCAGGGGACTAGCTTTGCATTTCTCGGTGCCATTTTGGGCGTAGCTGGTACTGCGATTGATGCCGGAAGAACCCCCCAACAAGCTTTAGCATTAATTTTTGGCGTTCAACCCGCCATTATCAAAAATATGTTTGGTTCTGCTACCTCAACAGGTGGTTTGACGGCCATCTTGCTCAGCTGGCTGCTACCTCAAGCTCCGCAAGCGGCTAATTCCATGCCACCAGTAGACTCGGAATCGTTGTAGCAAATTAACGTGAAACTGCCCGTCATGAGAGCGGTAGTGTGTACGCGCCACCTCTCTCATTTCGTTAGGCCAAAAGGAGTGGCGCAACACCCTGCCTCACTCTTTTTGGCCTGATGAAATTGACTATGAGTAAGCGTTTATTCCAGCGGTAATGTTACTGCTACCGTCGTCCCTTCGCCTTCCCGGCTGTGGATCGCCCATTGTCCCCGATGTAACTCCACACAGGTCTTCACGATCGCCAATCCCAAGCCCGTCCCCGTCACATTCCCTACATTGCTGCCACGGTAAAAGGTTTCTGCAATTCGTGATTGGTCTTGTACTGGAATACCAATGCCGCGATCGCTCACCTCAAACATTACCACCCGGCCATCCGAAGTTAGGGTGAATTGAATGGGGGCATCAGAGGGGGAATATTTGGATGCATTGGAAAGTAGATTGGTGAGGAGCGATCGCAACAACCCTCGATCCAAAAATGCTTTCACCGATCCACTACTCTGCCACTGGATGGTCTGAGGGACATCCGATTGCATCTCTTCAAGCAATTGTTGGCAAAACTCATGGACATCCAAGAGTTCAGGGCGAAACTCCAGGCGGCCTACTTCAGCGCGGGTTAGTAACAGGAGATCGGTGATCTGCTGACCCATCCGCTTTGCCGCTGAGTAGATGCGTTGAGTATTGGCCTGCTTCTGTTCCTCCGATAACGTGCGCTGATTGAGTTGAAGCGATTCACTCGATAACAGGATTGTACTCAGCGGTGTGCGCAGCTCATGGGAGGCCATGGAGAAAAAGCGAGATTTTAAGTCATTGAGGCTGCGGGTTTGCTCCAGTTCGCGGTTAAGGCGATGGAGGAAGAGGACCAGCCCACTGGTAAGGAGCAGGCCGCTGATGAGAGTGGCGATCGCTCCATACTCCCGCTCCAGGGGATAAGTCGTTGCCGGGGAAAACACAATCTGCCATTTCCGTTCACCCACGGCTAATGTTTGGCTACAGTTCGTTACCCACGGGCAGAGGGAGTCGTACAGTCCATCGGATGGAGCTGTTCTATCTACCGTGACAACTTGTTGGAGCGCTGCTTCATATCGGCCTAAAAACTGCTCTGTCGGAGCTGCGTTTTGGTCATAAATCGAGAAATCGATGTCATATTGCAACTCCTGAAGCGCTTCTTCCACCACGTCAGATACGCGAAATACCCCAAGCAAGAAGCTGCTGAGATTCCGTTGTTGCAGCGTATCAGAGGTTGGAATACCATTCTCTCGGTATAGCGGTAGAAAGACCAGAAACCCAAACTGGTCACGGGTTTCCTGGACTAAACGAATACGGCCCGTGGCTGTGATTTTACCGGCATCTCTGGCCTGAGCGATCGCCATCCCCCGTGTTGCATCCGAATTCAGGTCATACCCTAGGGCTGACTCGTTGCCCGCTAAAGGTTCCAGGTAGGTAACAGGGATGTAGTAGGGGCGATCGCTTGCCCGCATTAACGATCCATCACTGCCCAGTTCTGTAATCTGGAACCCTGAAAACCCACTTGCCTGTAAGTTTCGTTCATAGGTGGGTCGTTCTGTTAGGGTTACGATGGGTGCCCATTCAAGAGCCTGGATACCGGAGTAGATTTGCAGCGATCGCCCCGCAAACTCAGCAAACTCCTGCCGATCCACCTCCTGGCTGGCACCATAAAAATCCCCCAAAAACGCCAGCATATCCGTATAGCGATTCACGCTCCGCTGAAGCGCCGTTCCCAAATTCTCAATTTGCCGCTGAAACTGTAATTGCCGCCGCGATGCTTCCCACTGGTTGACCAGCGTTGCAGCGAATATCGACAACCCCACACCCAAAAACAGCGTTAAAGCCACAGTAATGCGATAGTGCGGGAAGGTTTTAATCATTTTAGAAAGAAGGCAGAGAGCAGAAGGAAAAACAAAGGAATTAGGAAAAATTAGTCTGAATAGATGTAAGCCAATTTACCCGATCGGGTGAACCGATCTATTGAGATTAATCAGAGGAGGTAGCAATGGGAACAACATCCTAAACTGCGGTCATAGGGTTTAGTTCCTGTTAGGCAGCCGTCCCCAAATCAATTCTTATATCTCTCGTGGCAATCGCCCCTATCGTTCCTGGGATGATGGCGATCGCAATGAATAAGTCAACACGAATGAAGGATCAACAATTTGTACGGCTCCAATCCCAATTTGGTAAGGGTATTTCATATGCTCATCCAGCCAGAAACGACTCATAGCACTCCATATATATCCATTACCATGCTGCGTTTATGTTGATTCAACCGTGTTTTACCTGGTGCTGTGTTGTTGGATTGATGGTGATTGCTACGCTCGGTGGATGCAACAATCTGGCCCCCGCATCTACGCCTGAGGATTCCCAAACCAATGAAGTTTTCCATTCTCAAGAGCTGGAGCCTGTGGCAACCCCCGCAGAACAGCATCCCACCATGGAAAGGGCACAGCAATTTTGGCAACAGCAGCAGTATTTAGCCTGTATTAGTGATGTAAAAGGGACACTGCGCGATCGCCAGGTTGATTGGAATACACCTGAATGGAATGCATATCAGGAGCTTGTGCAACAAGCCGAGCAATTACTGAATCAGTGCTGGAGAGGGCGGGCTGCACAGCTAGCAGCGTCTGGAAATTATCAGGAAGCTATTTTGGCGATCGGTAGAACGTGCGGCTGGCTTGGGGTTAATGCATCTGTCGCACACGTAGAACCGGCCATCCAAGAATGGGTGACAGCCCTCAACTTAACAGGTGAGTGGTGGATGTGCGGCTTTATGGGAAAACCTTATCTCGCTACGGCACCAGATACGACTTTTGTTTACAGTAATGCCTGCAATGGCAACGATGCGCACTGCTTTTGTCAAAAAATTCATAATTAAGGAGCAATAGGATGATGGCAACCATTCAATATCAAACAAAAGTACGGCGTGGCATCAAACTCATTGCAGCGGTCAATGGAATAGCTGCTATTTTACATCTCATTTTTTGGATTCTGATCTTCTTCCTTCTTCCACAACCTTCGGCCCTGAATGTAAGTGCAGAAAAGGTTGATCTAATGGTGACCTACGGGTTAGGGGCCGCCGATCTACTCTGGGCAGTTCCTACACTGGCGATCGGTTCATTCTGGCTTCGCAGACAAATGCTAATGGGCTGGTTAGCAGCACAAATGGCGAATATTCTCTACTGTTACTCGTTTACCTTTATCCTGGTACGCGACTTAGGTGCCCAATCTATTCGGCCTGGAACCTTGCTATTTTTGCCCTTTGCTTTGTTCTCGCTGTGGGCTGCCTGGTATTTATGGCAGGTGCGAGCAGCTTTTTGGAATCCTAGACCCATGCAGAGTAATAAAAGGCTGCGCTGATTTCTGGAATGTTTTTGAATGTGAAACCGAAGATTTCACATTCAAAAACATTCCGTGGCCTCCCGGTTCAACGTTCTGGATTACCAGATGAATTTTCAGGGTGCTTTGGCGATCGCCAAAGCACCCTGAAATGGACTCGTTACAACTGACCTTCTTCCTGAAGAATCTTGTCTTTGGACTCACCCCAGTAGGCGCTAATTGTCCATTCTTCTTCGTTGCCTTTCACTTCCTTTGCCCAGCGATAAATAACAGAGTTGGGGTCAACACCTACTTCCAGGAGTTTGGCCCCCATGTAATATTCCATCTGTTCACGCTTTTGCTCTTTGTAGGCTTCAGAGCGGAATTTTTCGACTTTACGAGTGAGATGAGCCTGAGTATGTTGTGCCATTCTAGAACTAGTGATTGATAGACAGAGCTTCTAGTCTAATATGACATTCTGTTAATTAATACGGAGCGATGAGGCACTAATCGCCCCCCGACTCCATTAATAGAATGAATTGATTTTAGGTTTAGCAAGTGAGCGTAATTAAACACAAACCAAGAATCTGTGTCGACCATGAAGCGGGCGGCATAGCTTTTAGGTTTGTGTTTAGTTGAGCTACGTAACGTCAGTTTGGGATAAGCCGAACCGCCCATTATTGCGTGCGCGACGCGCACGCAATAATGGGCTTTTTCGAGTGCCGCGCGAAGCGCGGCACTCGAAAAAGCCCTTAACCCGAACTGAGGTTACGTATGACAAGGTCAGCCAAAATCAAAAGAAGTTGAGATTAGGATTCAACCCGATAACCTAGATCAGATAGATACAAGCGAGATTGCCGCCATTTGGGACGCACTTTAACAAACAATTCCAGATAGACCTTGCCCATAATGAGCTTCTGGATTTGTTCACGGGCTGCACTACCAATTTCACGAATCATGGCACCATTTTTGCCGATCAAAATTCCCTTTTGAGAATCTCGTTCGACGTGAATGCTCGCTTGAACTTCGGTAATGTTGGCTTTTTCGTTCACCTTCTCAATGGCGATCGCCACCGAATGCGGTACTTCTTCCCGCGTCAACCGCAGAATTTGCTCCCGAATCAGTTCTCCCATAATGAAGCGCTCGGGCTGGTCAGTTACCAAATCCGGGGGATAGTAGTAAGGCCCAGGGTCGAGCCGTTCAATCAAACGAGCCTGTAGGCTATCTAATCCTTCTCCGGTAAGAGCTGAGAACTTGACGGCTTCCCAGCCTTGCTCGGCGGCTAACGCCTGATAACTTTCGTCGATGGTAGGGCGATCGCCCGGCTGCACATCAGCCTTATTGATACCCAATATCACAGGGGTCTGGGTGTTACTGAGCAGAGATGCGACGTAGCGATCGCCCCCACCAGCCTCTGCCGTTCCATCCACGACAAACAAGAGCACATCAACGGAGTCGATAGCAATTCGTGCATTTTGCACCAGAACGCGGCCCAACTCGTGATGGGGCTTATGGATACCCGGAGTATCTACAAAAATGATTTGTGCTTGAGAAGTCGTGAGTATTCCCCGTAGACGATTGCGAGTCGTCTGGGCAATGGGGGAAGTAATGGCGACCTTCTGCCCCACCAGCTCGTTCATCAGAGTCGATTTGCCCACATTGGGACGGCCCACAATGCCCACAAAGCCCGACCGAAAATTGGGTGGGGCAAGGGGAATCAGCGGTAAATCTAGGGGCACTCCGGGCAAACCATCGGACGCAGCCGATTGCATTTCATCCATCAGAAAAAATCAAATATGCCTTGTTCAGTGTTGCATCTCTAGGGTCACACTGGGTTCCACCTCGGGCAGATTTTCATGGGTGGAGTTGAGCCACTGGCAAATCTGCTGAAGTTGATCTGAAGTGCCACAGAGCAGCAGGTGGTCGCCGCCTAAGATGTCAGTCCGGCCATCAGGGAAACGGACAAATTTACCATCGCGTCGAATGACCTGAATTTGTACGCCATAGGTTGAGCTAATAGCCAAATCCCCCAGGTTTTTGCCCGCCGCTGGGCTAACCATGGGCACTCGTACCCATTGACAGGATAAATCCTTAGTCGGTACAGGGGCTTCTCCTGTAGCCAGGTTCTCGAAGGCGTGGATTTCATCGGGGTCACCGACAATAAGTAGGCGATCGCCCTTCTGCATCACCGTGCTGCCTTCAGGGTAGTCCACCATCTCCCCAGCTTCCCGGTGAATCGCCATCAGAGTAACCCCCGTGATCCGGCGCAGATCAGCCTCCTCCAAACTCAACCCTTGCAATGGTGAGTTTTCTGGCAGGGTATACCAACGGTTGTTCATTTCTTGGGCGGCTTCGCGCAGGTCGCGGGAGAGTTCCTCTTGCGATCGCTCCGGACGCAGTTCCAGATAATGACTGTTACGGATAGCGGTCATGTCTTGCGCGACGTCCGTTACCGCAAGACCTGTCCCCACCAGCAGGTGACTGGACAACTCAATGCTGGCCTCGAACTCAGGTTGAACCACTTCCTTCGCCCCAAGCTGGTAAAGCAACTCAATATCTTTATCCTGAGCGGCTCGCACCACGACATCCAGTTCGGGGGCGAGTTCCAGAGAGCGCTTCAGGCAGAGGCGAGTGTTCATTGGGTCAGGCAGGGCGATCGCCATCCCCCGTGCCTGATCAACACCCGCCGCCGCCAGCACATGCAGACTGGCAGCGTTTCCATAGATATAAGGTATGCCCTCATCCCGGAGCTTCTGGATGGTCTGCTCAGATTGATCAACCACCACCACGGGATACTCGTGATCGCGCAGTAGTTGCACAATATTGCGCCCTACTGTGCCATAGCCGCAGACAACGACATGATTCTTCTCCGGCATCGCTGTGGAAATTTCCAGGGGTTGGTCGGAGCCCTCCAACCATTGGTTGAGTAAGGGAACTGTTTCAGCCCAGGCAAAAAGCCGAGGGATCAGGCGCAGAACAAACGGCGTCAGCAATAAGGTAACTGCTGTGGTTCCCAAAATTAACAGATAAGCCTGTCGAGAAACCAGGCCCAGGGTTTGCCCCTGACTCGCCAGAACAAAGGAAAATTCCCCAATTTGAGCCAGACCCAAACCGGCAATTAACGCAGTTTTAAGGGGATAGCCAAAAATTCGTACCAGGGGCGTAATAATAAGAAACTTGCCCAGAAAGGTTAATCCCACCAATCCTAGAATCAGTTCCAGATTATTCCAGATAAACCCTGGGTCGATCAGCATCCCGATCGCCGCAAAGAATAGACTGGCGAAAATATCTCGAATCGGTTCGACGTAGGTGAGGGTCTGGTCAGCGTATTCCACCTCCGAGATCATCAGACCCGCGATAAAAGCTCCCATTTCGATCGAGAGGCCAAGGGATTCCGTCAGAAGCGCAATGCCCAGACACAGGGCGACGACCCCCAGCAGGAACAACTCGCGGCTCTCAGTTCGGGCCAGCAGCCGCAGCAGCCCTGGGATGAGCCAGATGCTGGCAGCGATCGCCCCCAACGCCAGTAATCCGGTCTTAGCAAGTGCCCATCCAATGGCAATCCCAATTTCCTCGGATGGCTTGTCCAGGGCGGGCAAAATTGCCAACATCAACCCCAGCGCCAAATCCTGAATTACCAGGATGCCCAACATGACCCGCCCGTGGGCCGTTTCCGTTTCACTTCGCTCCATTAGCGATTTCAGTACCACCGCCGTGGAGGAGAGTGAAAGGATGGCTCCCAGGAAAATCCCCTGAGTTGGAGACGTGACCCACCCCATGACCACGGAAACCAGGGCCGTCAAAAGAATTGTCAGGGCGATTTGCAGGCCACCGCCCCCCAAACTAATTTTCTTAACCTTACTTAGTTCAGAGAAGGAGAACTCAACCCCCAGGGCAAAGAGCAGGAATGCTGCTCCAAACTGGGCGAGGGTTTCCACCTGAATCAGTTCCTTCACCAGCCCTAACCCGGCAGGCCCAACGAGAGCTCCACCGACCAGGTAACCTAGCAAAACCGGCTGTCGTAGAAGTGCTGCCAGAAGCCCTCCTACTGCCGCTGCTGAAAAAACAATGACTAAATCAACGATTAATCGAAAATCTTCTGGCATGTAAGGCGGGTCGTAATGGTGTTTTTAATTAAAGAGTTATAAGAAATGTTCACAATTTCTCATTTTTAAAGCATAGCGGGTTTGAACGGTCCCAACCGTGTCAGCGATCGCAGGTTTAAAGAGTTTTTAGCTTTGAAGTGGCTCGTGCTGTGGCAATTGGCGTTAAGTGTCCACCCCACTTCTCAAAGCACTCTATATATGGTGGTCTTTGAGGAGTTGGATCGAAAATTGCCGTTCGGCCTCCCAGCCCATTGCTGAGAGGTGACCCAATCAATACTCCACAAAATTAAGACTTTAAATTGTCCTCCCCAAGGAGGAGACGACCGGATTGGCCAAAACATGCTACCTTTCTGGTCAATCACTCCAAGCACCCTATCATTCTCTATGCGCAACACGGTTATTCCTCAAGGCAGGCATTGGCAGGCTATCCGGAAGTATCTAGGCAAACGGTTTTGGTGGCTGGGCGTTCTGGTGGGAGCGATCGCCCTCCTTACCGCAACCGTCACACCCGCTCAAACCTCGGACGTAATCATTCGCCCCACCAGCCCCCAACTGGGGGACACCATCTCGGTCATTCTGCAAACCAATGACGGAACTGCACCAACGATCGCCTATGACGGGGCTTCCTACTCCAGCTTCCCTGTAGGCTCTAATCGTTATCGGGCGTTACTCCCGACTACTCCGCTCGATCGTCCTGGGCGCAAAGTAATTCAGTTCACCCTGAATGGGGAACCACGGAGTTTTGCCGTAGAGTTGCGTAATCGCCGCTTCCCTACCCAGAGCATTCGTGTCGGCGGTGGCACCAGCACGGAGGCCACAGATTATGAACTCAACCGCTTACGGGAATTCCGGGAAGCTGTCTCTCCCCAAAAATTCTGGAGTGGCCCCTTTGCCCGTCCTGCTGACGGTCGTGTCTCCTCAGAATATGGTATCCGCCGTTATTACAACGGTGAGTTTGCCCAAGACTACTACCACAAAGGGGTGGATTACGCTGGCGGCACAGGCTCCCCAATCTACGCTCCTGCGGCAGGGCGTGTGATGGTTGTGGGGCGAGTTGCAGATGGTTTTCGGGTGAATGGCAATACGATCGCGGTAGACCATGGGCAGGGAGTCGGCAGCGTCTTCATCCACCTCAGCCGGATCGATGTGCAAGAGGGTGATATGGTGCAGCCCGGCCAACGCATCGGTGCGATTGGCGCAACTGGCCTCGCTACCGGGCCCAACTTACATTGGGGGCTTTATGTTAATGGCAAATCTGTCGACCCCGTGCCATGGCGTCAGGGTGGGTTTGAATAGCAGATAACCCAGAAGCAATCTATCTATCGGAGGAGTGAATATAAAATTCCTGCTCTAATCTGGTTGTATTACCTAACGATTGGGAAAACTAAGTCCGTAGGGATGCAGACATCACCTTGTTCTGACCTGCTGTGGAGCTGTAGAGGCATATGAGTATCGAAAAAATTGTGGAACAGGCCCTTCAGGATGGTTACCTGACCCCAGCAATGGAAGCGGAAGTCGGACGCATCTGTGATACGGCTTCGGAGTTATCCATCGAAGAGTACATGGCCCTCGATCGTCTGATGGGTGCGCTACTCACTGGAGAAGTAGTGGCTGTCCCACGCAAGCAGTTTATTAACGTGATGGAAGAACTGGTGCTGACTGAGGCGATCGCCCGAGTCGCTGAAATTGAAGCGACGAGTGACTGCACCCTCGATTTAGGTGACATCGCTGCCTACGCTCTGAACCGTCTTCCTCCCCTCTATGCCACCACGGAGGAAGGGGCCGACTATCAACGTGGTCGAGCCAAAGAAGAACTCAGCCCCATCATCGCGCAGCAGGTGAGTGAGGCGATCGCCCGCAGCCTGGATAAACCCGAATTCTTTCCCGAACGGCAGGTCTTGGGTAAGAATACGAGCGACGAGGTGCTCAGTCAGGTCAGCACGCTATTGCAAGCCTACGCTCCCAAGTTTGAAGCCCAAGTGAAATAAAGCTCTCCTCTGGTTAGGAGATTTCTGAGAAACAATATCCCCATTATTTGGAAAAAAGGCGCGGCGAAGCCGCGCCTTTTTTCCAAATAATGGGGAAGTTCTTATCTGGAAATCTCCTTAAACCCTTGACCGATAGGTTGAGAGTTTCGTGGATGCAGACGGTTGGATGATAATTCATCCAACCGTTTTTGTTGATTGCTATGTGGCAGACTGCTAGAGCTTGCTTTAAAGGTTGTGTTTTTTCGTGTATGAAACGCACGAAAAAACACAACTTCCTACGAGCTTTAAAACACGTTTTGGTACTCGACGGCTTAGGTTTGCCTCTGTTTGAAGATGAGTGGGTCTTCGCCGCTTAGTGTTAGGGACCTTGTATTAACCTCAGTTCGGGTTAAGGGCTGTTTCGAGTGCCGCGCGAAGCGCGGCACTCGAAACAGCCCATTATTGCGTGCGCGTCGCGCACGCAATAATGGGCTGTTCGGCTTATCCCGAACTGACGTTGTATTAGGGATCTTGCTGCTGAATCTGATCGGCTCGCTGTTGCTCAGTTTGCTGGGCCTGATTGAGCTTGTCAGTAGCACGATTAATGGTATCAACCGCTTGTTGTGGTTGTGCTGCAGGCTGTTTTGCGACATTCTTGAACGTACTGAATACCAGAACCCCAACCCCAACAGCGGCGACGACGGCTATAAGTTTGCCCATGGTTCTGCCTCATGTGAAATTTCACCCTTAGCGTACCCGAGAGGAACGAGTTACCCTGCTTATTTATGGTTTTACGCGATCGAATTTAGCCAGAAGGGATGGGGTGGAGCAACGCTCCACCCCATCCCTTGTTTGTTGTGTTTGGCAAAATTTTGATCAGCTTGTTTAGCCTGCAAGGGCTTCACCAACCCACTGCTTTAGCGTGGGGACAACATCTTCTAGAGCAACCTCCTGCGATTCCTTTGTCGCCCGTTTGACCACTTCGACCTTGCCCTGTTTGAGCGATCGCCCGGTCACAATCCGGAAGGGAATGCCCACGAGCTCGGAGTCCTTGAACTTCACCCCGGCACGCTCATCGCGATCATCCAGTAAGGTTTCGACTCCGGCAGCATTGAGATCGGTATAAAGCTTCTCGGCAGCAGCCATCTGGTCGGCGTCGTTAATGTTAGGAACAACGACAATCGCGTGATAAGGGGCGATCGCGACGGGCCAAATAATGCCATCTGCATCATGGTTTTGTTCTACAGCAGCCTGAGCTAAGCGGGACACACCCACCCCGTAACAGCCCATGATCAGGGGCATCTCTTCCCCTTGCTCGTTGGTATAAGTTGCCCCCAGTGCTTTCGAGTATTTAGTGCCTAGCTGGAAAATGTGACCTACCTCAATGCCACGGGCACTTTGAAGGGTTTGGTTGGGATCATGAACGGCGCGATCGCCCGCCTTAGCGGTGCGCACATCCACCACCAATTCGGGTAAGGGATACTGTACCCCCCAGTTTGCTCCTACAACGTGGTGCCCCGAATCATTAGAACCCGTCACGAAATTCTTCAGATCCACAGCCGTTTTGTCCACCATCCGCAAGAATTTGGGATAGATTTTTTCGGCCTTGGCAATGTGGTCATCCGGCAGCCCAGGATCGATGTATCCCAGAGGAAGAGGCTTCGCAGCCCACTTCGCTTGGGCGTCCTCGTCGGGGACCGTCAGGGCTAGCAGTGCGTTGCCGCCAAACTGCCCGGCCACTTTCACCAGTTCATTGGTAATCTTGACATCATTAACATCCTGATCACCGCGAATACTCACGAGTACCAGCACTGTCATGCCGCTGTCGTACACAGCCTGATACAGCACATTCTTGACGATTTGGGTGGGCGAACACTTCAGGAATTCAGCCAGGCTTGCAATCGTAGGCGTATTCGGCGTCTCTAATTTCTCAAAGGTGTCGAAGCTAGAGGGTACAGCATCGGGAGGCAGAGACACCGCTTTTTCTGTATTAGCCGAGTAGTTTCCGTCCTCGGTGTACAGCACCTCGTCTTCTCCGGCATCCGCCAGCACCATAAACTCTTGAGAACCGGAGCCACCGATCGCCCCAGAATCTGCCTCTACGGGTAGGAACCGCAGACCGCAACGCCGAAACATGTTGCGGTAGGCCACATCCATGTCTGCGTAGGTCTGCTTCAGGCTGGCTTCATCGGTGTGGAAGGAGTAGCCGTCCTTCATGATGAATTCGCGGCCTCGCATCAGCCCAAAGCGTGGCCGAATCTCATCCCGGAATTTCGTCTGAATTTGATACAGGTGTTGGGGAAGTTGGCGATAGGAGCGAATCATATCGCGGGCGATCGCTGTAATCACTTCCTCATGGGTCGGCCCCAAAGCCACTTCGCGTTTTTGCCGATCTGTCAGGGCAAACATAATGCCCTCGGCTTTGGTGTAGGTATCCCAACGGCCCGACTCCTGCCACAGTTCTGAGGGCTGCATCTGCGGCAGCAGACACTCCTGTGCCCCAGTAGCATTCATCTCTTCCCGCACGATCTGCGATACCTTCTGTAAAACTCGCCACATCCACGGCAGGTAGGCATAGATCCCACTAGAAATGCGCCGAATATAGCCTGCCCGCAGCAACAGCTTATGGCTGGGAATTTCCGCCTCAGCCGGATCTTCCCGTAGGGTGACAAAAAGCATTTGCGACAGTCGCATGACCAGGGATTCCTTTGATATGCCAATTCGTATCTCAGTCTAGAGCATCTGGGGGAAAGTCATGCGCCTGGGTATTTGAGGAGCAGCGCTTCCCTAGACGACCGACTCCATGGATTCGCTCGCTGGATCTTGCCCACGTCCAGCCGCCGGCAATTCCAGGATGGGCAGGGCAATTTCGACACAGGTACCCATCTGCAACCCTTCGCTGTAAAGGCTGATGGTGCCTCCCATGCGTTCAATCAAGCTGCGAGAGATCGCCAGGCCCAGGCCCGTTCCTTCAAATTTGCGGGTAGTTGAGCCGTCAGCCATGACAAAGGGACGGAACAGTTTCTGTTGTTGATCAGGGGCAATGCCAATCCCAGTGTCCTTAACGGTAATGATGATGAAGGGCTGTTCTACTCCATCGGATTTTTCAGTTATGAGATCGGGTGACGGGGTTGGAATGCGAGGCTCAAGGTGAGTGGTAATAGTGATGTGCCCGGTATCTGTGAACTTGATTGCATTGGCAACAACGTTGAGCACCACTTGCTTCAAACGGCCGGCATCGGCCCGTACCAGAATCGGTTGGTTCAGATCAGGAGCCTGAAGGGTCAGATGTTTGCGTTGTAACTCAACCTGCTCTATCTCAATAACCTCGCTCAAAATTTGACAGACATTGACATTCTCCAGGTAGAGACGGATGCTGCCAGCCTCAATACTTCGGATGTCCAGCAGGTCGTTAATGACTTTGAGCAAGTGTAGGGCGGCTTTTTCGGCCTGCCGTAGAAGTTCTCGTTCTTCATCTGGGCTATCACAGTAGCCATCTGCGACCAGTTGTAGACAGCCAATAATGGCGTTGAGTGGCGTCCGTAATTCATGGGACGTGGTAGCCAGAAATTCGCTCTTGAGCTGGTTGGCGGCTTCTGCCGTTTGCCAGGCGGTTTCAAGCTCTGTAGCGCGCTCTTCTAGCCGTTCCACCATGTCATTCAACACGTCGGCCAGTTGATTTAACTCCTGAACACCGAGTTGGTGAGGTGGGGCAGGTTCGGGTGCTCCCATCTGAATTTGACGGGCATAATCCCCCAATTTTTCAATGGGGCGGGCTAATCCCCGTGCTGTGTAGATGCTGGCAAATAGATTGGCTAGCACCAAACCGATGGTGAGGATGGCAAGGGTTTGCGTGATGGAATTGAGAGAATAAAGCGCATCCTCCAGCCGTGTAACGGAGAGCACCGTCCACGTTTGACTTTCGCTGGGGCTAACCATAATAGAAACCGGGCTGGCCCCCACTAACCATTGGGAGCGATCGCCCATCATCTCCACCAGGGGTTCCGTTCCGGGTGAAGAGTGAATATTTTGAATGTTTTTGAGGAGAGCCTGGTAATTGCGATCCCCCATTTCCAGGGCATGGTGTCCGGCCCAGTTTTTGAGGGGGTGGGCCAGAATGGTGCCTTTTTGATCCAGCACAATAGTGTACCCCAGGGGATTGGTGTACTGCTCGGCTTGCAGCGCGGTCTGCCCACTGAGCATATACATCAGCTTGCCGCTAGAATCGTACACCGGTACGCTGACGACCACCTCCAGAGAACGCTTTGCATCGGGCGGATCAGGGAAGCGGGACGCGGCACGGACGACCGCTAGAGAATAGGGGGAAGATCCAAGCGGTTGTTGAATGCCCCAGGGTTCAGGCGGGGTTGTAGTAATGGGTTGGGCTCCACAGGTCGTTTCGACTAATTCCTGGGTACTTAGGTCCATTAATTGCAGACAGATCAGCGAGGGAAATTGCTGCAACAGCGATAGCAAGTAAGCCTGAGCAATCTGGGGATGGCTACTTTGCACAGTTTGGGTTTGGCTGGCGATCGCCAGTTGGGTTTTAACGGCTTCCAGGTCGGCCCGGATGCCGTCGGCTCGCCGAATTGCCCGCTCCGTCAGGTGCAGGTGAGCAGTTTCCAGGAGCGTAGCCCGAGTTTTGCGGTAGGTCACTCCCATTCCCAATAGCAAAATTGGGATGCTGAAAACCAGCAACCGCATCAGGAGGAACCGACGGAAAGAAGGCTGATCCGCCATTTTTTAGTCCTGCCAATCCAAATGGATCTGTAGAAGCTAATTTAACTCACCCTTGAACAGCGCCTCATTTGGGAGGGCCGTGCAAACCCTGATATTAACTCTGGCAACACCAGAATCTTTATGTCCAAGGGGTTGAACTTACCGAATCTTTATTTCTAAAAAAGGAAAATCAGCCAGCGTTTATTTTTTCTTAATTATCTTAACGTCAGGGTGGGATAAGTAGAAGTGTCGATTTTTGCACTTCGCTCTCTCCCTATATACCTACTTCTCAATCCAAAGATGGATCTCATGTTTTAGGTAGAGGTCATGTTTCAAACCTGTGGATGGGGTGAAAAGGGTACGAAGTGCCCCTTTCACCCCATCCACAGGCCTAGAACACTATTTAACCTGATACCAAACAAATATGAAGCTGCGCCAAACTAGAAGAGTCCTCTTTGAGGTGATGGGCGATGACAGGACGTCCTTTTCAAGTCACGGTGACGGAGAGCCTGG
>NZ_JACJOO010000068.1 GCF_014695575.1 Leptolyngbya sp. FACHB-8 | reverse complement strand
CTGATTTCAAAATGAGAATTGCTGCGCTTTTTATAGCAATATGGGCTTCAAAGCTGAGAGTTCGCGCCCTTCGGGCACGAACTCTCAGCTTTGAAGCCCGAAAATAGTCCGCCGAAGGCGGGCTATTTTCGGATTGGATTCCAAAATGAGAATGGCTGAGAGAGATGGATGTGGGACGAAGTTCCACATCCATCTCTCTCAGCCAATCGGAAGATACTGTATCAAACATAGAAAAAGATAGCGCAAGTTTAATAGCTGTTGCTATATATAAGAGGCAGATTATTCTGAGGATGGTTTGCTGCCTGAATCATTTTTAAGAAAAACAAACTTTTCATGCATAACACGTTTAAAAAACGCTAGAACTTCTCTCTCATGAGGGCTGTGTTTGCTAGAGTTTAATCCTAAAAGTGAATTCAGTAGGATTTTTTCGTAGTGAATCCCAAACGTTGAAGTACTTTGAATACCAGAAAAAATGCCCCAGTTAAGCCCGTTTTAAACTTATTAAGGGATGAGAACGCTAGCTTGAAAAAGCACGAATTCTATCCCCTCAAGCTGCAGAAGCATGGGCTCAAATCAAAAAAACAGCTTTGAGGGACCCAGCCCTCTGAAATAACACGGGCAATACTCAATATTTATGGCTCCTGGAGACAGTGTGTAGCTCCCGCCTGCCCTATGTACCGCTGAACTCGTCACTTTTCATTACATCGTTAAGGTAAATCGTCCATGGCTAGCATCATTGGCACTGAGCAAACAGATTTTCTGGTCGGTCTTTCCTCGGCTGACCTTATTTTTGGAGAAGATGGCAACGACATTGTTCTGGGTGAGGCCGGAAATGATGTCATGTATGGCAATCTTGGCCGTGACTTGATGCGGGGGGGCGGCGGAAACGACCAGCTTGATGGTGGTGATGGCCTTGACACTATCTATGGCGATGCTGGAAACGACAACATTTTGGGCGGTACAAGCAATGACATTCTCTCGGGCGATGCCGGAAACGATCGCATTGACGGGGGGGCAGGATCTGACCTGATCTATGGGGGGATTGGCACCGACATCCTGGTAGGGGGAGCGGGTCAGGACACATTCGTGCTTGCGCCACGATGGGGCGGAGCGAACCAGAATGCTGCCGACCAAATTCTTGACTTCAGAAACAACACTGACGTCATTCAACTCGCGAGTGGACTGCGCTTCCAATCGCTCATCATCAGTGCGGGAACGGGCAATCTTGCTGGCAGCACGGTTATTCGACTACGGGGGACGGGAGAGTATCTGGCCGTTTTGCGCGGCGTGGCTCCTCGGCTGATTACAGCAACTGATTTTCGTTCGGCAACGTTGCCAGCGCGAGACGTGACTCGGCCCACCTTTGCTAATTTTCAGGTGACTAACATTACTCAGGCGGACGTTGCCACCCAAACTTTTACCATTCAGTATGCTGATGCTAGCGGCATTGATGCTCGTAGCATTAATGACCGTGACATCCTGGTGACAGGGCCAAATGGCTTCCAGCAGCTTGCGAGGGCTACCAACGTTGTGGTCAACAGCCCGACCTCTGTGACGGCCACCTACACATTGGATGCTCCTGGTGGTACCTGGGATGCCAATGAGGATGGCACCTATGAGGTGACATTGCGACGAGGTCAGGTGTTTGATACCCAGGGTAACTACAGTGTCGGAGGCAGTTTAGGGAGCTTTCAGGTAACAGTACCCGCGCCATCTGTGCCCGTTACAATAACGGCTTCTCCCACCAGTAGCCGGGAGGATGGCGGTACACCCATCATTTTTACCCTGACCCGTAGCACCTTTATTCGTGACCCTCTGACCATTAACTTTAGCCTGGGGGGAACGGCGTCTCGTGGCGTTGACTATACGGTCTTAGGCGGCACGATCCGAACAGATGGCACCGGCTCGGTGACGCTTCCGGCAGGAGTGGCGTCGGCGGCGATTACGGTAACCCCGCGCGTTGATAATGTGTCCGAAGAAGATGAGACCGTAATTCTGACCCTGGAGCAGGGAACGGGCTACACCGTTGAAGGGGATGGCGCCGCAACGGGGACGATTGTTGATGATGAGGCCCAGGTGAGTGTGGCGATCGCCCCCGATGCCGTCTTTGAGGATGGGGGTGGAGATCTGGTCTATACCTTCACGCGTACGGGCTTTGTGGGGCGTGAAATCACGGTCAGCTTTACCCTTCAGGGAACGGCGATCGCTGGAGCCACGAATGATTATGAAGTCGTCGCGCCCGACGGCACAACCTTTACCCTGACGGGTACCACGGGTACCATCACCTTTGCAGAAGGCCAGTCAACCCGTGAGCTGCGCATTCGCCCCGTGACCGATCTGCTGCTGGAGCAGGATGAGACTGTTTCGCTGCGGTTGAGCAATGGTACAGGCTATGTGGCGGATACAACTCCAGCCGTCGGTACTATTCGCAACGATGAGAGCGAAGTTGCTGTTGCCGTACAACCCACCAGTGTTCTTGAGGACGGTGGTGTAGGTCTGGTTTATACCTTCACGCGCAGTGGCTTTACTGGCCAGACGGCAACCGTTAACTTCACAGTCGGGGGGACTGCCACGTTTGGGCCTGAGGGTGACTATACTGCCCCGACCAACTCTACAGATGTTACCTTCACCGGCACCTCGGGTACCGTTACCTTTGCGGAGGGTGAGACCACCAAGACGGTAACCCTAACTCCTACGGCTGATAACCTCGTAGAACCTGATGAAACGGTTGTGCTAACTGTTACAGAGGGAAGCTCTTATCTGGTTGGGGGCAACGCGACGGCGACGGGCACGATTACCAATGACGATAGCAGCATCCAGGTGGCGATCACCCCTGAAAGCGTGCTGGAAGATAGCAATGCTCCCCTAACGGTAACCTTTACCCGAGGCGGCTTCCTGAATCGCCCAGTGACGGTGGATTTTAATGTAGGGGGCAGTGCTACGCTCGGCACAGACTACCAGGTGACGGCACCAACAGGTACCACCTATACCTTTAATAGCACCAGTGGCACTGTGACCTTTGCCGCTGGAGTGACCAGCCGGACGCTGACTATCAGGCCCACTCCTAACTCTCAGCCTCAGCCCGATCGCACCATTAGCCTGGAGGTGCAAGAGGGGAATGGCTATGTGGCCGAAACAACAGAGCCTGTAATTGGCACCATCACAGACGATGACGCTAGCATTGCCCTCAGCGTTTCTGACGCCGTTCGGGAGGATAGCGGCGAGGGTATTGTCTACACTTTCACCCGGAGTGGCTTTACGGGGCGTGCTCTGACAGTCACCTTCAGCACCGCCGGTACTGCACTCTTTGGTCAGACTGGAGATTACACCGTTAGCTCCACGGGTCAAACATTTTCCTTTAATGGCACCACGGGTTCCATCACCTTTGCTCCAGGCCAGGAAGCGGCTACCCTGACCTTGTTGCCCACCGCTGACCTGCTGACTATCGAAAACAATGAAACCGTTAACCTGACCCTGACCGCCGGGTCGGGTTATGGCATCACAACCCCGGATGCCGTGATAGGAACGATCCTCAATGACGATGGTGTCGTGACCAACACCAACAACAGTGGAGCCGGCTCGCTGCGACAGGCGATTCTGGCTGCTAACACTGCAGCATCCATTGCCAATCCCACCATTACGTTTGAGGGTCAGGGGGCGGATGGAGAGATCAACTTGGGCTCGGCTTTACCTGCGATCACCCGCAACATGACCATCGACGGCCCCGGCGCGGATAACCTGACAGTGCGCCGTAGCGGTACGACTGAGTTTCGTATCTTCCAGCTCAACAATGGGATTACAGCCACGCTGCGAGGGTTGACGGTCTCCGGTGGACTGCTGAGCAACGGCAATGGCGGTGGCATCTTCAACAACGGGGGCAACCTCACCCTGGAAGGTATGATTATCAGCAACAACGCAGCTAGCCTGGGCGGTGGTATCTACCACAGCAACGGCACCCTGACCTTGCGTAATACAACGGTCTCGAATAATAATGCGACGGCCGTTGGTGGAGCCTCTGGGGGCGGCCTGGGAATTGGGACGGGTACCGTCAACCTGTTTGAAGGGACTCTTTTTGAGAACAACTTTGCCCAAAGCTCTGGAGGCGGCCTCTATAACACCGGAGCAACCGTGAACATCACGGGTACGGCAGATAACCGGGTTATTTTCGCCACCAACAGAACGGATGGCTCTGGCGGCGGTATCTACAATAACCAGGGCACCGTTGAGGTGCGCTTTGCCGATTTCCAGGGCAACCAATCGAGTCTGCGATCGCTTTCAGGCGGTGCAATCTTTAATGGAGTAGGTACACTGCGTGTTGGTAGTTCAATTTTCAACAATGTCCCGAATTTGCCGAATGCGATCACAGGGGCTTACACGACCTTAGACTCCAATAATCCAGGTCTGTAACGTCTCAATCCAGGCTTCACAAATAGAATGGGCGTCGCACTTTGTGCGATGCCCATTTTTCTAACCTGAGTTCGGGTTAAGGGCGTTTTCGAGTGCCGCGCAACGCGCGGCACTCGAAAACGCTTATTTTGGCTTATCTCGAACTGAGGTTTTCTATTTTTGTGAGTTGGAGAAGCTGGTGTAGCCAGCTTCTCCAACTCACAAAAACAGTAGACTTCGTGCAGGAAGTCTATATGCGTTAGAAGGGGACATCATCCCCTTCATCCCCCAGAGACGTTTCGTCGGCCCAGTCATCTCCGGGTAGCTTGCCACCAGGTAACACATCGGCCTCATCCCAACGAATCACCTGGCCGTTGAAGAACGACGCCACGTTATTGGCGGCTCGCACCAGAGGGTCTTCATCCCACCGGGAAGCAATGGGGGGCGGCGCCATGGAGATGGGTTCGGGTTCCAGAGCGGCTGGGCGATCCGGTTCGGGAGTTGCGATAGGGGCAGGAGGTTGGGCGATCGCGGCCACCCGTCCAGCGTTAGGTACGGCTTCTGCAATCACAGCAGGTCGTGGAGGCGAGGGGGTAGCCGGAGCTGGGGGTGTGGGAGCGGAAGTGCTGAGTTTTGCCGTTGTTGTAGGGAGAGTTCCGGGTTGGAGGGGTTCGGCTACCTCTAGTGTGACTCGGACGCGGTGCCCCGCATATTGTTCGAAAGCAGCTTCAATATTGCCGTGGCGGCTAGAGGCAATTTTTAGCAGGGGTGCGGCTTTTACGCCGATGCGGGCTTCCTGCCCACTATAGGCTAGGAGAAAACACTGCTGCCGCAACAAGATTTGAGTGGAGTTGGGTTGCACCAATCCCAGCACCTGCTGCCAGGTTTGTTCCAGATGCAACACTGTAGCAGCCACTTCCACGGGCGTCGGTTCCGGCAACGTCATCGGTACCGGAGCTGCATCGGTTTCTGGCGCCGGGGGTGGGGCTGTCGTTTTAGCGACGGGCGCGGCGGGAGGAGACGCGGCGGCTACCGGACTTGGGCTTGTAGCAGCGGGACGGGCAGTGGGTGCTGGTGCCGGAGCCGCCTGTGCCGCTGGGGCTGGGGCTACGGGAGTCGGTGGTGGAGCCACCCGAGTCGCAGGGATTCCCGCCTGCGCTGCAATGCCAGGTGCCGGGACTGGCGCAACGGTTGCCATCGCCGATGGTAATAACCCCAGCAGGGTTACTTCCAGCCATAACCGTGGTTGGGCACTGTTGCGAATCTGCGCCTCACTGCTCCGGAGGTGTTGCTGCCCTTGCTGTAAGAGGGCGACGGATAGGGTAGAGACAAAGTCCACCATGGCCTTCCACGTTTGCGCGGTGACTGTAACCAGGTCGCCGCGGTCAGGAGCGGTTTTGGCAATTAACAAATCTCGATAAAAGCTTGCCAGGTTTTGCAACACAATGCTCGGTTCACGACCCCGATCCATAAGTTGACGGACCCGATCAATCAGGGCTTCTGGTTGATCCTGGGCGATCGCCCCCATCAGAGCCAGCAAATCCTGCTCGGGCACCGCCCCCACCAGATCCCAAACCCGCTCAGGGGTAATCTCCCCATCCAGCAGACTGAGCTGATCCAGCGAACTTTCAGCATCCCGCAAGCCTCCCTGGGACAACTGCGCCACTAACTGAATGGCGTCGTCCGTAATGGGAATGCCTTCTTTTTGAGCGATTGTTCCCAAATGCGCCACCATCGCTTCCAGGGGAATGCGACGAAAATCAAATCGCTGACACCGAGAAATAATGGTTGCTAAAACCCGTTGGGGGTCCGTGGTTGCTAACACAAACACAACCTGATTAGGCGGTTCTTCCAATGTTTTCAGTAATGCGTTGAATGCCGCATTACTGAGCATATGAACCTCGTCGATTACATATACTTTGTAACGACACTGAACGGGGGCAAATTGCGCTCGTTCAATCAGTTCGCGGATGTTATCAACCCCGGTGTTGCTAGCGGCATCGATCTCGATGACATCCAGGGCAGAGCCGAGGGCGATCGCCCGGCACACCTCACATTTTCCACAGGGAGATGGCGTGGGGGCGTCTGAGCTGAGGCAGTTCAGCGACTTAGCAAAAATGCGAGCACTGGAGGTTTTCCCTGTTCCCCGGGCTCCGGTGAATAGATAGGCAGGTGCGATCCGCCGCTGCCGCAGAGCGTTGCTGAGGGTGGTGGCGATCGCTTCCTGGCCTACCAGTTCCCGAAAGGTCTGGGGACGATATTTGTGGTGCAGCGGCTCGTAGGACATAGGGCGAACAAAAGAACCTATATCCAGGGTAAGCGATCGCCTCCCCTCTCCGCAGGAAAACTACAGCCCCATTTGGTTTCGCTCTGGCAAAACTAAACAAAGCAAGGAGTTTATCTCTTGCTCCGAAATCCTTTAGAGAAATTAACACCCAACGATAATACAAGCTCCCAACGATTCCCAGGTTTGAGGCCCAACAATGCCATCAACCAACATGTAGGGATTATGGTCGTTGCCTCGCTCTTGATAGGTCATCACAGCGGCTTCTGTCTTAGCGCCAAAGAACCCATCAACTTGAAGTTTGAAGTTATAACCGTTCAGAAGCCGTTGGAGAACTTTGATATTTTCATCGGCTCTTTTTTGTTGGTCATTGCGGCGCAGAATTGGCAGTTGGTGGCAGAGAATTTCTGGGCGGGTATTGGGGGCAGATGCTTGCATGATAGATGTCCTTCTTGTGATTCGGAGAAGCGTTGTTGCTTGCTTCCTTAGTTACGGCTTGCACCCATCGGTTTCCCAAAAAATGAATGAAGAGTACCCTTTTCAGGTACCTACCGCACCGAGTAAATAGCCTCTTAATTGTGTGTAGTACTACACGCTTGAAGTGGCAGAGTTCTTTGTGAAAAACGTTGTGCACGTGGCTTGTCACAAATAACCTTGCTTGCTAGATTGTGTCAGGCTATATATAGCGCACAAAATCAAAGATTTACAAAACTATCCACATGGATACGAATATCTAGGTTGCATTCCACTTTTGTAACATCAGTTCGGACAGTTTTTGTGAAACCCTTGATTTTGCGTGCGCTTCACGCGCGCAAAATCAAGGGTTTCACAAAAACTGTCCAGAATATTTTGTAAGTGAAGCGGGCGAAGCCCGCTTCACTTACAACAGTGAGTTTCCAAATTTGCAAAAGTGGAATGTACCCAATATCTATCTTCTGAACTATGGAGAAAGTTTAAGAAACTTAAGAAACTAGGTAGAAGAAATTCCTCCTACTTTGAAATAACACTATGGTTCAAACCTGGTTGTGGACTGGAGTCATTAGCATGGCGCTTGGCTCCGTGCTGTTTGGATTTGGGGCTGCCCAAGCTCAAAGTGAACGCTGGAAAATCCTATTTATCCTGAACTTTTTTATTTGCGTAATTGCTGCTGGGCTTTATCTAGCAATGGCAATGGGGCAAGGGCAAAGCGAGGTTTATGGTCGTCCGACCTTCTGGGTTCGCTATGTCACCTGGTTTATGTCGACGCCTTTATTACTGTTAGATTTAGCCTTTTTAGGCCGCAGTACGGTTGCTGTTACGGGTAGCTTGCTGGGGGCAAATACCTACATGATTCTGACGGGTTTTGCTGCCACAATGTCACCCAAACCAATCAACTATGTTTGGTATGTTGTGAGTTGTGCAGCGTTTTTAGCAACACTTTATCTACTGGTAAAACCCTACCGTATTGAGGCTGAACGTAAACATCCTCGTTCTCGTAAGGTTTTTCGTAAGCTCTTGAGTGTGCATGTCATTTTGTGGACGCTTTATCCGGTCGTCTGGATTTTGAGTAGCACAGGGTTGAGTATTCTCAGCCAGGGCTATGAAACAATGGGATATACGCTATTGGATATTGCATCGAAAGTTGGTTTTGGACTGCTCTCCCTGAATAGTTTGAAGCAAATTGAACAGGCAGGAGAGAGACAACCAACACGAGAATTTGAAACGTCAGCTATTTGATAAGACTGTCTCCGTGGTGAATGGCGATCGCCCAATCGATCGCCAACCCCAATTCACATCTTAAATTGGATACGATACGCAATTGCTCGGTTCCGAGAAACAATCGAACACACAGGCGAGATCCTGCGGTGCAATTCCAACTCCCCTATCTTTGAGAGGAAGGTGGATACGCTGCACTCTTGCCTCAGCAGTGATGGGTACGGAACCCTGGGACCGTTGTATTTCAAGTCGAAATTGTGGAGTCGCCAGGTGTCGCGATAAAAAGATCGCCTTCTAGTTGGTACAAAATCTGAGTAATTTTTTCGTGCGTCATCCGCACGAAAAAATTAGTTTCTTCTGTCCGTTTGAGTGATCCAGCGGCTATTCGTCCGGTTGGTTTTGTGCAGGTACCATTCCCGTTTTAATGGAGAGGGTTTGCTCTTGGCCATTGCGGTTCAGTATCATTTGCAGGTTGCTACCTACTCCACTGGATTCGACAATTTGTTGGATCTGCGCTCCGTCTGTCACCTCTTGACCATTGACTTTGTGGATGACATCTCCCGATCGCAGCCCTGCTTGTTCTGCTGGAGAATTGGGCATGACTTTTGCGACTAGCACTCCCTGCTCGTCATTCACACTGAGTCCGCTGTTAGGGTTGTTGTTAATTTCCTGCTTCATCTGGGGCGATAGCGTAATCATCTGGACACCCAGATAGGCATGTTCTACCTTGCCATGATCAGCCAACTGGTCGGCAATGCGGCTGACCGTGTTGATCGGAATGGCGAACCCAATTCCTTGAGCATCCTGAATGATAGCGGTGTTCATCCCAATTACTTCACCCTTCTGGTTGAGCAACGGTCCACCTGAGTTACCCGGATTGATTGCTGTGTCTGTTTGGATGTAGTTGACCCGTTCGTTTGGTATCCCCACCTGGCCGCTGGAACGACCTGTGGCGCTGATGATGCCCATGGTGACGGTGTTATCCAGTCCCAGAGGGTTGCCAATGGCGATCGCCCAATCCCCCGGTTGCAGCGCATCGGAGTTACTGAACTTGAGGGTAGGCAAGTTATTCGCCTTAATTTGAACAACGGCAACATCCGTTACCGGGTCAGCCCCTAGCACTTTGCCTTCAAAGGTGCGGCCGTCCTTCAACGTCACCTGTACGGTATCGGCTCCCTCGACCACATGGGCATTCGTGATAATTCGCCCATCCGATGTTTCGATAAACCCAGAGCCCACACCGCGCTCAATTTGTTGCGAAGGTGGGGTTGGCATCTGGCGACCGAAGAACTGTTGAAATAGAGGGTTGTTAAATACTTCGGGCTGAGAGGTTTTGACGGTACGGGCCGCATCAATCCGAACAACCGCAGGACCGACCTCCTGCACCACATTGGCAATAAAATTAGAAGGGGGGAGTGCAGGTGCGGAAGTTAAGGATGTCGTAGAGACTGGTTCTTGGACGATTGTATTCGATGAACGATGAGTGCTGAAATAAGAAGTTGCATAATGGCCGGTTGTTGCGATTCCGGCTCCTAATAGAATGAGGCCAATTGCCCTACCCATTCGTCCCGGAGAAAACCGTGAAATGCGCTGCAATTGATGGGTTTTGGTATCAAGTTGAAATTCAGGTTGAAGAGACTTGTCATTATCAGATTGTCCTGTTTGCATAGGAAATATCCTCCCGTTTCAAGGGAGTATGAACGGTTGAATTACAGCCTGATGAAATGCTTAAAAGGTCAATTTTTTATGGATTTTAACCCCGAAAAATCAAGCCCTTTTGAAACATTTGAAATATCCCTGTAAGAGAGTGGAGGAGTGACTGATATATTTACAGTAGTTTGTCTGTATGTCGGTCTTATGACAAGTTAGTGGCAAGTCTGTGAATTCTTTTTTGATCAGAATTTCGTACTGATTAAATTGACATCATGCTTAAAGGATTGATTTTTTATAGAGGTTGTATCTAGAAAATGAATTCTTTAAACATGCCTAGTGACGTACACAAAGTCCCACTTCTATTCTTGCAAATACATCATGCATTCCTGGCGGCAAAGGTTTCAGCACTATGCGCACTGGTTTCCAGTAATTCTTGGTTTTGGCCTATTTGGGATATCTTTATGGGCTATTCGCCAACAATTACGGCAACATACTCCTGAAGAAATTTGGAGCAGCGTGCAGGCAATTCCGATTGGATTGGTGGGGGTGGCGATCGCCCTTACTCTCCTCAATTATTGGACGCTAACAGGATACGACACTTTGGCGGCAATCTATATTCGGCAACCATTGCCCTATCGAAAGACAGCGTTGGCTGCTGTTACGAGCTATGCCATCAGTAACACCATTGGTCTAGCGCTGTTAAGTGGCAGTGCGATTCGGTACCGTTTTTACGCGGCCTGGCAAATTCCTGCGACTAAGATTGCTCAGATTATTGCTTTTTGCAATATCAGTTTTTGGCTTGGGCTATTTTCGGTGGGTGGCATTCTCTTTGTTATTGAGCCCATTGAAATTCCAGCCCTACTGGATTTACCTGTTTCGTCGGTTCATCCGATTGGCGTTTTATTTCTAATTGTGATTACGGCTTATTTGATCTGGAGTGTGATCAGTGCGCGCTCCCTACAAATTGCCGGGTGGACAATACCGCACCTCCCGATTCAACTCTCGTTGGCCCAGATTGTCATTACATCTTTAGATTGGGCGTTGGCCGCCGCTGTGCTTTACACCCTGTTGCCGTCTGCTTCCCCTCTCTCTTATCCAGGCTTTTTTGGGATTTATCTGCTAGCGCAATTGGCAGGCATCATTAGTAATGTGCCTGGCGGTCTGGGTGTGTTTGAAAGCGTCATGCTAGCTCTGATTTCTCCCCCAGTAGCCACGAATGAGTTATTTAGTGCTTTACTGGCTTACCGAGCTATTTATTATTTTCTTCCCTTCAGCGTTGCGATACTGATGTTAGGAGCTTATGAGTTACGTCAGCGATATCGTCATCACTTTCGTAGCAAGTGATATGCATTACTCTGTTCAGCTTTGCTGAACCCCTTAATTGGGCCATAGGAGATTTCTGGGAAACAATATCCCCATTATTTGGGAAAAAGGCGCGGCGAAGCCGCGCCTTTTTCCCAAATAATGGGGAAGTTCTTATCTGGAAATCTCCATATTTGGGGCTTAGCCCATGGGCTCAAAGGATTTCACGTCTAACACGGGGCCAACCATCGCCATCGTCATGACATCCTTTCGCACCTCGCCATTAACTCTGACCTTTTGTCCTTCTACAAGCAAGCCATCGGGTGCACCTTTGTGAATTTCGTAGGTTTGACCATCGGTTACTAATGTCCAGGTGCCCATGCCCATCAAGGACTTCTTGACTGTGCCTTCGGCCTGTAAGCTCATGATTCATACCTCCGAGTTGCTGAAGTAGGTTGTTGGCGTATAAAACTGACGGTTTCGTCCTCCAACAACCTACTCTGTGTTCTAAGCGCGTAGGGCTAGATGAGATTATGCGTTTGAGTGAGCAGCTGCTTTTGCAGCCAGGGTTGCAATTCCAAAGCAGAGAATTGCATTGACGAAGAGGAACATGCGGGCGATCGCCCCACTTCCCAACAGCATCATCCCCGGATCAATCAGAGCGCTGATGCTCAGACACGAGGCTACCCCCAACCCGGCTCCCACCGCAAACCACTTAAGAGAGGGATGCCCCAATAGTAAGGCCACCAGAACTAGCGGAATCAATAGACTGGCCGTGAATGGATTGAGCATGGGGCTGGCCTGTAAAGCACTGCCCAACTCAGGAAGGGAACTTCCTAGCACTCGGAAGGGAGCCTGCGGTAGGTCAAACACATACAATCCCCGCAGAAAGAACAGCCCAGAACTGCCCAACACCAGGCCACTGGAAAGGGAGAAGCTAAACCAGGGAAGGTAATTCCGCAGGAGCCAAGCAAACAAGTAAGAACCAATGACCATGCCCAGCTTCGGTGGCAAAGCTACAGCTCCGCCATCCAGCCAGAAGCGTAGATTGAGATAGCCATTTTCCTTGAGCCAGCGGAAGAAGTCTCGGGGCGTGATCTGGCCCTTGAGTGCCAGCTTCACAGCTGCGTCGGCATCGAGTTGGCCGGCACCAAAATGGTTGAGTTGGTCGTCGCTGATCACGCGGGCAGATTGTTTGAGAATGTCGGCGATCGCATCCGGCTCCTCAATACCCACAGACTTCACCAGGGCTGCAACTGCGGCTACATGAGGAGCCGCCATGCTAGTTCCTTGCAGGGACAGGTAAACGGGTTCGCCAGTTTCCGGGTTAATCGTATTTTGCAGAATGCCGCCACTCAGGTCATCCTCCTTCAACACGCCACCAGGTGCGGAAATATCCACCCCGGCTCCGAAGTTGGAATAAGGAGTCTTCGATCCACTGGAGTCTAGTGCTGAAACTGCAATGACATGGGGGTAACGGGCTGGGTAATCGGCGGAATTTGCTGCAGCATTACCCGCAGCGGCGATAATCACAACCCCCTTATCGTGGGCATAGGCGATCGCCTCCTGCAACACATCGGCATCCCCACCGCCACCCAGGCTCATATTAATGACATCCGCACCATGGTCTGCCGCAAACCGAATCGCTTCAGCAATGTCGGCTACCGTGCCACCACCGCCCTGGCCCAGCACTTTTAGAGGCATCAATGCGGCTTCGTAGGCAATGCCAGCCACCCCAAGATTGTTGTTCGTCGATTGAGCAATGGTTCCAGCAACGTGGGTGCCGTGGCCGTTGTCATCGGTTGCCTCCTCCTGGTCATTCACGAAGTCGTAACCCGCCACGAACTGGGTCTGCTCCATATCAGGTACGCGGCTGATGCCCGTGTCAATCACAGCGACAGTTGTGCCACGGCCCTTGGTTTCATCCCAGGCCGGTTCGATGTTGATGCTACGGAAGTTCCACTGTTTGGGATAGTCAGGGTCGTTGGGTGCTCCTAATGCTTGATAGACGTAGTTTGGGCTAATGGATTCCGTGAGAGATTTGAGGGGCGATCGCCGCAGAGCCCGCAATGTCTCCGCATCCCCTTCCACAATGTAAAGATGATCGGCTTCAGAAAAAATGCTGTTGGGATGGGGGGTGATGTGAAATTGGTGGGCGATCGCCCCCAACTCCTGCTCCAATTCCCCAGCCGATAAATCCTCCCGAAAGTCCAACACAATGGACTCATAGGTGCCCCGATTGGCCAATCCCGAAAAACTACCCAGGGCCACCAGCAGCCCCACACAAAACAAGAAGGTGAGAAATACTTTTTTCATGGGGCAATTCCTGAGAGGGTAGTAGGGCTTAGCGCCTAACCGTAGAGTTTCCTCTCACCATAGCCCATAGTTCTACCGATCGGCAGAAGATAAATATTACTTTTGAGTGTTATTAAACTTCGCCCAAAACCCAGGACGTCAATAGCGGTGCAAAGCCATTGCTAACAACACCCTGGGTTTAAAGATTTTGCTACATACAGAAACACACCACCCAAACCTGATCCAAACCCCACAGATGCGAAGCGGCCTAACAACACCTCTGCAAAACCTCCTTGGCCAAGGGGGTCTGGGGGACGGGCCAGTCCGTCCCCCAGACGAGGGGTTTGGGGAGCGACGCGTCCCCAAGCAAGACTTACATCAACGAAAAGAGAGCTTAAAAGGCCCCAACGGTAGTGCCACAGATTTAGCTGCCTTCTTCAAAATCTGCTCAGTACTGGGCAGATTAACAAAACGAACAGCCTCTGCCGACGTCAACGTAATCTGATCGGAAGGGGGACACCCTTCAGCAGCCAGCAGCAGTAGCCGAAACCGATAGGTGTCGGTTCGATTAAAAGGTTGCAGGTTGATATCAACTTGTGACTGGGGTTGCTCAAAAGTAAGTGGAGTCAGTGTTTTGACCAGACGATGGCGATCGGGAGATTGAGCTTCAATGTAGACCATAGTTGCCTGGGATGGCAGATTAATTCCGAATTCGAAGTTATCAAAATTGTGAGGTGATTCATTCGTCATTTCGACCTGAACCACATGTAAGTCGGAATAGGGGTAAGACTGCTTTCCGTTGGAAAAGGTAAGTTGCGATCGCAGCTCTTCTGCCCCATACAGCGCGTCAAACTTGGGCAGAATATCGATCCGTTGCGCGATCGTAAATCTGTAATTGAAGTGAGGCGTGATAACGGCATAGAGAAATGCCCCAATACCGCCACTAACAAGGGCTACGACAATAAAGGGGAGAAAGTACCAGAGAGATTCCGGCATTGTAAGAGAGAAGGCGAAGCGTTTTATGGAAGATGGGCGATCGCCCACCCTACTTAAGCCAGGGTAAAAAATCCATGCATGAAGTGCATCTTTCACATGTTGGATAATCCCAGCTCAGGGTGATATGGCATACGGAATAGAAGCTCTTGCATCAAAAAAAGCACCCCTAAATGGGGTGCTTTTTTTGATGAATTAGGAAGCAGCTGCTTCCTAATTACTTGTGTTACTTGCTTTCCGAGAACTCAGCGTCGATCACATCATCTTCGCCAGAGGAGCTAGATCCATCTGCCGAACCATTGGGACTGGGGCCGTTACCCATGTCTTCGGGAGCGCCACCTGCACCTTGGTAGAGGTTGCTACCCACGGTGTAGAGGGTTTGTTGCAGCTCACCCATGAGGGATTTGATGCGGTCGAAGTCTTCCTGGGCGATCGCATCCCGCAGATCCTTGGTCATGCTCTCGATCTTGGCTTTATCATCAGCGGGCACCTTGTCACCCAACTCGCTGATTTGCTTCTCAGCCTGGTAAGCCAGAGAGTCAGCCTGGTTCTTCACGTCGATGCGCTCACGACGCTCCTGGTCAGCAGCCGCATTTTGCTCGGCTTCCTGTACCATCTGTTCCACAACATCCTTAGGCAGGGTCGAAGCACCCGTGATGCTGATGGACTGCTCTTTACCCGTACCTTTGTCACGGGCACGAACGTTGAGGATACCGTTGGCGTCGATGTCAAAGGTTACTTCGATTTGAGGTACGCCACGGGGAGCGGGAGGAATCCCATCCAGGCGGAAGGTTCCAAGGCTCTTGTTGTCGTTCGACATTTGGCGCTCACCCTGCAGAACGTGGATTTCCACGTTGGTCTGGCCATCAGCCGCCGTAGAGAAGACTTCCGACTTCTTGGTGGGGATGGTGGTGTTACGAGGGATGATGGCTGTCATCACGCCACCCAGGGTTTCCACACCCAGGGACAGCGGAGTGACGTCAAGCAGCAGGATGTCTTTCACTTCACCCGCCAGTACACCCGCCTGAATTGCAGCACCTACGGCTACAACTTCATCAGGGTTTACGGTCTGGTTGGGAGACTTGTCCAGAATGCGCTTGACCAAATCTTGAATCGCAGGAATGCGGGTTGAACCACCCACCATTACCACTTCGTCAATATCGGTTTTGCTGAGCTTAGCGTCACGCAGCGCATTCTCAACGGGGATGCGGCAGCGATCGATCAGGTCAGAGCATAGCTCCTCGAACTTGGCTCGAGTCAGGGTGGTATCCAGGTGCTTTGGCCCATCCTGAGTTGCCGTGATAAAGGGCAGGTTGATTTCTGCCTGAGTCACGCTGGACAGCTCAATCTTGGCTTTCTCCGCAGCTTCCGTCAGACGCTGGAGGGCTTGCTTGTCCTTGCGCAGGTCAATTCCTTCTTGGGATCTGAAGGACTCGGCCAGGTAATCCACGATCTTCTTGTCGAAGTCATCACCACCCAGGTGAGTATCCCCAGAGGTGGCCATTACTTCAAACACGCCTTCGCCCACTTCCAGAATGGATACGTCGAACGTACCGCCCCCTAAGTCAAAAACCAGGACGGTTTCGTTGTTTTTCTTATCCATCCCGTAGGCCAGGGATGCAGCAGTGGGCTCGTTGATAATCCGCAGTACTTCAATCCCGGCAATCTTACCGGCGTCTTTGGTAGCCTGACGCTGGGAGTCGTTGAAGTAAGCAGGAACCGTGATAACGGCCTGAGTTACGGTTTCGCCCAGGTACTTGCTGGCATCTTCGACCAGCTTGCGCAGCACCTGTGCCGAGATTTCTTCAGGGGCGAATTGCTTGCCTTCGGCGGTGCAATCCAGCTTAACGTTGCCATTGACGTTCAGCACCTTGTAAGGAACTTCCGTGGTTTCATGGGTCACTTCGTCGAAGCGGCGACCAATGAAGCGCTTAACGGAATAGAAGGTATTTTCGGGGTTGATTACAGATTGCCGCTTGGCGATCTGCCCGACCCGACGTTCCTTGGTCTTGGGGTCGAAGGCAACAACCGAGGGAGTGGTGCGAAAACCTTCTGCGTTAGCGATGACGGTGGGCTTACCCCCCTCCATCACGGCGACGCAGGAGTTCGTGGTTCCCAGGTCAATTCCTACAACTTTGGCCATAGTGAATGGTGCTCCGGTTTCTGTGGTCTATGTGGATTTGGGTTCGTCCAAATACTTTGGAAGTTGCACCGCCCTCGGAACGGGTCGAGCGATCGCAAGAAGCCGCAACTTAATTCTTTCTATATACTGTGTGCGTTTGCGCTCAACGATGAAGGCGTATTTACCGAACAACCAAAGGGACGGTTGAATAAGGGGGCAAACTAGGGTACGACTCAAGCGGCCTTGAATCTGCCGTCAACTTTTTAAGTCTACGCACTCTTTACCCCGTTACCTGGTGGGGAACCGTATAGGAATGGGTAGGGGTTGCCGCCAGAAGTTTATGAGATTGGATCAGTAGCAGGCTACAGCAACTCTCATTAATTCTCATTTTGAAATCAGGCCCGAGAACCGCGCGCCAATGGCGCGCGGTTCTCGGGCATCAAAGCCAAGAGTTCACGCCCGTAGGGCGTGAACTCTTGGCTTTGATGCCCATACTGAGAATTGCTGAATAGGCTACTCATCTAACCACCGGCCCTCAACAAAGCAGTAGAATCGTAAAGCCACTCACAAGCGATCGCCCACACTATGGTTACGCTCTCTCCCGTACTGAAAGCCCGTCTGGCTGGCCCATTGAACATTGGTTCTGTGCAGCTTCAAAGCCGGGTACTGCAATCGCCGTTGTCGGGAGTGACGGATCTGGTGTTTCGACGGTTAGTGCGACGGTATGCACCCGACTCGATGATGTATACCGAGATGGTGAACGCGACGGGGCTGCACTACGTCAAGCAGTTGCCAATTTTGATGGAGATTGATCCGGGTGAGCGGCCTATCAGTATTCAGCTATTCGATTGTCGGCCTGATTTTTTGGCAGAAGCGGCACAGAAGGCCGTAGGGGAAGGGGCCGATACCGTGGATCTAAACATGGGCTGCCCAGTCAACAAGATTACCAAGAACGGGGGTGGCTCCTCCTTGCTACGCCAGCCGGAGCTGGCAGCAGAAATCGTGCGTTCCGTTGTGGCAGCGGTCGATGTGCCTGTGACGGTTAAAACCCGGATTGGCTGGTGCGATAGCGAAATTAACGCGGTTGAATTTGCCAAGCGTATGGAAGACGCCGGGGCAAAAATGCTCACGCTCCATGGTCGTACCCGTGCCCAGGGCTACAACGGCCCGGCGCGATGGGAGTGGATTGCTCGGGTAAAAGAAGTTCTTTCCATTCCGGTGATTGCCAATGGCGATATTTTCTCGGTGGAAGCGGCTGTGAATTGCCTGGAGCAGACTGGGGCAGATGGGGTGATGTGTGCCCGAGGGACGCTGGGCTATCCCTTCCTGGTGGGCGAAATTGACCACTTCCTGAAGACTGGAGAGGAGCGAGTCCCTCCCACCCCTGTAGAAAAGCTGCAATGTGCCCGCGATCACCTGCAAATGTTGTGGGAGTACAAGGGAATACGGGGCATTCGACAGGCGCGCAAGCATATGACCTGGTATGCCAAAGGTTTTCCGAATGCGGCAGATTTGCGGGGGCGGTTGGCCGTGATGGAGTCTCTGGAGCAGGGATTGGAGTTGTTGGATGGGGCGATCGCCTACCTCAGCACCTACTCCTGGCCTGAATCGGACAGCACTCCCGACATCCGCGAACTCGCTCAGGTGTAACAATCCTGCTGGGTAGCCGCTTGAGCAGGCAATACCTTCCTCAAGTAGCCACCCCAATCTTAAGCAGGCCTGGATTGTGTTACCGGAATTTCAATCACAAACTCGACCCCTTCCCCAGGTGCGGAGAAGCATTGCAAAGTGCCGCTGTGCTTCTCGGTCACAATCTGGTAGCTGATAGATAGGCCCAAGCCCGTCCCCTTGCCGAGGGGTTTAGTGGTAAAAAAGGCTTGAAATAAGTTTTGCCGGGCAGAGGGGGTGAGCCCTGGCCCATTGTCGGCAATACGAATTGTGACCCAGTTCTCCTGGAGCTGTTCTGTCACAATTCGAATTTGGGGAAGCCAAAGCTGCTCCTCAGAAGGTGGGCATTGCGTGAGCTTTTCTTCTAGAGCATCGATCGCATTACTCAACAAGTTCATAAATACCTGATTGATTTGCCCAACGTAGCACTCGACAGGTGGTAGAGGTCCGTACTCCTTCACCAGGCGAATTTCGGGATGGTCGGCCTTGCGCTTGAGCCGATTCTGCAAAATCATCAACGTACTCTCAATGCCTTCGAGCAGGTCAACGGCCTTGATTTCCGATTCATCCGTTCGCGAAAAATTCCGTAAGGATTTGACGATTTTCTGAATCCGCTCGGCTCCCATGCGCATCGAGCTAAGCAGACGGGGCAGATCCTCCTTCACAAAATCCAATTCGATGGTGTCGATGTGTTGAGCAATCACGCCCCCCGGTTCTGGATACTGCTTCTGATATAGCCGAATCAGCTCCAGCAGGTCATCAATGTAACTTTGGGCGGGATCCAGGTTGCCGTAGATGAAGTTGACGGGGTTATTAATTTCGTGGGCAACACCGGCCACCAACTGGCCCAGGCTCGACATTTTTTCGCTCTGCACCAGTTGGGTCTGGGTGCATTGCAGTTCGTTCAGAGCCGCTTCCAGATGCTCAGTTTTTTGGCGGAGGGCTGCTTCGGCTTGCTGGCGGTTCCAGGTTTCCAGGGCCAGGCTTACAAAGTCGGCAAGGGACGCCGCAAAGTTTTCCTCCTCCATAGTCCAGGTTCGCGGTTCGCCTTCATGCTCCAGACACAGCACACCAATCATTTCACCGCTCAGCCAGATCGGGGCATCTAGCAAGCTAGTAATACCCTGAGGTTTGAGGTAGGTTGTGCAAAATTCATGGGTACGAGGATCCTGGCAGGCATCTACCACGGCCAGCAGTCGGGCAGAGGCGAGTGCTTTGAAGTAGTTCGGATAGTCAGCCGCAACTAAATCGATGCCATTGCTGTGTTCCTGGGTTTTCTGGGTGTAACACTCGGTCAACCGTAAGACCATGCCCTCTTCGGCAAACAGCCAGATCCCGGCGATCGCCACCGGCATAGCTCGACAGGCGACCTCTGTAATCTCGCGCAAATTGGCGTGCAAATCCTCCTGCGCCCGAGTCTTACTCCTGACCAGTTGACCCAGAGCCTGGCTATAAGTTCGCAGGCGTTCTTCAGCCTGACGTTGGGTTTCCCTTAACTGCTCCCGCTCGGTAACGTCATTGGCAATGGTGAGCAAGTACTGGGGCGTCCCATCCACATCCACAATTCGTGTTTGCCAGGTTTGTAACAGCCGTAATTTACCCTCTATCTGAGTCTCTTCCACAGGAATGTGGATGATGGCATCACTCCGGAGCGCCTGCAAATCACGCTGTCGCCGGGCCTTAGCAATGGCCTGAGGAAACACGTCAAACCCTGTTCGTCCCAGCACTTGTTCGGGCGAGAGACGAAATAATTTTGTGGCTGTCGCATTCCAAAGAACGAACCGGAAGTCTGTGGCATTTTTGGCGATCACAGCGACCGGCAGGTTTTCAAGAACCGATTGCAAGAACCGTTGAGTCATTTGTAACTCTGCTGCCGCTTCTTGCTGTTTAGCCTCTAAAACTTTGTGGGCAGTAATGTCAAAGACGAAGCCCTCTAATGCCTCAAGCTGGTGCTCCGTCCAAACTCCCTGCCCCTGTTCCCAAACCCATTTTTCCTGCCCACCCACATCTCGAATTCGGTAGACCAGTTGGAAGGGATGGTGCCGTTCGAGTGCCTGTTGCACGGCATTCCAGATGCGATCGCGATCCTCAGGATGAATCAGGCTGGCGTAGGAAACCTCCTGGTTCTTAGTCAGTTGTTGAGGATGGTAGCCCGTTAGGGCAAGGCTGCCTGAACTGACATAGTCCATAGACCAGGCCTGATCGTTAGGGCATCGGTAAACCATCCCAGGAAGGCTACTGAGCAACCGCGTCAGGGAGACGGGGTTATCTGACGCAGATTGATTGGAAATGCTCATGGACTTTACTAATCGCCAGGAGTCAGGGTCAGAGGACGGGCTGGATATTAAACGAATTATGGCTTATCCTTCCCAGAAATAAAGATTCGTGACTACCAAGCTGGAGAATTAGGAAAAAATTTAATTTATGAACCTGATTTGTAAGGATTCAACAGTATGGGAGGGAAATTGTCATAGAAGGTAGAGCGATCGCCCCACATGCTGGCATAACGTGTTATTCTTAAATTGACTCGGACCCATGCAGCTTCGACGCCCAAATCTTGTCAGGACCGGAAGGTAGCAGCAATACGGGATGCTCGACGCAGGCGTGGACTCCGGGTCTTTTGGTTTTAAAGGGTGTAAGGCCATTCCGCCCAGTACCAACAGGCTTTTAATAACTTTTAACTGCACGGCATGGGGGGTGTGGCGCGCACGCGCCACACCCCCCATGCCGTGCAGCTGTCCTGGTTTGGATAGTAGATGGGTTAGTTCGGTTTCCTGAACGTTTCTCCCCATAGGCAAAGAAGCATGTATTTCCTATGCTGGAAGCGTGGGCGAGCTAGCAAAATAGAGTAACCACCGTTTTCTCTGTATTCAGCAAAGGCCCATTCTTTATTGTTTCGTTAATAGGAGTATATGGACGATGCCGGGATTCGGAGATCTCGTCCAACGAGCATTTTATTTAGGAGTGGGTCTGGCCTCCTATGCGGGAGAAAAGGCCGGAAGCACCCTGGCAGATTTGCGATCGCAAGCCCAAAAGCTGGCGGATGAAATGGTAGCTCGGGGGGAAATTACCGCCGAGGATGCCAAACGCATGGTTGATGAAATGATGCGGAAGGCTCAGCAACCGACCGCTTCAGAACCGGGGTCTGCCTCAGAACCTCGACGTATCGAGATTCTAGAAGACGAGGATGGGCCGTCCGCATCAACCCCTCCCCGACCAGAGGCCGACAATTTGCGTCAACAGGTGGAAAAATTACAAGAGGAACTGCGGCGACTTAGCCGTGAGTAAGGGGGCCGTTCAGCCGGATCAGACCCATGGATAATTGGCAACAGGATTGGGAAAAAATGCTAGAAACCATTGCGCGGGATGTTGAGCAGTTTTTTGATGATGTCGCCCGGGGGGTTGACGAGGCGGTAGAATCCCTGGCCGATTTTTCCGAAGCGGTTATGGAGCAGGTCGAGGAGGCGATGATGCCACAACTCGATGTGCTGGAACGGGAGATGTATGGCTGGCTTGACCCCTTTTTGGAGTTGGTAACAACCCTGGAATCCTCGCTGCTAGACACTACAGCCCCCATTACCCAAACAGTAGAACCCATGTTTAATGAGCATCCAGCCTGTGTTGGTTGCCGCCATTACCATGGGCATGCCTACAACGGCGTTATGTTTGTCTGTGGCATGTATCCCTACGGTTGGGAGGGGGAAAAGTGCCCGGATTGGGAATCGACCTGGGGCGACCCTCCTCAGAACTAACGATCGCCTTGAGAGAAAATGTGCGCTGTGTTAATCACGGCGCACATTTTTATTGGAAAACGATCGCTATAGCAGCGCGTAAAAATGACCTACTGGCCCCTGTCCGTGGCCTATTCGCAGAGAATGACGCAGGGCTTCAGTAACATACGCCTTGGCCTGCTGAACGGCGCTAAGAAGAGGATGCCCCAGGGCAAGATTGGCTGCGATCGCAGCGGACAGAGTACAGCCGGTTCCATGGGTATCTGCCGTGTCCACGGTTTCGGTCTGTAGGATTTCCAGGCGATCGCCATCAAAAAACACATCCACGCCTCGTAATTCGCCATTCATGCCGCCGCCTTTGACCAGCACGGCATGGGCTCCCAGGGGTAGGATTTTCTGCGCAGCCGTTTTCATATCCTCCAGGGTTTGAATTTCCAGGCCACTAAGCATTTGGGCCTCGTAGCGGTTGGGGGTGAGGATGTGGGCCAGGGGAATGAGATCGTGTCGCAGTTTGGCGATCGCTTCATCGGCAATGAGCTGAGCTCCTGTTCGCGATACCATGACTGGATCAACGACCAGGTTTGGCAAGTGACGCTCGGCGGCCTGCTGGGCTACGGCGGCAATAATGTCTGAGTTCAGTAACATCCCCGTTTTTACAGCCTGGACACCGATGTCATTCAACACAGCGCCGACCTGAGCGGTAACCGCTTCGGGTGGGAGTGCATCTACCCGTGTTACACCTTGAGTGTTTTGCGCGGTGATGCAGGTAAGGGCGCTAGTACCATGCACTCGATGAAAGGCGAAGGTGCGTAGGTCAGCCTGGATGCCAGCCCCACCGCCACTATCGGAACCTGCAATGGTCATGGCGATGGGAATGGAAGAATCAGGGATAGCAGTCATAACGGTGCGGAATGGGGAAACAATCGGGCGATCGCTCCTTTGCATAAGTGGAGCAGCCTTTTTGCAGTGTAGTGGATTTGCAAACCCCCAGAGGTGGCTGATTTTATTTCTGGTAGGGCGTGACCCTACGCTCGCCAATTAGAACAGGTTCGTTTTGAAAAGCGGTGCTGAGTAAAGCTTTTCAAAACGAACCTTCCTGGTTTTAATTGCAGCCTACAAGACAGCCGTACGCTCTAACGTGCCCGTTGTTTTAACCAACTTTGTAAGTCAGCCAGAGATTTTAAGTGAGATGACTGGCGAGCCAGGGCTTGCAAATCTGAAAAGGACAGCCCGGCAATCCAAGCCTGTAATTCATGATCCAGCGAACCGAACTGTTCCTCTAAACTGATGTAGAGGATGTTGACAGCACCGTGAACCTGTCCTCGCCGCATGCCGTCGTACTGGCCTTTGTGAAACCCTTCTTGGTAAGAATGGCGCAACTGCTTCTGGAGCCAGTGCTGCAGTTGCTCACGAGACAGATACGTTCCGGTCATAATACAGGGAAGTGACGAGGGGTGTAGCATACAGCACGTCAGCATTGGGGTGGCAGATTACCACCATTCGACTCAATGGCTTGTTGCTGTGTACTGTTGATGTATTTCTAACTACAACGGCGCACTTTTGCGCTCCGGAACAATACTACAGTTGTATTATTTTTGCTCCACCCATTACGCCCTGATAGGGATGGGATGTGGTGAAAGGGGGACGAAGTGCCCCTTTCACCACATCCCATCCACACATCTGAAACAGGACCACCTATCCGCAACGCAATGGGTTGTGCTTTCTAGGATAGATTCCTAGAACCGAACCTATCCCTCCTACAATATGGAAGCGGAATTATGACAATTTTTGAGGGCCGGGCACCCGGTACTTAAAAATCAAATTTAAGAATAGAGGCAGGTTAAACGGTGACATTTAAGGTTGGTTTGTTGGGCCTTGGGACAGTTGGAGCCGGAACAGTACAAATTTTGCAAGATCTCAACGGGCGGCATCCTCTATTAGGGGAAATTGAGCTGCATCGAGTGGGCGTACGTTCCCTCGACAAACCGCGTCCGATTTCGCTCCCGACATCCCTCCTGACCACTGACCTGGAGTCCATTGTGAGCGACCCTGATGTGGATGTTGTGGTGGAGGTGATTGGTGGCCTGGAGCCTGCGCGATCGCTCATCTTGAAGGCGATCGCCCACAAGAAGCACGTCGTTACGGCCAACAAAGCAGTGATTGCCCGCTACAGCGACGAAATCTTTGATGCCGCTAATGAGGCTGGCGTTTACGTCATGATCGAGGCGGCGGTCGCGGGGGGCATTCCTGTGATTCAACCCCTGAAGCAATCCCTCAGTGTCAACCGAATCCACCGGGTGATGGGAATTATCAATGGCACCACCAACTACATCCTGACGCGAATGCAGCGGGAGGGGGCTGACTTCGCAGCGGTGCTGGCCGATGCTCAGCGGTTAGGCTATGCCGAGGCTGATCCTACAGCAGATGTAGATGGCCTGGATGCGGCTGACAAAATCGCGATTCTGGCGGCTTTAGCGTTTGGCGGCCGGGTAAAACTCCCCGAGGTCTACTGCGAGGGCATTCGCAACATTAGTGCCAGCGACATTAGTTATGCCGACAAACTAGGGTTTGTGATCAAGCTCATTGCCACGGCGCAGCGCGAAGCATCCCCAGAACCCAACGATCCAACCGACCATCTGCAAGTGCGCGTTCATCCTACGCTCTTGCCCAAGGTGCATCCCCTTGCCAGTGTGAACGATGTCTATAACGCCATTCTGGTAGAAGGGGAGCCGATCGGCCAGGTCATGTTCTTTGGGCCTGGTGCAGGCATGGGGCCGACAGCAAGTGCGATCGTGTCCGATATTCAAAACATTGCGGCGTTGCTAACATCTTCGGGTCAACAGGTATGGCCGTTGCACCCCTTAATGGCCTGCATTCATGAGCATTACTGCACCATTAGCCCCATGGAATCGCTAGTGACACGGTTTTATGCCCGGTTTCTGACTCGGGATCAATCCGGTGTGATTGGTAAAATTGGAACTTGTTTTGGAAATCACGATGTGAGTTTGGAATCGATCGTTCAGATCGATTCTCAAGATCAATTAGTGGAAATTGTTGTTGTAACCCATGATGTTCAAGAGGGAAATTTCCGTAAAGCACTGGAGGAGATCCGGCAGTTTAGTGCCGTAGCTGAAATTCCTAGCGTTTTACGAGTTTTGTAGGGAGTTGTCACAAAGCCTATATCGACGAGAGAGGCGGGGCATAGCCCCGCCTCTCTTTTAGGTAAGTCTTACACCAAAACCTAAAAGGATAATTTTGCGTCGCGTCGTGACGCAAAATTATCCTTTTAGGTTTTGGAAAGATGTGAGTAGACGCTAGCTGGCGATCGCTATGGCAATTTTTACTCGGGCGAAGCGTCGTTTATTCGGAAAGCTTCTACACACTCGCTATGCTTCACTGGGTAGAGAGATGTTACGGGAAAGATGTGCTACTGCGATTATGTTTGTAACTGTATTGGCTAAAGGACTATACCCCTAGTATAGGTATCAAGATTAGTTGAAAAAATGGATTTTATATTTGATTTGTTTGGGCTAAGAAGAGAGTTTTAAAAATTTTTAAGCCATTACAGGTAAGAGTTTATAAAAATATTATCTTTCATTCTATCTTTGTGTATAAAAATATACTTCTTTTGCGAAGAGATCAGTCCGTAAAAGGCTTTTACGTTTTTTTTCTATCTTTGGGCCTATCTCCTTTTACGGTCTAAATCCCTTATAATTCCGGGTGAAACTACGGTTAAGGAATCCATTGGAAATAACTTGACCACTCGGAGGCATAAGCCTTCGGATTTGTTTCTTTGTGCTATTTAAGGTCGTCAACTTATTTCTACAAACTGCTTCAAGGAAAGCTTGAAACAGACTGTACTAAGCAGGCAAACAGTTCGTTAACTTCGAGCTTTTTGTATTCATTGAGGTGGAGGAGTATGGTGAAATTTGATTTTCTTTTCAAGCAAGCGCTCGTTGCCATGGGTTTATTGGCTTCAGCGCTGATGGTAGGTCAGGCTGGTGCGTTGGCTGCAACCCCTGAGTCTGAAGGTAGTACTGCAACGTCTCAGGCGGGAATGTTGGTGCAGGAGGGAGCGATCGCCCCTACCATCCCAACGGGAATGGCTACTCCTCAGCCCACCAAAAATTGGGATGCAGAGGTCTCCAGTGCTGCTAACCCCACACAAATCGCCCAGGCAGTAGACCCCATGGATTCCGGAACCATGGATGCCCCCATGAACGAACCGGAACCTGGGGCTCCCAGTATTACTGAGTCAATGGGTTCGCCTGTCGTTGCAGACGAGCCTATCGTTGCAGACGAACCTGTCGTTGAGACGCCTGCTCCCTTTGCACTGAACGAAGATAGTGCAGCGGCAGTCGACTTAGAGAGCCCTGCTAATCAAGAGCCAGCCAGTCTTTCCACAGACGAGCCGAATACCCTACAGCTCATTCAAACTCAAGATGGGACTGAAATCGCCCAGCGAGTAGGAACCCGTTACCGTTACAACTTCATCGGGATTGGCCCCAACGTTGGCATTACAGGGGATACCGCCATTGGTGACACGAGTTTTGCGATCGTCAGTCGATTCGCCGTTACCCCCGCCTTCTCGGTTCGTCCAGCAGTCTTCATTGAAGATGATGTCAGCATTCTGCTGCCTGTAACCTACGACCTTCCCATCTCTGGTCCCGGTGGAATTGCTCCCTATGTGGGCGGTGGTCTCACTCTAAGCACAGGTGATGACTCTAATCTGGATTTGCTCCTATCCGCAGGGCTTGACATTCCCCTGAATGAGAACTTCGCCATTACTGCAGGTTTGAATGCGGCTCCTTTTGATGAGTTTGACCTGGGAGTGTTTGCAGCAGTGGCTTACACCTTCGGGGGCGTCATCACTACGGATGATGCTGTCGAAGCTAGTCTCTCCGAAGCCGAATCGGAAGTTGAAGAAACGGCTGCGGAATTAGGGCTATCCAGCCGCCGCAATAATCCCAGCTTTATTGGAGTTGGCGCTAACTTGGGAATTGGTGGCGACACAGCTCTGGGTGACACCAGCTTCGCAGTCGTAAGCAAAATTACCGTTGCTCCATCTATTTCGATTCGTCCGAGTCTGCTGATCGAGGATGGCGTGTCAGCTTTGGTTCCAGTGACCTATGATTTTGATGGATTCTCAACTGAATTTCTCTCGTTCTATCCCTTCATTGGAGCAGGAACAGCGTTCTCCTTCGATGATGACGATAATGAGTTTGACCTGCTATTAACCGCTGGGGTCGATATTCCGATTACCTCGAATTTGGCCTTCACATCGTCCGTTAACGCTGGGTTACTCGATAGTTTTGATATCGGTGCTCTGCTCGGTATTGTGTATACGTTCAGTTCCTTCTAACACGGCGATCGCCTATTGTGTGAGGACAAGAAGAGCGGGTAGAAGATGACGTCTACCCGCTCTTTTGATAGGCCATCAGAAGGCTTTTATTCCATAAAGAAGGGGCAGATGCAAAGCATCTGCCCCTTCTTTATGGAATTAGTAACCAGACCGAAAATTGAGGTGATTCTACACAGAGCTTTTAAGCTCTAGAGAGTACCAAGTCACGCTGAGAAACATCCCGGTGCATATACCAGTAATGTTCCAAAGCTTGCTTGGCTTCCTGTTCGCTGGGAAAGCGAAGTTTGACCTTATAAAGAAACGGTAACTCGCGATCGTTAGTGACAGGAGCAGGTTCCCATATCTTCAACAACCAGTCTGTGCCGGTATTGGTAATTGTGTATTTCATAATTCAGATTGAGAAGGGGGCAATGTGATGTTTCTGCGACCTAACAGCCAAAACACATCAGATAGCCAGGAGTCTTGCCAAGGAGCAGGACTCATTTGCTCAATCTGAATCGGGTAGATGGACAGGGCTGTTCTTGGTTTTTAACCTAACCCTGATCAAGACTGCAGCCAGCGGGCTGCATCCTTGGCATGATAGGTCAAAATTAAGTCTGCACCCGCACGTTTGAATCCAGTTAATGTTTCGATTACAACGCGTTGTTCGTCAATCCAACCATTAAGAGCAGACGCCTTGATCATAGCGTACTCACCAGAAACGTTGTATGCAGCTACGGGTAGATGAGTTGCCTGCTTAACCCGCCAAATAATATCCATATAGGCGAGTGCTGGTTTAACCATGAGCATATCCGCTCCTTCGGCAATGTCAAGCTCAATTTCTTTCAGAGCTTCTTCACCATTGGCCGGATCCATTTGATAAGTACGGCGATCGCCAAATTGAGGGGTTGAATCCGCCGCATCACGGAACGGCCCGTAATAAGCCGAGGCGTATTTTGCCGCATAGGACATGATAGGAATGTCCTCGAATCCATTCTCATCTAACCCTTGACGGATGGAGGTTACAAAGCCATCCATCATGCCAGAAGGGGCAATAATATCGGCCCCGGCATTGGCTTGAGAAACGGCAGTTTTCTTCAGTAACTCAAGGGTAGGATCGTTTAATACACGACCGGTTAAATCCCCTGTTTCGAGATAGCCACAGTGGCCATGGGAGGTGTATTCACAAAGACAGGTATCAACCATGACGACGAGGTCGGGAACAGCCTTTTTAACGGCTTCTGTGGCTTTCTGAACAATGCCACAATCGTGCCATGCACCTGTTGCATCAAGATCCTTATCTTCCGGAATACCAAACAGAATGATAGCCGGAATACCCAAATCGTAAGTTTCTTTTGCTTCTTCAACGATTTTGTCAACGGATAGTTGATAAACCCCCGGCATCGAGCGCACTTCATTCGCAATCCCGCTTCCGGGTACGGCAAACAACGGGTAGATGAGGTCGCTGGTGGTCAGCTGGTTCTCAGCCACCATACGGCGCAGCTGAGGGTTAGAGCGAAGGCGACGGGGACGATGAACTGGAAACATAGGGATTGAGCAGAATTCACGTATTAAAGAGTCTAAAGCTTTGAATGAGCGAAACTGTCAGGGTTTACGTTACGTTCTGTGAAATTGCATAGGGCCTATACTCTTCGCCCTCATCTAATCACGATGGCGATTGCTAAAAAAAGAAGTGGCTCGGTGCGTTGCACCGAGCCACTTCTTTCGATAAGGACTAATTAACGAGAGGACGGCATCCTGCAAGGATGTCGTGCATAGCGACAATGGAACCGATGACGGCGATCGCAGGAGCTTCAAAACCCGCCTGTTGCACTTGCTCGGCAATCGTTTCCAGGGTACCGATCAGTTCTTCCTGTTCAGGCCGGGTACCCCAGCGCACCAACGCGACAGGGGTTCTGCCTGAAAGCCCTCCGGCTTGTAATTCTTGAACAATATAAGCCAGGTTGTGAACACCCATGTAGATGACGATGGTTTCGCTGCCCTGGGCGATCGCCCGCCAATTCACAACTGGGCGATACTTCCCAGCCATTTCATGGCCAGTTACGAAGGTTACCGAGGAGCTATAGGCGCGGTGGGTCAGGGGAATGCCGGCATAGGCAGGGGCCGCAATACCGGAGGTGATCCCGGGTACTACTTCCACAGAGATGCCAGCTTGCACCAAGTCCTCCATCTCTTCGCCGCCACGCCCAAAAACGAAGGGATCGCCGCCTTTGAGCCGAACAATGACGGCATGGGTCTGGGCCTTCTCAATCAGGAGTTGTGTAGTGTCCTCCTGCATTAGCGAGTGCCGCCCCCGACGTTTTCCAGCGTTAATCATTTCGGCGTTAGGGTTGCACATTGCGAGAATCTGAGGGCTGACCAGGGCGTCATAAACGACCACATCGGCATGTTCCAGCAGCGTCTTGCCCTTCAAGGTAAACAAGCCGGGATCACCGGGACCTGCGCCAACGAGATACACCTTTCCAGGAGAATGTTGCATGGAGGCAAATAGTTAAAAGAATCTAAAGAACGGAGCGTCGCAGACTTTTGAGGATTATCCTTCGGCATACGGTGGCAGATCGTATCTTTTGTTACGAATGTGCTCTCGAATGCATTTCATGTAGAGATGAAATGCAATTTTCGCATGATTAATGAAGATTCAACACATTTGTCAATACCCATTGTTCCAGGGGGGCAATTTCGCTCAGGGCTGGCAGGGCCTGGAATCGGACGTAAGGGTATCGCTGGGAAAGTTCATTCAGGGTCGTGGCGATCGCGTCGGTAATGCCCGCTGGAAATAGGATGTAGGGAAAAACGATGATTTCCTGACATCCCTGGCGGATTTGTGCTGTGACTTGCTCTTCCAGGGTGGGAGATACTGACCAATAGGCGGCGATCGCCCCCAGACGTTGTGCGAGAGACTCGATAGGGTCATTGCCGCCCGGACGGCGGCTCCCATGGGACATAATGATCATTCCACCGGGACGTGGCCTGGGAAGTACTGACCTCAGGGATTCAAAGAGCTGTGGGTTTGCGCCCAGGTAAGGGCGAATGTGAAGTTGAACGCCTTGTCCCAGGGCTTGTTGGGCGATCGCCACTTCCGCTGGAATGTCATCCATCACATGCACCCCCGGCAATAGGAACAGGGGCACGATCTCCAGGGTTGAGATATGAGCAACGATTGCTTGCTCTGCAAAGTTCTGGATTTGCTGATGCAGAGGCTGGGGTTGAAGTTCTAAACAGGCTGTTTCAACTAGAGGGATGGTGGTTGCCGGCTGAGTCGTTGTTGAAGAGGGAGTCGTTGCCAATGCCGGGGTTGTTTGAGCCAAAGCTTGTTGAACGCGCTGCCCCAGGGTTTCCAGGGCAAGTTGCGGACGGGGATCGCGACTGCCGTGGGCGACCAGAAGGTATGCAGATGTGGGCATAGGGTCAGTGAAGTGGCACGGTCAGCAGGAAAGGCGCGGATTCTACCCGGCCCATAGTCAGATCATAGCCCCTTTCCTGAGGCGATGTCCGGCCAGGCAAATTAAAAATCCAGCATGTTGTAAGGAAGCTTAGACTCCTTGAAACATGCTGGATCGATTGCGGTGTGCAAGAGCTTATGAGTGCCCGTTCATAAGTTGAAACGCGGGGGTCAAGCTTTCGCGAGCCAGGAAGTGGGCCAGGTGGAATGCCCGGTCTTCGGTTTCGAGTAGGATTTTTTCGTAGAGGTAACGGGTCGCGCGATCGCCTAAGCTCTCAGCTTGCCCCGCCTGCCGCCTCAGAAGTTGAATGATGGCTTGCTCCGCAGCCAGGTCATTTTCGACCATTTGACGGCAGCTATATTGACCATCGGGCTCAGGGGTAAAGCAGCAAAGTTCCGCTAATTTGGAGAAGCTAGCAACGGGAACACCGCCTAATCCATTCAGGCGCTCTCCAATTTCATGCACATGGCCTTGCACTTCGTCATAGCTTTCGTTGAAGAACTGATGGAGAGAATAAAATTCAGCTCCTTCCACAACAAAGTGATGCTTTTGATACTGCAAGTACAAGGCTTGAAAACTTGCCAGGGTAATATTGAACCCCTCACAAATTGGCAACGTTACATTGGACTCTAGCCCGATTGGATTAGGCCCCATTGTCGTGAAACTTTGAACTAAATTTGCTGTCGCGTCCATGGTTTTCCCCTAGAAAACAACATCCGTGTGCACCAACAGAGCTTAAGAATGCAATAAGTTTCTGGGCTCTTATAAAAATTATATCCAGCATTCTTAGAGGTCAGTCACTCTCAATCTACCACCTCTTTATTGGGCGTCAATCCCTCATCATTATCTCACTATATTCATTTGTTCGAGCAGGAGGAGAGATACAGTGTGCTATACCGCATCTCTCCTCCTGCTCTAATAGGTGAATGGGATTATTCTAGAGGACGTATTGAACGAAACAGTAACGAAGAATGCCCTACTCTATAAAGGTCGTACGGTTTTTGGAGTGAAAAACTGAACATGTTGTTAACTGGTCTAAAATGTTCAAGAAAATTCAAATGAAGTTTACTGTCATAACTGCAAATTATTCCTAATAAACGCTTTCGGAAATCTGTTGATCCTGGCTTCTCTTTGCCTGGTGATACTTCTACAGCAAGGCTCCTCTAAAAATGAGAAGTTATTTCACTTAAGGGTCAGTATTAAGAGAGTATAGATAAACTCAGATAAGAAGCTTAAATTTTTGCGGCACAGAATTTTTAAGAAAAGCTAGAGAAAATTGAATTCATTCTAAAAATGTTTTTATAAATACATCTTTTAGAGTACCCATCACTTGCTCAGGTCAATTAAAATAAGGCCCACAAAAGTTGTGCTACGTACAAGGCGGGTCACACAGCTTTTGTGGGCCTTACTTTAATCGTAACGGCCTACTTCTTTAGAGTTACTTGCGTTAGCTACTTAGATGAGCATGGACACGTTCAATCAGTAGATAAACGAATTAACGCCTAGCTGAGTTTTTATCTACAGGTTCGAATAGGGCTTGGGGTATGAGAGAGGGGCGTGAGACGTCGTCCTATGCCCCTCTCTCATACCTCATTAACCTGAGTTCGGGTTAAGGGCGTTTTCGAGTGGCGCGCGTCGTGCGGCACTCGAAAACGCTCATTTTGTCGTGCGCTTTGCGCACGACAAAATGAGCACTTCAGCTTATCCCGAACTGAGGTTCATTAGATCGGAAAAGATATATCAGTTTGGTGAAAGTAGTGCTAAATAAGGTTTTGGAGATGAAATGGCGGTAAGTTATTGCATTGCATGATTAGGGTAACGTTACGCGAGAGCGCTATAGCCAGGGGCAACAGGCGATCGCCACAAACAAAAAAGGTGCTGCTCTATACAGCACCCTTAGAATTTGAGTCTCGGTACGTTGGGTTTAGCCCTGAAGATGCGTATTGAGAATCTTAGCCAGCCCAGGAACGGCCTCTTCAATATCTGTCTTTACTGACTTGCGCAGTTTATTGTAGGAAGCACGCACAACGCCATTCTTTGCCTTCTCAATACGGGCATCTGTTGTGCTTAGCAGCATATCAGCGGTTCGAGAGCGATGTTCACTCAAGTATTGCACGGGGTCACCAGACTGAACGCCCTCATTCCAGATGGGCTCAAGGGCGGCAACCGCCTCGGGTAAAAGCCGTTGGATAGCCCCCGGAATGTAACCGGGCTCAACGCCTTTGACAGCGCCATAGGTCGCTTTAAACGCTAGGCCTCCCAGTCCACCTTTGGCGGCAACTTGCTCATCCATCAACTTGACGCAATCTGCGACTACATTAGCCCGTGTATCTGGATTACGAATTCCGTCACTCAGCCCCATGTTGCTTCTTCTCAAGATCAACGTGTGTCATTTTCCGATTATCGTCAGGGTTTTGCAAGATGACGCCCTCATGCGTAATTTCTTGGCATACCTTTACATAGCTGTAAATTTTTGGTTCTATTTCAAACTTGTTGTTATCCCATTAGTTTGAACCGTTTTTCTGAAACTCCTGATTTTGCGTGCGCGAAGCGCACGCAAAATCAGGAGTTTCAGAAAAACGGTCCAGAGTATTGATCAGTAGCTCACCTCATATTTTGCGTCCCTTCAGTCCAATCTGTCAGAACTGGCTTTGAGGCGAGCTGTAGAAGGCTCTAATGACATTAAGTCATTGATGTTACGCTCAATCGTTTTGCAGATGGTATCTAAGGGGAGGTCGTTAGAGTCACGCCCAAACGGGTTTTCAATCTCGATGCCGATTTCTTCAATGCCAAACAGCGTGAAACTAATCAGAATTACCATGGGGCCTGTCCAGAACCCCAGATCTTGAACGAGTTGAAACGGTAGCGTGAAGCAGTACAGCAGGAGCAATTGCTTTAGGTGAATAGCATAAGCCATTGGAATGGGTGTCTTGAGAATACGCTCACAACCGCCAAGGTTATCGACCAGGGCGTTAAGCAATTCCTGCATACCATTGAGCTGGTAGACGTTAATGGCCCCTTGATGAAATTTTTGTTGCAGAAAATCACTAATCCAGAATGCCACCTCTAAAGGAGGATTATTCATAGATTGAAGCTTTTGGTAGCGCTCCAGAGTAATTAACTCGGCCAGTTCTTCATTAGTAGGTTCGTCTCGTAAATGCAGTTTGGTCGCAACTGCAAAAGCTGCCAGTGTATAGAGTGCAGCTTCTTTATCAGCGCGATCGCCCGCCTCCTGTTCCTGTACCACCACCCAGATATTTCGGGCCAAGTTACGGATATTGTTAATCAGATTGCCCCATAGCTTGCGGCCCTCCCAATAACGCTCGTAGGCTGTATTGGTGCGAAAGACCAGCATTAGACCTAGCACCACATTGGGAATAATGCTCACCAGTACGGGAACATAAACTGGAAGCCCATAGTGATATAACACTGCAATCAGCAGTCCAAATAACCCGCAGATTAGTGTTCGTGGCAGGATCGATGGAATGACGGAACCCCGCCATCGCAGCGCATAGAGAAACCAGGGACGAGATTCATCCATAGGGAAGGGGAGAGTATCAATGCATGAGTCTGACTCATTAATGCTTCCCATTATGGAACGCTAACGTTCATTCAGCTTTTGCTTTCGTCAGGTGTAGTTGGGAAAACCGTTACACCTGGTGAAAAACGCGAAATTTTGGTTAACAAGACTGACGCATTTTTGTTGTGTGTGGTGGGCTTCGCCCACCACACACAACAAAAATGCACTAAACATAGCGGGCTTGTGTAAGACCTGGTTAATTGCGATCGCTATAACTAGAGGCCTGCAATCGGAACATTTCTGCATAAGTGCCGCCTTGGCGCATCAGTTCGTTGTGGCTGCCCATTTCGATGATGGTGCCATGTTCGAGGACGACAATGCGATCGGCCATACGAACCGTAGAGAAGCGGTGGCTGACCAGGAAGGTCATTTTTCCCTGAGTCAGTTGTTGGAAGCGTTCGAACAGGTCAAACTCAGCGATCGCGTCTAATGCTGCTGTAGGCTCATCCAGAATCAAAATCTGTGCTGGGGTCATGAAAGCTCGTGCCAGCCCAATCTTCTGCCACTGCCCACCAGAAAGTTCAGCACTTTCAGAAAAGGTTTTGCCGAGAATAGTTTGATAGCCAAATTCCAGGGCATCAATGACACCAGAGGCCCCAGCATTCTGAGCAGCTTCCTGGATGCGGTCCAGGTTCTCCCGTTGGGGAAGGTCACCAAAGCCAATATTGTCCTGCACGCTCAAGTTGTAGCGGGAAAAGTCTTGGAAGACGACCCCTACGTTGCGCCGTAAATCGCTTAGCTCAAACTCATGAAGGGGAATACCATCAATGGTAATTTCTCCCTGTTGAACGTCATAGAAACGGGTGAGAAGCTTCAACAGGGTCGTTTTCCCCGCTCCGTTGAGGCCTACTAAGGCAATGCTTTCGCCGGGGGCTACCGTCAAGTTAATGTCTCGCAAGGTCGGTTCTGGGGCACCGGGATAGGCAAATCCCACATTCCGCAACTCCAAACCCTTGCGCATGGGAGTTGGGAAGGGCTCAGGATGAGGTCGGTTAACGACCTGGGGTTCGAGGTTGAGAAATTCAAAATACTGCGAGACGTAAAGGTTGAATTCGTATACCAAAGCAATGTTGAAAAGAATGCCCTGGATTAGCCCTTGAGATTGCTGAAAGGCCCCCGTGTACATGGTCAAATCGCCCACTGTAATGTGCTGCCTCAGCGTGCCGATAATTACCCAGGCGTAGGCCCCATAAAAGCCCATAGAAGATACCAGACCCACACCAAAGCGTAGCCATGCCTGCTGGCTTGCCATTTCGGCGAGTTCCCGGTTAAAGCGATCGCGAATTTCCTGCCATTCGCCCAGCAAATAACCCCCCAGGTTAAAGAGCCGCACCTCTTTGACGAACTCCTGGGTTGTCAGCACTTTTTGCAAGTATTCAGCCATGCGCCCGCTCTGGGTTTGCCGCCGCATCAACCGAAAGCGCACCCCTGAGAAGCGAATGCCTACCCAGAGGGCCGGGAGGGCGCTGAGCAGCAGCAGAAATACGATCATCGGGTTGAAACTGAGCAGCAGAGTCAGCAAACCTGTAAAGGTCACGACTTGGCCCATGAGGCTGGTGAGTGTGCCCAACACCCTGACTGGATAGCTACTGCCGCTTTGCTGAGCACGGCTGAGAGTGTCGTAAAAATCGGGTAATTCGTAGTGGGCTAAATCGAGTTGAATGGCCTGTTGCAACAGGACGCGGTTGGCATAGAGGGTGAAGCGATCGCTCAACACCTGCGATAGGTAATTATTGGCCTGGGTAAACCCCCCCTGGGCCAGCATCAGCCCCAAACCTGCGGCAACCAACCAGAGGAGGGGCGTCCATTCAATGCCCGGTTGCGTCAGTTCGCCAATAACTCGGTCAACAATCAGCTTGTTCACGTAAAGCTGTCCAACGGGAATTAAAGCCAGAGCCAGGGTGACGATCAGGGTTAGGGTTAACGTGCCCGGGGTCGCTTCCCAGACTAGTTTGAGCAGCCGGGGCGTGTTTGCCACCATTTGCCAAAAACGAGTTTGATTCGTCTCAGTCGGTCGTTTACGTGCCACAGAAACCGTCGGGGGAATAGATGTCTTTTTCATTATGCTGATTACAGCGATCGCCCGTGGCATTACGGTAGAAGAAGCAGGCTGATGTGTTGATGCTAGATGTCGTGAATTGCATATACCGCTTCACCCATAATGCATAACCCACAGCTAACTGATGTGAGTCCTGAAGAACTTTGATTGGCTATTCATTAAGTTGATAGACAAGTAATACCGTTTTCACAGACGGCTGCACAAAAGAAAGACATTGAGTGTAGCCTCTCTCATTCTGTGTAACTTCATACATTCATATGAAGGTATTAGAAAAAACAGTGAAGGTCTTTATGTAAGCCTTCCTCATACAGAAGTTACATTTTTTGAAAAGAACTGAAAATTCATACATTTCTTCTGTCAGTCATACATGTAAACGGTTATGCCTTAGAAAAACTTGATGCATTACATGTATGGCAAGTCATTCAGGACTTACGTATTTGTGTTGTGGGTGGGGTGCTTCGCACCCCACCCACAACACAAATGCGTAAGTCCTGTCATTTTAGGTTTAGTTTCTCGAACAAGACTGACTTCATGGGAACGCTAATTCTTTCCAGAGGCTCCAAAGGAGTAATACAGCGTTTTTCGCTCGGGCGAGGTGCGACAGGTTGATGTAGAGCATAGACCTACATCTATCTCTCATATCTCACTCGGTTAGGAAGGGTTATAAGTAACTCTACTCAATTAAACACAAGACCCTACTTACTCGGTGTTTCGGTTTTATGGTTATTCAATCAATGTTGATATAAATTGTAGGAGTTAGATGTTTCGGGAGCTGCTTTCCGTCCTCAAGAATATAAATTCAGTCTTGATAGTCTGATCTTGAAAGTGTTTTTTAGAAGCGGGATTTCAGCTTAGTACTGCACGGCGAACATCAACCTATGTGTGGTGATGTGAGGTGCGAAGTGCCTCACATCACCACACATAGGCAAACTTAAACCGTCAAGTATCAGTCCGAATCTGGGCATAATAACTAAGTGAGGCACTGAAACTATCTTTCTATCGAACATGATGTTACTCATCTATAGAAGTATTTCCCATAGTTTTCAGGTGTAACATTGCCATGCCCAGGGCCCCCATTCCTGACAATGAACACGAGAGAATCGCGGCACTTTTGCAATATCAGATCCTAGACACGGAAGCGGAGGAGGCATTTGATGACTTGACTCAGCTGGCTTCTCGCATCTGTGGAGTACCCATTGCTCTCATTACGTTGATTGATCACGATCGCCAATGGTTTAAGTCCAAAGTTGGTTTAACGGTCAGCGAAACCAGTCGAGACTCTGCTTTTTGTGCCCACGCCATTATGCAACCCAACGACATAATGGTTGTGCCTGATCCACTTCAGGATCCTCGCTTTGCAGATAATCCTTTGGTGATGACGTACCCTAATATTCGGTTTTATGCAGGTGCCCCTCTGGTAACCCCTCAAGGTTTGCCCCTGGGAACCTTATGCGTGATCGATCGAGTGCCCCGGAACTTGACGGATGCACAATTGGAAGCACTGGAAGCCCTTTCTCGCCAGGTCATCAGCCAGCTAGAACTTCGGCATAGTATTAATCGTCTGGCCCAAGTCAACACAGAATTAGATCGAGCCACTCAACTTAAAGATGAATTCCTGGCCAACATGAGCCATGAACTTCGTTCTCCTCTCAATGCCATTCTCGGTATGTCTGAGAGTTTGCATGATGAAGTTTTTGGCCCATTAAACGAGCGCCAGAAAAAGATGATTTCAACGGTTGAGAGTAGTGGCAGGCATTTATTAGAATTGATTAATGACATTCTTGATCTATCTAAGATTGAGTCTGGAAAACTAGATTTAGAAATCAAAGATATTGATATTCGTCATCTCTGTGAAGACAGTCTAACTTTTATCAGACAGGTTGCTTCCAACAAACGGATTCGACTCTCTTTAGAGATATCGAATACATTAGAAACGTGCCAATTTGATGAGCGGAGGATGCGTCAGGTACTCATTAACCTTCTCAGCAATGCTGTCAAATTTACGCCGGATGGAGGCAATATTTGCTTAGAGGTGGCCGTCAAACAACCTGGTGAGATGCTGGAGGAGCGGAGTGGCGATCGCTTTCCTGCTTCAACTCCTTTTGTTTGCATTGCTGTCCGTGACAACGGAATTGGCATTTCCCGCGAAAACCAGGAGCGTCTTTTTCAACCGTTTATTCAGATCGATGGTAGTTTGAACCGGCAGTACCAGGGCACCGGGTTAGGATTGGCACTGTCTCAACGTATTGCAAATTTGCATGAAGGGTGGATTACCCTCAATAGTCGGGTTGGAGAGGGAAGTTGCTTTACAGTTTATCTACCCCAGCCTTATTTAGCGTTTGCTTCCCCTCGCCCAACCCCCGCATCACCTCAGGAATCTACGGCTATAAAGCCTTCAAAGCCATTGCCCTCCGGCCCTGAAAATTCCTCTCCTCTTATTCTCCTGGCCGAAGACAACGAAGCAAATCAGGAAACCTTGCTGGCCTATCTAGAAAATAAGGGGTATCAGGTGGTGTTGGCGCATGATGGGTATGAAGCGGTAGCGATCGCCCAGGCTCAAAATCCTGACCTGATTCTCATGGACATTCAAATGCCAGGTATTGATGGTCTGGAGGCAATCCGCCAAATTCGTGAGCATCCGCCTCTAAAGCATGTGCCAATCATTGCGCTCACGGCCTTGACGATGCCAGGCGATCGCGATCGCTGCCTTGAAGCAGGGGCTGACGAATACATCAGCAAACCTGTTCAACTAAAAGCCTTAGTAGCGATGATAGAAACTCTTTTAGGAGGGGGAGCAACTTGACGTTTCCTACACTTACAGCGCTTTGCGCTTGAATCAGCCACGGTTGTTTTTGTGAGAGCCGTGCTCCGCGCGGCTCTCACAAAAACAACCAAATTTTAAGCGTTTGGAAAGCGCTGTAGTTAGGAAATCTGCTCATACTTTTCCATTAGGGGATGCCTGGCCTAGATGATTATTCTGTGCTGGTGTTGGTGCTGCTTATAGCAACAGCAGTTCTCATTATGAGCTTCAAAGCCAAGATTGCGCGCCCGAGGGGCGCGCAATCTTGGCTTTGAAGCCCGAAAACCGCTTGCCGAAGGCAAGCGGTTTTCGGGCCTAATTCCATACTGAGAATTGCTGTTATAGCAACGTTAGAGCCTGGTGGATGAACATCCTTCCCAAATTATGTCGATCTGATTTTGAAATGGCGAATTATATTTCTCGCAAAAAGATCCCCGGTTTCTTGAAGAAACCGGGGATCTAATTTTCGCGTTACTTAGAAGCGATTACTCAATCCCTTCAATACGATCTTCCACTTCTTGATACAGTTCGCGGAGGCGATCGAGGTTCTCCTCGCTAGTTTCCCAATAACCGCGACCGTTGACCTCAAGCAGAGTGCCAACAATCTTGCGGAAGGAGTGGGGGTTGAGGTTGAGGAGGCGTTTCCGCATTTCCTCATCTTCGATGAAGGTGGTGTTCACATCTTCATAGACCCAGTTGTCTACTGCGCCAGCGGTGGCCGACCAACCCATCGTGTTCACCAGGCGCTTCGACACCTCGCGCACCCCTTCGTAGCCGTGGGACAGCATCCCCTCATACCACTTAGGATTCAGTAGTTTGGTACGAGCATCCAGACGGACAGTTTCTGACAGGGTCCGCACCTGAGCGTTGGCGGTGGTGGTGTCGGCAATGTAAGCGGTGGGCTGCTTACCATCGCCCCGTAGACGACCGACCAGCTTGGTGGGGTCAGAGTCGAAGTAGTGGGATACATCTGTCAGGGAGATTTCTGACGAATCCAGGTTTTGGAAGGTGACATCTACCGTCTTCAGCGCAGTCTCGAAGATTTCCTTCGATTCCACCATCACACCGGGGTTGTCGGAGTTGAAGGCAAAGCCCTTCCGTGCCAGGTACATATCCTGAAGCTCGGACTCGTTTTCCCAGGTGCTATTTTCCACCGCCAGGTTGACGTTGGAGGAGTAGGAACCGGAGGCGTTGGAGAAGACGCGAGTTGCAGCCTGGCGCACATCGATCTTCATCTCTTCCGCTTGCTTTAGAGCATGTTTACGGACGAAGTTCATCTCCAAAGGCTCGTCTGCTTCGGCAGCCATCTTGATGGCGCGATCGAGCAGGTTCATCTGGTTGATGAACAGGTCACGGAACACACCAGAGCAGTTCACCACTACGTCTACCCGGGGGCGACCCAGATCTTCCAGGGGAATCAGTTCCAACTTGTTTACCCGGCCCAGGGAATCGGGCACAGGACGCACACCCACCAGCCACATCACCTGAGCTAGAGATTCGCCGTAGGTCTTGATGTTATCGGTACCCCACAGCACGAAGGAAATAGTTTCGGGGTAATTACCACCGTTGTTTGCCATTTCCCTTGCCAGGAGCCGTTCCACGACCACCTGAGCAGACTGGACTGCCGCTGCGGTGGGAATGGATTGGGGATCCAGCGCGTGGATGTTCTTGCCCGTGGGCAGTACATCGGGGTTACGGATGGGGTCGCCACCGGGGCCGGGAAGGATGTATTCGCCTTCCAGACCCTTGAGCAGGGCACCCAGTTCGTTATCCGCGCAAACTTGTTGCAGGCAGAACTCCAGATACTCGAACAGGGGCTTCAGGTCGTCGTTGCTGACCTTGGGATAACCTGCTTCTGCGAGGGCTTCTACCCAGGGTTCCTTGCGACCAATGTTGAAGAAGTTGAGCTTGGTGATGAAGGAGACACGACCTTCGGCATCAGTCTGTTCCTTCACCATGGCGGCTACTGCTTTGCGAACGGCCTGGTTGATGTCGAACAGCAATTGCACATCGTCGAGGACGCCGCGATCGCTATTCCGATACACTTCATCCAGATCACGACCCAGGCTCTCCGCAATGATCCGCTGGAGGCTCTTGATATTGTCCTCGGGGCGATCCAGACCGGCGATGTTGACCAGGGTGGCGATCGCCTCCTCCGCACTTGGGGGTTTACCCACCACGTGCAGACCGCAAGGCAGCAGACGGGACTCAATCTCCATCAGCTTGATGTAGACCTTACCCACCAGAGTGTCACGAGCCTCTACTGATAACTCGACGCCTTCCTCCGGCAGCTCAATGTCCTTGTCGAGGTTCACCTGACGGCACTTCTCAACAATCGCATTGATAATCGAGGTGGCCCGACCGCCATCCTTCAAGGTCTGGTAAGAGCTGATCAGTTCGCTCAGTTCCTTCAGTCCCTTGTACAGGCCTGCGTTTTCAGCGGGAGGGGTGAGGTAGCTGATGGTTTCGGCGTAGCTCCGACGCTTGGCGATCGTCGCCTCAGACGGGTTGTTCGCCGCGTAGTAGTACAGGTTGGGGATATTCCCAATCAGGTTATCGGGGTAGCAGTCGCCCGACATCCCCATCTGCTTACCGGGCATAAATTCCAGAGAACCGTGGGTGCCAAAGTGCAGCACCGCGTCAGCTTTCCAAATTTGCTCCAGGTAGGTGTAGTAGGCGGCGAAGCCATGGTGGGGGCTGGCAGAACGGGAGAACAGCAGCCGCATCGGGTCGCCTTCGTAACCAAAGGTGGGCTGTACGCCGATGAACACGTTGCCGAACTGCTTCCCGAACACCAGCAGGTTTTGCCCATCAGTGTTGAGGTGTCCCGGAGGTGCTCCCCAGTTTTCTTCCAGACGCTTGGAATAAGGAGTCAGGGCTTCGTACTCGGGCACCGACATCCGGTAGGCCACATTCAGCTCGGGGCTGGCGTATTGAGCTTGAGCGTCGTGAATTACCGCTTCCATCAGAGCCATCGGAGAATCGGGCAGCTCTTCAACGGTGTAGCCGTTGTTCTGGAGGGCCTTCATCACTTCAAAGATGGAGCCGAATACATCCAAGTAAGCGGCGGTACCCACGTTCCCTTTGTCAGGAGGGAAGCTGAAAACGGTGATGGCAACTTTCTTATCGAGCTTGGGCTTGCGGCGCAGGTTAGCCCACTTCATGGCGCGCTGGGCGATCGCCTCAACCCGGTCTTGCAGTGCAATGGCTTTACCCGTTGCACCATCCCGACCCGACATGATGATGGGTTCGATCGCCCCATCCAGCTCAGGAATTGCGATCTGCAAGGCCACCTGAATGGGATGTAGGCCGAGGTCGCTATCCTGCCACTCTTCGGTTGTCTGGAATACCAGAGGTAGCGCCACCATATAGGGACGGTTCAGTCGTTTCAGGGAGTCGATCGCCTTGGGGTGATCCTGACGAGCGGGGCCACCGACCAGCGCAAAGCCTGTGAGGGACACCACCACATCCACCAGGGGATTGCCCGAAATGGGGTCGAAGAAATAAGCATCTACTGGCTTGGAGAAGTCTAGACCGCCTGCGAACACGGGGATTACCCGCGCACCCATGCATTCCAGCTCTTGTACCATCGCTACATAGTGGGCATCGTCTCCGGTGACCAGGTGCGTCCGTTGCAGCACCAGACCTACCGTAGGAGCCAGAGGATCTTTCAAATCATCCCCAATGTCTCGACGGGAGGTGTTCCAGTTCAAATACTCCTTCAGATCCTCATACATCTGAGGGGCTAGAGGATGCCAGATACCCATATCCGGGTAGGTGACAGGCTCCAGGTAATCAGCTGTGGGCTTAGGATTGGGAATTTCTGGCTTGACGTACTTGTCTACCAGCATCAGCAAGAAGTTTTCCAGGTTGTCGGAGGAGCCACCCAGCCAATATTGGAAGCTGAGCATGAAGTTCCGAGCATCCTGGGCCTTATCCATGGGCAGGTATTTCAGCACCTTGGGTAAGGTGTTGAGCAGCTTCAGCATGGCATCCTGGAAGCTACTGCCGGATTGCTCCTTGCGCTTCTTCATGAACTGGCCGATCGCACTCTTCGATTGGCCGAGCTGTGCCATGGAAAAGGTGCCCATCTTGTTCAGGCGCATCACCTGGGGCATGGAGGGGAAGACAACGGCAACGTCAAGGCGATCGCGCACGGGTTCTACCGCTGCAGTTACCTTCTCGGCTAGCTCTTCAATAAAGATCAGCGAAGCAATAAATACGTTGGCCTCAGCGACATCCTTCTTGAAAGCTTCGTAGTTCTCAGCACCACGGAGTTCTTCGAGGAGGTAGCCACTGATCTCAACGGCGATATTAGGGTTGTTTTGGTTAATGGATCGCACCGCCGCGGACAGCGCGCTCTGATATTGAGGTTCCAGAACGACGTAAACCACTTTGACAAGCGCACGGCCGTTCAGATCATCCGGGGCGATGTGGCGAATGGCGGGCTTGACGTTTGTGAACATTCAATAGGCTCCTTCTCAAAGCATCGGGAAAAACCCGGTCAGCCAGTAGTCAAACCAGACAAAGGGGGAATCCTTTTTAGATAGGTCCCTTTATCACTGGCCAAGACCCAGGCCGCCATCGGCAAAGATAAAAAGTGTTACAGATTAGTTTGTACCAGAAAACCCTTGCAAAATAACCTTTTCACCTGGCATCTGACACAAATTGATAAGAAAGGTGAGATGATAATTTACAAAACTTGACAAATTTGAAAGCATCTGCTCAAAATACTCTTAATATTTCGTGTGTTAGGCAGGCCTTTTGGGAGGTGGGTGATCTGAATTGTCCGTCTGCAAGCCTTTTGGCGTTTTCAAGTCTTTAGCTTGCCTCTGAAAAATTTCCTTATTTCTCTTTGCTTCCACTCGTAAAATCTATAGAATAAAATTTTCATTGTCTTCTATGTTTCTGGATTGAATTGAGTTAATCCTGAGTTCAATAGAGCTTAATTCTAATTACTGAAGTTAGATTTTAAGAGGTGGAACATGCTTGGCACACTCCACCTCTTTTTTAGATTTATTGAGATTGTTTGAGTCATTGAAACCCTAGAGATTGGCTTGAGAAGCTCTACGTTGTTGGCTCTCTGGCGGGAAGGTAGCTCTCGTAACCAAAAAGGTTGTCCTCCGCCTTGGGATGGGTTTATGGAGTTTCTGCTGGCTGAAAGATGTCATTATCAATTATGCCTTTTAAGGGGATTCTGTAGGCCTCGGCTTGAGCCTTAATCCTGCTAGAAGGACGGAAATAAATGACGTCTTTAGAGGCTGAAAGCATCTCTGGTTTGGATAATCTGGCCTCAGGGCTAAGAAGAAGAAACTGAGTCTGCTCCTTCAGCAAATAGCTGAGGGATATCAAATCTCCAAGATTTGTCCAGTCATTTCCTTCATCACTGATAACAAGGGGTTGGGGCAGAGCATTAATGTATTCTGCGATCGCTCCGTTGAAATAGCTCAAATCCTTATTCCACCAAGTATTAGCCTGCGAACTAACCAGGATTGAGGTGAGGCTGCCTACCAGTAACAGTCCGGCAATGCTATACCAGAGCGATCGCCGTATTCTGGCCCAGCTATCTGCTAGCCAAAATCCGACTGCCAACTGCACTCCAGGAAAACAGGGAATGAGATAGCGGCTCACAGTCGATCGCTTATTTCCTAACAGGAGATCGGGTAGCACCAATAGCAGAAAGGGAACGAGAATCATCACCAGAATAAAGAGCCAGATTTTGGAGGGCGATCGCCGCCACACCTCATAACACGACATCAGAATGAGCAAGACATAGGGAACCCGCAACCAGAAGGTGACGGGATTATTGAATCCAAAATCCAGATCAAAAAATAGGGCGGTAAAACTCAGAACCCAAAACTTGATGAGGGTCACGTAGCCGGGAAAAATGGCGGCCCAATCCGTTGTGGCCATGGCTCGACCAAAATTGCTCAGAATGACCCAGAGCCAGGGGGAAAAGAGCAAGGTCGCGGCGGCCATCGACAACAGGAAAGGGCGGAAGGGCGATCGCCCCTTTCTGGCGCCACTGCCCAAGGCGAAACGGGTGGGGGGCATTAACACCTGACGTGCCAGCACATAAAGCCCGTGGGCAATGAGGGTTAGCCCAAAGAAGGGATGGGTGTAGAGCCCTCCAACGGCAGTGCTTGTATACAAACCCCAGTGCCAAAAAGGCCGTTCGGGTAAGCGAAGTGCCCGTAGCAGAAACCAGCTGCTGAGGATGGTGAATAGGGTCAGCAAACTGTATTGCCTCGCTACTTGGGCAAACAGGATGTCAAACGGGGAGAGCGCCAGGAGTAGCGTTGTGAGCCAGGCTGCCAGGGGTGAGGAAAATAGCTCCAGGCTGAGCCAATACATGCCAGGTAGGGCCAGCAGGCTAAACAAAACCGCCAAACTTCGGGATGCAGCAATGGAACTGCCAAACATCTGCATCCACCAGCGCTGCATTAAAAAGTAGAGAGGAGGATGTTGCGGGTCTTCTATGGCAAGGGAGCGAATGGTGTCTTGAGATGAACTGCCGGGTTTGATGGCTTGATAGGCTAAGAGATCGGAGGGGTGGAGGAGGCGATCGCGAAATATCTCGTCTCCAATTTCATGACGCTGGTAGCCAGCAGCTCGTATGGAGGTATAAACCTCGTCGTGCCAGTAGAGTTTGCCATCTAGCCGATAGGTATGTAGAAAGACCGCCACCACCATGAGCGGCACGAGAGCCAGCATGGGAAAGGGGGCAGCGGCCTTGAGAAAGCTATTTTTCTGGAAAATGACGCGTTGGGGCATTAGCTTGCCTGGGCATCTCGCGCTCGTTTTAAAGTTTCTATAGTAGCGTCATGTTTTCCCTCGGCAGCCCAGATTAATGCCGTCCAATTGTTCTGATCACGAGCCCGGAGATCGGCTCCTTGATCGATGAGGAGTTGGGCGATCGCCGTCTGCCCCTGGGCCGCTGCGCTCATCAATGGGGTTAGACCAAATGCTGTCTTGCTGTTCACGTCAGCCCCCTGCTCTAATAGCAGGGAAACAATCTCCTCATGCCCGGCAGCCGCGGCGGCCATCAAAGCGGTCCAGCCGTCTTCATCCCCTGCATCCACAGCTGTTCCTTGAGCCAGTAGATCTTTGACAGTTACTAAGTTCCCAACTTCTGCGGCTTCTCGCAGCAACTCCTCAGGAGATGGGGTCGTGCCACTCACCATAGCTTTGATCGCTTACTTCAAACGTAATGAACATCCATAAGCTTACCGAGGAGCCGTACCACTGAACTAGTCTGGCAATATTCATAGCCATTCAGAGTACTACGGCACCGCAGGGATTTTACCGGTGTGATGTGAAGCACCCAATCGCTCTTTTTGTCCTAATCTGGATGGCTATAGCTCGTGGACGATCGCCCCATGCCCTCCTCTCCCATCGATATTCTCATCCTGTCCAATGGCCCTGGCGAGGTAACAACCTGGGTCAGACCAGTGGTGAAAGCTCTGCGAGAATCCCTGGGAAACGACCGTGCGCTATTTCGCATTTCCTTGGTACTATCCCCTTGCCCTAATGGGACGGGGAAGGAGGTGGCGATCGCCCAGACCTATCCTGAGATCGATCGAGTGCAGGGAGCTGAACACTTTTTCCCCTTTCTGCTGTGGGGAAAGACAGCGGAAGGCTGGGAGTGGGGCGATCGCGGGATTGTTCTCTTTCTGGGGGGCGACCAGATTTACCCTGTGATCATTGGCAAACGCCTGGGCTATCGCACGCTCATTTATGCCGAGTGGGAAGCCCGATGGTTGCGCTGGGTGGATCGGTTTGCGGTCATGTCTCCAACGGTCAAAGAGCGTTGTGCTGCCGAGTTTCAGGATAAGGTGGCCGTCGTGGGAGACTTAATGGCAGAGGCAGGGGCTCATGCTGGGGCTGCTCCTCCTCCTGATGGGCGACAGATTGGTTTGTTACCCGGTTCTAAAGCGGCAAAGTTGACCCAGGGAGTCCCGTTGATGTTGGCGATCGCCCGCCATCTACGCCAGGCTGACCCCACGTTGCGCTTTGTGCTGCCCGTTGCTCCCACGCTGGATCTGCCCACCTTAGCCCAGTTCGCAGATCCAGAGCAGAACCCGATCGCCCATTACTTTGGCGGACTGCGAGCCACCCTCGTCGAAGGCGAACCCCCATCTCTGATGACCGAGGATGGGCTGAAAATCGCATTACATCAAGAGTTTCCGGCCTATGATCTGTTTCGGCAATGCCAGCTGTGCCTGACCAGCGTTGGAGCCAACACAGCTGAATTGGGTTCCTTGGGTGTGCCGATGATCGTGCTGCTGCCAACGCAACAACTGGATGCCATGCGGGCGTGGGATGGTATTCCGGGCCTGTTGGCTAACCTGCCAGGTATGGGTTCTCTCTTTGCCCGCGTGATCAACGGGTGGTTTTTGCGAAAAAAGCGGCTGTTAGCGTGGCCTAATATTTGGGCCGGAGAAGAAATTGTACCGGAACGGATTGGCGAGTTAGACCCGGCGACACTGGCGAAGGATGTTTTGGATTTACTGGAGCATCCAGACATGTTGCAGGGCATGCGCGATCGCCTCCACAAGGCTCGTGGTGCTTCCGGTGCGGCTCGCAAAATTGCCGACATCGTGGAATCGATGCTGATTGAACTCGTCTAACCACATGATCGATACGGAACGCTCTGAAGGGCTCATTTTGAGTGTGCGCTCCGTGCATGCCAAAACAGGCGTTTTCAAGGGCTGCCTAACCCATGGCCCTCAAAAACGCCTGAGCCGAACTCAGGTTTACCTACATGAAATCTCTTTAAAAAAGAAAACCTCCCTCCCCTCAAAAGAGGGATCGGGAGATTAGAATCAGGGTGCATCTACCACTTCAGTTTTCTAGGGAAACCCTTCCTATCCGGAAGACTCTCGGCAGATTAACGCGAAAAATCCCAGAAGAATCTGGGCTGCCGTCCCATTTACCTTGCGGATCAGCGGTTTGAAAGATGTTGAAACGTTAACTTTTCGTACCTTGCGAGTACAGAAGATTAACCTTTGGCAGAAGGGTTGCAGAAAGATTCTAGTGAAGTGGTTTGACGATCTTTATTTCTCTACGGGAACTAATATATTTCGCCCCCTGTCCTGAGATGTAGTGATGGTGGGATCTATCCTGGTGAGGACGTTATCCTAGTGAGTAGGAGCGCCGTCTTATTTTTTTGGCATGAGTAGATTTTCCGGATCATGTCGGCCTCCCGGTGAAACCTGAGGGCACCCCCTGTTCTCAGACTTCACGCGGCTCTGCCCCCTTCATGCGCTACAGAGCAAACTAAGCGTTGAATTTGTCCAACGAGGAGAATACCGAAACCGTGACCCAGGAGTTTCACATTTCGGTCACCCCGGTCGGGAGTGATGAATATTTGGTGCGTACCGAACGGGTCGCGCCCGGTGTCCCCCTTGCCGAAGAACAGGTGGTGTGGACGGTGGATACCTGGCTGAGCCAGGCCCGTCAACTGATGAACAATCCGTTGCTGGAGTTGCTTCAGGGCAACGGTACCCGAGTCGGAGGCTTTGAGTTTCCCCGCAACAGTGGAGGGTCTGGTGATGACCTGCCTGTGCCTCCCTCCTTGATGGAATTAGGGCAAAACCTTTACAACAGTCTGTTTAAGGGCACCCTGCGAGATAGCTGGATGACGGCCCGTGGAATTGCGCAACATAAAGGGGAAATGCTGCGGTTGCGCCTGGGGTTAAAGGGGCCAAAACTGCCACGATTGCCCTGGGAAGTGCTGAATGGAGGCGATCGCGACGGTCTCGGCACCATGCGTCGTCCCATTGCTACCGGGACAGATGTCATCTTTTCGCGTTACACCCCCGGTATCGGCATGATGGGGGGCTATCTGCCACCGCTAGAACGAAATCAGCCCATTCGAATTTTGATGGCGATCGCCGCCCCTACGGATAAGGAGCAGCTAGAGCTGAAGCGGGAGGCGATGAACCTGCAACAGGAACTGGCCCATACCCGTTCCAACGGAGATACCCTCACACCCAACTTCGAACTAACCCTGTTGGAACAACCAGGGCGGGAAGAACTGACCCAGGCCCTAGAGCAGGGACAGTACCACATTCTGCACTATGCGGGGCACAGCAACCTGGGAGTTTCTGGCGGTAACCTATACCTGGTGAATCGTCGGACTGGGCTGACAGAAGTGCTGAGTGGCGACGACTTGGCGGGTCTGCTGGTGAACAATGGTATCCGCATGGTGGTGTTCAACTCCTGTCGGGGGGCCCATAGCGCCATTGGTAACTACACCAATGGGGAAGGTGATCTGAAAGATAATCGGGCTGAGCGTAACCTGGCGGAAGCCCTCGTAGGGCGTGGCATTCCAGCGGTGCTGGCGATGGCCGAGAAAATCCCTGATGATGTGGCGTTGACGCTAACCCGATTGTTCTATCGCAACTTAAAGCAGGGCTATCCTCTGGATCTGAGCCTGAGCCGCGCACGGCAGGGATTAATTTCCGCTTACAGTTCACACCAGTTCTACTGGGCGTTGCCAGTGCTATACCTACATCCTGAATGGGATGGGTATTTGGTGCCGGGGGAGCGCGATCGCCTTAATCCAGCAGATCGGCTACTACTGGCCCCGCATGTATACGACAGGCCCCCCGATCGCAGCGGCGATTCAGCGACGCCCCCGCCACCGCCGAGCAATCTGCCCGACCCAGACGATGAGCTGGAAATGATTTCGCGAGCGGTGCTGTTGGAGGATGACCTGCCCCCAGCGCAACCTACTTCACAGCCTGCCCCTGCTACCATCGAGCCATTGGATGACCTCGTTTACGAGGAAGCCAACGATATGGCGGATTTGCTGAAGCAGCTGACCCCCGATGCTGACGAAGCTCCGCTATCCGACGACTTCGATGAGGATTTGTTTGCTCCTGATCAGGAGCCTCATCAGACTCTCTATGACCCGCTGTCCGCAGAGCCTGAAGCGGAGGACGCAGAAGAAGCCCCTCTACTGCCCCTGATGCCGGAGGCGCGGCCCCTCAGTGCCCGCCCCCTGGATGCTGCGGAGCAGATGATTCAGGACAGCAGTTCGGCTTCCAGGTTAGCTCCTCGATGGCGATCGCCCTACCTCCTCCTACCCCTGGTGGGGGCTACAGCGATGGTCATTGGGCTGGGTGTTACCCATGTTTTGAATCGCGATCCGTCTCCTAATGATCTGCTGCCTCCAGCAGCGGTCAATTCGCCTGTGCCGACTATCGATCCTGCCAAGGTGGATTTGGCTAAAGCCACAACGGAGGATGTAACCCTGGTGGCTATGGATCGGTTCAGCAAGGGAGAGTTGGCAGCGGGAGGAGCGGCGATCGCTGAGCTGCTCAATCGCAATGCCGTCGAGCCGGCTAACACAGCTCTGCGGGTGCTCACGCCGGAGCAAATGGGTGATCCGGAGATGCTATTTTTGCGGGGGCGGGTAGCCTGGCAGGCGATCGCCCAGGGCAATACGGATTATTCCAATGATGATGTCCGTCGTTTTTGGGAAACGGCTGTTGAGAAGAAACCGGATTCCGCCCAGTACCGCAATGCTCTTGGTTTTGCCTACTACAAGGAAGGCAAGTTGACGGAGGCGGTGCAATCCTGGTGCCAAACCATTACCTTGATTCAGGATCCGGCAGCCTTTGTTGAGGATGCTTCGGTGCAGGACATGAAGTGCCCTATGCCCGATGGCCCGGTTAGCACCAATGCGGCCCTGTCTCCTTACGCGGGTATTTCGTTGGCCTTTCAAAAGGCCACCACGGTGCCTGAATTCGCAAATACGCCTGACCTGACGACGCGCGCTACGGATTTACACCAGCTCATTCTGCGCAGTAACCCTAAAGCCGATAACCCGACTACCCTGCCGGACGGTTGGCTGTGGACGACGGAGTTCATTCAGGAATGGCAGGCCCTTCGAGGTGCACCCACTCCTTAATAACCTCAATTAGAGATAAGCCCAAAAGCCCATTTTGTCGTGCGCAGAGCGCACGACAAAATGGGCTTTTTCGAGAGGCGCTTTGCGCCACGCCCGCTCCAGTGGTGTTTCGGGGGCAGCTTTACGGTTGGCTGCATCGCTTCTACAAAATCATGGCTCCCACTTTTTGCCTTCCCGTCGACGCTGAATATCCAACAGCTCGGCCAGACCTGGAGCCCATCGGTCTAGTTCCCGTAGGCGGCTGTTGTGAGGCACATCCAAAGAAGGGCGATCGGATGCAGAGACTTGGGAAGGCATTTCGGCTCCAGATTCCGGCTCTGCATCTAGAATCCCGTTGGATGGCACAGGTGGTATAAAGCGTTCAAGCCCGGTCGTTAGGGAGGTATTCAGCGGAGGGGCTTCGAGTTCTGTAGGGAGTGATTGGGCCAAAGCTTCCAGTCGTTGCAACCGTTGTCGGGTGATAGTGCGACTGCTCTGAAGTTTGGCAGACAGCGCTACACAGCCCATACCACAGCTGGCGGCTAGCAAGAGGAATAACCATAGGGGCGAGTCTTTCTCACTTCCAGCAGCATCTGTCGGTTTTCCCAGCCCAGTATTTGCCATCACTGGCGGCATCGGTGCCTCAGGGTCGTCATTGGCAATGGGATGCTCTGATATCTTAAGATGCACTGGTTGCGACAACTCCGGGTTCATGAGCCCAGACATAGCGATCGCCGCCATCACCAGCATTGACGTCCAAATTCCACTCCAAAACAGTAGCGGGTATTGCCGCCATAGCTGACCTAAAATTTCCCAAATCCCCAGCGAACGCGCTGCATCAGACCGGGAGGATGGTTCTTCCGGCGCGATCGCCTCTGACTCCAGCGGATCCCTGTCCATAGGTTTTAGAAACCATACAGGTGTGTTGACTCATTCTAAAAACATTCGAAAAACTTCGCTACTACGGATGAGAGCGGTCGATGTTAAGAATGCTTACACATCGGCTTCAAGAAGTACGGTGAAACCGTACTTCTTGAGCTACCGTTCCTCCAATGCTAACTGCACCAACCGATCCACCAGTTCGGCAAAGGGGACGCCTGAGGCTTCCCACAGGCGAGGATACATACTCGTGGCGGTGAAGCCGGGCATAGTGTTGATTTCGTTAATGTAGACCTCGCCTGTCGATTCAACATAGAAGAAGTCAACCCGAGCTAGGCCAGCGGCATCAACCGCGAGAAATGCCTCGATCGCCATCTCCTGAATCCGGCGGATCACATCCTCGGGCAGATCAGCTGGGATGATGAGGTCGGCTAGCCCCTCGGTATATTTCGTTTCGTAGTCGTAAAAGTCACTGCTGAAGGTGATTTCGCCAATAACGGAGGCTTTCGGATCGTCATTGCCCAAAACTGCACATTCGACTTCTCGAGGGCTGGGCAACCCGGCTTCAACAATAATGCGGCGATCGTAGCTGGCGGCATTGTCCAGCGCGGTTTCCAGCTCAGCCCGGGTACGAACTTTGGCTATACCAACCGAGGAACCAAGGTTAGCGGGCTTGACGAAGCAGGGATAGCCGAGTTCTGTTTCGACGCGATCGCACAACTTGGGAAATACGCAGGGGTTTGACCAGATCTGCCTGCGATTAATCGCTACATACTTCACCTGGGGCAACCCGGCCTGGGCAAAGGCCATTTTCATGGCAATTTTGTCCATCCCCAGAGCCGAGCCCAGAACTCCGGAGCCCACAAAGGGCACCTGCATCAGTTTCAGTAAGCCTTGAACGGTTCCATCTTCTCCATTAGGGCCGTGTAGTACCGGGAACCAGACATCTACAGCAGCGGCCTGGGCGGTCGATTGCCAGCGCTCCATGGCCTGAGCGGTTGTAGCTTGCAGGGCTCCTGCAGGTGTGGGGGTCTCGGGTTCAGCTTCGGCTTCGGCACTTAGCAGCGGTGGCACCCCAGCGGCGAGAACTTGTTGAGCGAGCTCACCACTTTGCCAACGACCATCCTTCTGGATGTAGATGGGGGTCAACTCATACTGGGTGGCGTTCTGTTGCAAACCTGCGGCGATCGCCTGGGCCGAACGTAACGATACTTCGTGCTCTCCGGAGCATCCACCAAATAATAGCCCGACACGCAATTTCGCCATCTTTACCTCCCACCACTGCGGCGATCGCAGCTAGCGTACCATATAGCGGTTTTCAACGAGGTGGATGGGATGTATTGCAGCAATTCTCATTTTGAATTGAAGCCTGAAAATAGCCCGCCGAAGGCGGGCTATTTTCAGGCTTCAAAGCCGAGAGTTCGCGCCCGTCGGGCGCGAACTCTCGGCTTTGAAGCTCATAATGAGAATTGCTGGATGCATTGCATCCCATTCACCTCAACAATGATGCGGTGATCGCCACATTTAACCTCATAGCGATTTTCAACGAAGTGTGAGGATGCAATGCATCCTCACACTTTAACGGTGATAAGGCGATCGGAACGTTTAACCTCTTTTCAACGAGGTGTGAGGCGGTGACGCTATCTAAGCCTCTTAGCGGTTTGCAACTTGGAGGCTTTAAACCACGCCCTGTTGCCGGAACCATGCCTGGAGCTTAGCCCAGCCATCTGTCGCCGCATCTTCTCGATAGGAGGGGCGGTAGTCGGAGTGGAAACCGTGCGGGGCGTCGGGATAGACAATGATCTCGGAGGAACCGTTTGCCTGGGCGATCGCGGCACGCATGGTTTCTACCGTCTCGATGGGGATGCCTTCATCCATGCCGCCATAGAGCCCAAGCACTGGGGCCTTGAGGTGAGGAGCCATTTGCACTGGAGTTGTGGGTTGCAAAGGCGTAGGATTGCCAACGAGGCGGCCATACCACGCCACGCCCGCTTTCAGTTTAGAGCTGTGGGCGGCGTAAAGCCAGACGGTTCGTCCTCCCCAGCAAAACCCGGTGATGCCGAGCTTGTCGGTATCAGCTTTGCCCGTACTGGCTGCCCACAGCACTGTTGCATCCAAATCGGACAGGACTTGAGTATCAGGCACCTGAGCCACAATAGGCCGAATTTCGTCAACGCTTGCCAGTTGAGAGACGTCGCCCTGGCGGTAGAAAAGTTCAGGGGCGATCGCCAAATACCCTAGCTTCGCAAAGCGGCGGCAAACATCTTGAATGTGTTCGTGAACGCCAAAGATCTCTTGCACCACCAGCACGACGGGCAGGTTTGTTCCGGAAGCGGGCATGGCATGATACGCCGGAATAAACCCGTCGGATACGGGAATTCTAACTTCGTCGGCTATTAGCCCCGTGGCATCGGTAGTAATGGTGGCGGCTGCAATCGGCCGCACCGCCATGGCAAACCCGGCGGCTAGTGTTCCTGCAAGTAGCTCTCGTCGTCCAAACAAACCCATGTTCATGACAGCTCTCCCGTGGATGGAATAATTACGTCGATCCAGGTCTGCTCTGACCGGCATATTAAGAAATATTAATGCTTTTGTTGGGAGGCTGAAATGCTCATCAATCCTCTGCTTGGTGAATAAACGTAGGACAGAACCTACAATTTGTTGGATGCAGAATACGCTACATCGAGCAAAAATGCCCCAGGTTATAGCAGGCCTCCGTCTGCTCTGAAGCGTTGGGCTGGCTAAGATGCCGCATCAGGTGCTTGTGCTCCAAGCAAAGTCGGTGGGCTCATGCACTCCCCTGGCATTCTTTTCGAAGCCGTGAAAATCAAAAAGGGCGCGACTTAGTCGTGCCCTTTTTATGATTCGTTTTTAGAACTGGGGCGCTAGGATTCGAACCTAGGAATGGCGGGACCAAAACCCGCTGCCTTACCGCTTGGCGACGCCCCATCGCGTTCACGTTTTACATATTAACAGGCTTAGCCGGAGGTTTGTCAAGAATTTTGAAAGAATATCAGCAATTATTATTCTGACTCAGGTTTGCGAGCTCTAGAAGTGCGACGGCACAAGGGCTCCTGCCCACCAACAAAGCCAGAGGGTGAGAGCACAGTAGCCCGATCGCACTTTTCTGAATTAGGAGCGCCGTCGATATTGCCGGGGTTCTAAGCGTTCCAGGGCACGACGGGCGATCGCATCGCGGGGATTGAGGTCAAGTGCTTCCCGATAGGCGGCAGCAGCCTCGGCGGTTCGGCCTACTGACACCCAGGCATCTCCCAGGTTGCGATAGGCCAGGGCATAGTCGGGATTGAGCTGAATCGCTCGTTGATAGGCCGCGATCGCCGCGCCCGATTGGCCCAACTCCAGTAAAGAAACCCCCAGGTTGGTATAAGCGATCGCCGGATTTTCTGGTCTCAGGGCGATGGCCTGTCGATGGGCCAGGACGGCTTCCTCCAATTGCCCCAGGCTCGCCAGGGCTACCCCCAAGTTGTCGTATACCTCGGCATACTCCGGTTCAAGCCGAATGGCCCGGCGGTATACGCCTACTGCATCAGCCGCTTGCCCATTTTGCCGAAGTGCAATACCTAAATTGTTGTAAGCACGGGCGTAGTTGCGATTCAACCGCACGGCTCTGCGAAGTAGCTGAATGGCTTCTTCAAGTTCACCTTGCCCTGTCAGGAGGCCACCCAAATTGTTGAGAGTAACAGCGTCATTTGGACTGAGCTCGATGGCCTGACGGTAGGTGGCGATCGCCTCTCCCGTCTGCCCTTGCTGTTCCAATACGTAGCCCAACCAGGCATAGGCGTACCCATTGTCAGGCTGTGCTTGTACTACCGCCTGCCAGAGCCGGGCGGCTTGAGGCAAATTTCCGGATTCATAGGCAGACTGAGCTCGTTCGACGAGGGTATTGGCAGATTGGGCGATCGCCGGTACCCCTGGCATGAGCACATGCAAACCTAGAGCCATAGAAAAAGCCCAGGAATAATTCCGATAATTCATGGCCGCTCTGATCTATCTCGAAACCAACAGGAGAACGTTCCCCATAGTATGCAGCATGATTTTCCCCATGTCGTTAGAGAAATTTTAGATAGACAACCCGGGGACGGGCGTAGGCAACATGTAGCACTCATCGTTCACCGACCCATGGTGGCCGTGGGATGAGATACGGTTCGCCCACTTCAATTCCACACCGCAATTGGCTTGTTAAAAGCCATACACCTCTAGAACACTACTCAACCTGAGTTCGAGTTCGGGACATTTTTGAGTGCCACGCACCCTGCGGCACTCAAAAACGTCGATTTTGTGTACGCGAAGCGCACGCAAATAGGCACTTCAGCTTATCTCGAACTGAGATGGCTCAGTGAACGACTATAGCGCTGTGCACGTTGATTAAGTACGGTGGTGTGGGGCACGAAGTGCCCCACACCACCGTTGCTGTACTTAACGCACTTGCACATCGCTATATGGTGATTCTGTCCAAAAAAATGACTGCTTTCTCTAGGGTCGGTCTATGCTGTTTGAAATGATTCCAACTGTACTGAATTCCATTCGTGAGCGGCTTTGAAGGGCGGGACAAACTATGGTTCCGTATGGATCGACGCGGACAGACCAAGGGCAACTATTGACACAGGCGCAGCAGGGTAACCCTGAGGCGATCGCCTTCCTCCTCAATCGGGCCTTGAACCCTCGTGGGGTACGGGCACAGGTACAACCAGACACGGGAGACGGGCTAACCGTTTTGCTGGAGTCGGCTCAGGTGCCCTCCCAGCAGCAATGGGTGCCCTTTATCCAACAGGGGCTTTCGCAATTGCATATCCCCAATGTGCAGCGAGTGCGCTGTGTGGGAAGGCAGATCGGGCAGGCTGATTACGCCTGGCAGGAGGCGACCGCCCTCTATCGACCCAGTTCTCCCAGTCCACCTGCTGGGGGTAGTGGCTTTCCCCTGACCCAATTTGAAGTGGGCAGTGGCAGTGCGGTAGGCCAACAAATTGTCTATGGCGACAAGGCCCTGCAACTTACTCCCCACGGGGCTGTTGTTATGGCCAGTGCTTATCACCAGGCTCCGGCCATTCGTACCCGTCCTGTCCCGGAACCCGAAGCTTTTATTCGCCCTATGGCTGCTCCTATCGGCCGCCAGGAGGAATTGGAAGGGGCAATTGCCGCTCTGCAATCCCAACCCGTTGAATTTTATGGCGACTTGGGGGTTGGTAAGACGACGTTGGTGCGATCGCTCGTGTATCATCCGGCCGTCCGAACGGCCTGTCCCGATGGGATCCTCTACCACAATGTGCAGGATGAACCCCCGGATGACCTACTGAAATACCTGTTTGACACCTTCTTTGAATACGACGAGCCCATTCCCCACAAGCCAACCCCCGATCAGATCTACCAATCTTTCCGGGGGCGGCGGGCCTTAATTGCTCTGGATGATGTGCAGTTGAACTCGGTCCAGGTCGCTGCCCTGGCAAACCAGCTTCCCAGTCTACATTTACTGCTGGGCAGTCCCAACCATCATGGGTTGCCAGAGAGTTTTGCCATGCCTCTGGCAGGGCTGCCCATGCCCGAAGCGATCGCCTTTCTGGAAACCCAGTTGGGGCGTAGCCTGGGTCCCGAAAATCAAGTGGCTGCCGAAACCCTGTGTCGGGCGGTGATGGGCAATCCGTTGCGCCTGCGACAGGCAATCGCCCTCGTACGCAACCGCCACCTGACGCTGCCCGGACTGGCGCAGCATATGCAAAACCCAGCGGCTCTGGAGCTGCTGGTGCTCCGGGCCTGTGCCACCTTGCCAGAACCCGAGCGTCGTATTCTCGCGGCGCTTGGGGTGCTGGGAGCCGTGCCAGTTCGGAGCCACCATTTTGCTGGCATGACGGGTCTTCAGAGCCCTCAGGGAGCGCTGGATCATCTGGAACAGCGGGGTTTAGTCGTGTCGGATGGGCAGTCTTACACCCTGGCAGCTAATCTTCTGCCTTTGCTGCAGAAGCACTGGAACCTGGCCGGTTGGGTGCAGCCTGTCATTAACTATTTCTTACTATGGGCGCAAAAACATGCCCCTGTGACTGGAGCCCTAGCCCAGGAAAGCCACTTGTTGCTCTGGGTCATGGAGCGAGCAGCTCATCACCAGCAATGGAGTGAGGTACTGCGGTTAGCCCGGGCAATGGATGGTTCCTTTCTGGTATCGGGGTTGTGGGGGCGTTGGGAACAAATCTGGCGGTTTGGCTTGCAGGCGAGTGAAGCCCTGGGAGATCAGGAGGCGATCGCCCATGCTTACCATCAACTGGGCACCCGTGCCCTCTGTCTGGATGACCCCTTCACCGCCAATGCCTATCTGGCCCAGGCACGGGTGATGCGCGAAAGCTTCGGTCAACCTACTGCCGCCAATGCGAGTTACCACAATCTGCAATGGCTTTCGGCCGCTCCTGCGGGGCTCAATCCTGGGGTCGCAACGGAATTACAGGGGGCGATCACTCCGGATGCAACCGTCGCTTATCCTCCTGATAGCGCCGAAGCAGAGCGGAGCTTTACCCTCATGGCTCCTCCTGCCAAGGCTGAGCGCGAGGGGTTGCCGCCTGCTGCCCAGGTAGCGCTAATGGCCGCCGCCTTCTTGGGGGTCGGCAGCTTACTGGCGGTGTATATGTATCGTAATCAGCCCGGTCTGGCTGTGAACCCGACTCAGCTTACTTTTAGTGCTCAGCCGCAACATCGCACCAGCCAGCCCCAAACAGTACGGGTACAGAACACTGGGGACGACGTGTTGGAGATTACTCGGGTGAGCCTGGAGGGCAACCAGCCGACAGATTTCCAAATTGCATCCAATGCCTGTGAAGGGGTGCCCCTGGCCCCTGACCAATCTTGTGAGGTACAGATTACCTTCACGCCTCAGGGGGATGGAACCCGGTTGGCAGAATTAACCTTGAGCGATCGCAACCAGCGGATCGAACGTCGAGTTCAACTTAGCGGTACTAGCTCAGCCACGGCCCCGGGCAACCCTATTACCCTCAGCTTCCAACCGGGCAACCTCGATTTTGGCGACTACGCTGTCAACCAGGCCAGTGAATCCCGTCGTATCGTGCTGCGTAACGAGAGTGGGCAACCTATCACAATTCAGGGAATCAGCCCGGTTGGAGAGGCTCGTTTGGACTTTCCAACTACTCACGATTGTACGGGTGCGCCCCTGGTACCAGGGCAGAGCTGCTCCATCAATATGATCTTCCGGCCCAGTGTGGCCGGTCGTCGGGCTGCTAATCTGGCCGTCACCGATACCGCCAATAATTTATGGAATGTACCGCTCAGTGGTAACGGCGTCACGGATCAGCCCCAGGTGCCTGCCCTTAGTATTCGGCCGGGTACCCTAAACTTCGGGGAACAGCCTGTGCAAACCTCCAGTGCGGAGCAAGTTGTTACCCTCAGCAATAGTGGTACCCAGACCCTTAACATCTCTCAGATTGGGGTGGAAAGTGGTAACGCCTTTGCCATTCGTCGCAATACCTGTACCCGTACCCCATTAGAACCTGGTAACGACTGTACTGTTGGGGTTGTGTTCAGCCCTCAAGCGGGCAATGCCCAGAGCGGCCAGTTAACCGTTGCCAGCAATGATCCTCGAGGAAATGCTCGCATTTTCCTGACGGGTACGGGTACGGTGCCCAGTGCCGCTCAGCTCACAATTACTCCAATCAATCTCGATTTTGGTGCGATCGAGTTAGAAAGCTCCAGCCGTCCCCAAACGGTTACCTTGCGTAACACGGGCACGGCGGGACTGACGATTGGTCAAATTCGTGCCAGCGGTAACGGAGATTTTGTCAGCGATACTGATGGAGCGATTGGTCAGGTTTGTACTAACCGTGCCTTGCAGCCTGGGGAAGAATGCCGCTTTGGGGTCGTGTTTTTGCCTTATGTAGAGGGCGATCGCGTGGCTCAAATCACTATTCCCAGTGATGCACCTCAAGGGTCTGTAGCGGTTCAACTGCGCGGGCAGGGGCAGGTCCAGCGCTTCCCTACCCTATCCGTTAGCCCGGCCAGTCTCTCCTTTGGAGTCATTCCGGTCGGTAGCAGCAGCCCGCCTCAAACCATCACCCTGCTCAACAGTGGTGGGGTGCCCTTGAATATTGGCAATCTCGCCATTGGTGGAGCCAATGCTAATGACTTTATCCCGGCAAATACAGGCAGCTTTACCCAAATTGCCTGTTCAAATACGGTGCTTGAACCGGGGCAGCGGTGTCAGCTCCAGATCCTCTTTGGGCCGTTGGAAGCGGGCGATCGCCAGGGCCAACTAATTATCCCCAGCAATGATCCGAATGGCGAAATTCGGAGCAGCCTAACAGGCTCTGGCCAGGGAGAAGTTGCCCCTACCCCCTGATATAGCCTGACGTAAGTTGGTAAGGACAGGTTATTTTTGGAAACTATGCTGCGCGCCCTTCTTCAAGAATAATCTTCTGGTGCGTAGCGCTATGCATAACCTCCGTCAGGTTAGTTAGGACATCAGGAGCACTGTTGCCGCTTGCTCCTGATATCCTAACTAACTCGACACTAGCAATGAGTTCTGTAATGCGTGCTTGAAGAGGTGATTTTGCAGGCAGTACGCCTGAAATTAACGTCTCATACGAACTCTGCCTCGTATAGAAACGGTGTGTTTTTTGTTGGGATGCTTTCTACACGGCATCCCAACAAAAAACATACTGCTACTCTATAAGCGGATTCCGTATCCAACGACATTAGGTTAAGGAGAGGAGTTTTGCTCCTCCGACAAAACTTCCAGGAGTGCGGTCTCTAGATTGTCAATTTCGAAGGTTTCGTCGTTCTCCACCCGCATTTGCGAGAAAATGCGATATTGATCCAGCTCAGTAAGGTGAACAGATAGCTTTTCTTCAATGCGAGAATGCCCCTGCATACTGATGAGGTTAAATTCTATATTCTCGGCATAAATGGCCATGGTGATGTCAAAGATTTCGAAGAAGTGGATAACCCACTTACATTCCTCCTCAGAGTAATCTTTGTAATACTTCACCAGGTCAGCAATACGGGCTTCTAAATGGGTGCGAGCATAGCGGCAGACAATCACCAACTTAAGCAAAAGTACGACCAGAAGCAGCGGGTTGCCGTGCGAGAGAATCTGGATAAACAGCGCGGAGGGTTCCCGGTGGTTTTCTGTGGTCAGGTATTCGATGACTCGGTTGCAGGTTCGTAGTAATAGCGCATCATCAATATTTTTGTCGTGGTAATCCACATACAGCCCATTGAGGCGTTCAGAGAGCTGATCGGTCAGAGTTTTAACGAAGTCCTGGTTGTTAATGGAGAATAGAAGGTACTTTCGCAGGCTTCGCTTGAAATCGGAATAGCGAAGGTTTTGGGTTTGCCTGAGAAAAATATTAGCTAGATTGGTGTAGCTAAATTTGCCCTGCCGCGCCACAATCATCTTGACTAGCCGCAGTACATTGTCACCCAGAGTCGTAGGGTTTTTCAGATTGGTTTGTACTACCGTTGAATTGGCGGAATGGGCCGTATAAAACGCCAAATCAAATTTAAATTTTTCTTTGAGCTGCTTGGATAGAGCGCGGGCCGCGTGACGTTGTTCAGCCGAGTTTCTTAAATCAATATATTGAGGCACCAACAGGTAGGAGGTGTATCGTTCTGACCAGTGGGTAAAGGACTGGGTATCATACCGGGCAGCAAACAGCTTTAGTTGCTGAAAATCGTCGCTTTGAACGAAGTTTTGTAGCCAGACTCGCAGTCGCCGCAAGGTCGGCGACATTGAAGGTTTTTCAAGAATAGGGTCTTCAAAGATTTTGATTAATTGCTGGATATAGATATGGTTACGGCGCAGGTCCCAGTTGTTAATCAGGATATAACAGGATCGTTTGAGGGTGTTGCGAAACTCTTCCTCTTGATTTGCAAAAACAATTTCGTATAGCGAAGGTAAAGTATGGGAGCTAACGGTATTGACATGGTGGATAAATAGCCGCCGGAATTCTTCCAGTACCTCTTCTGGAGACCATTCTTTAACGATCTCAAGCAGGTAGTTGTAAATTGTTTCCTGGGCCCGTGGGATGTCCCGCTGGATGCGGCCTGGTTTGGCTGTAGACCCCGACAGATGACCCTCTTGCACTTTGTTTAAAACCATTACAACCCTTTTTGTTCGTTCTGGAGGAGAAGAACCCTGGCTTGAGTGAATGTATTAGTACCCGGCCCCTGACTAACGCCATTAACGGGAACCAGGAATAGCCTTTGATTAGATTGGCTCAATGGGAGAGTGCTCCCTTGTTCCCGCACTATCGAAAGCTATCCATTTGTTTGGCCTTTTCTGAGAAGGAATGCGATTACTTCTACACTGTCCCGAAGAATGATTTCTGAATACTGTTAGTTTCTCTTGAAATGGCTAAAAGCCTAACTAAAACGAACGCTCCTGTCGGTAGATGCACCCGGTGACATTTATACATCACCAGCCAGACTAGGAATTCCTAATTGACAAATAATAACAGGCTAAAAAAGATAAAGCCCCAGCAGGCTGAAGGCTTTTAAGATTCTCCCTGGTGAATGTATTGTACAAGAGACGCCCAGGTTACCGTTTCCGCTGGTTTGCGTAACTCATCAGGGAAATTTGGCAACCGATGGCTGATTTTTTCAAAGTGAAATGTGCTGATTACTACCTCAATTTAGATATCAAAATTGGGGGTAGATGAGCCCTATTAGAGCTTTTGTGCGGCATAGAGCAGATATTGCTAAATCCACTATGTCGATAAAAATTCGGATACGGACACTGGCTGATGTTTTTTATTGTACAGGTAGTCCTCGTAGTCGGGTAGCCAGTAGTGTACTTCCGCAAAGGATGGAGGAAAAAGGCTAGTTTTAGAAGTTGCGCTTCGCGCAACTTCTAAAACTAGCCTTTTTCCTCCATCTTTAAGAAATAGGAGTACCGGGTAGCCTACTGAATGGAGGTTCGTATCAGTTGGGGGGCAGCGATCGCCCCTTTCAACAGGCCTGCTCCCTGGCTGTGGGGACGGTAGACCCCAGCCCAATGGGCAAGGAGTTGGTCGCTTAGGGCTTGAAGCTCCTGAGGTTGAGCGAGATCCCAGGCCATAGTAGTTATCGAGCTTGGCCAGCCATGGGAGGGTAACTTGGCAGTGCCATTGAAGCTTCCGGCGATCGCCCCAACCATTAATCCTGTTACTCCGGCATGTTTATGCTCTGGCATCGAGAAGGCCAGCCTCATATCTTGAGGGCTACGGAGGAAGCTATAGATCGCCAGAAGCAAGGATAGGGGAAGTGTTTCGCTGGATAGTTCCAGATCAAGGTGTTGAAGGTGATGCTGGGCGATCGCCCAACTATAGCGCTCCTGATAGGCTATCTGAAGATGGTGTAACTGTTGAGCCGCAGGGCTGGTCGAAGGTAATTCTAGACTCTCAATCAGTTGCAGAGGTAGCCGCTCCAGCTCCAACTCTTCTACCAATGCCAAAGCCAGCACTTCTGCGAGAGTCATGGCTGCTAGGGTTGATCCTGGGGGCAGATTCCAGGCGTTCGCAGCGGCCTGAAGTGCCTGATGCAGTTGAGCTTCGCGATCGTGGTAGTACAACATCAAAGGAATGCTAACTACGGCTAGACGGGCACCTGGGTTAGAAGGTGAACCTGCTATAAGTGCAGGCCAGGGAATGGATTCACCGCCCTCTTCACCAACATGCCGTAGCAGAGCAACCATGCTCTTCCCGACCTCTAGCGGCTGTTCATCTGCTCTCTCTGCCATGGTGTGGCCTAACACCGCTCCCAACAGAGTGCCGCGAAAACGGGCCATCAATGAGTATTGCATTGTCGCCTCCACCAGATTGGCATGGGGAATGGCTCCATAGTAATCGGTAAGACGACGCTATAGCGGCCCTCGACTACAAGGAACATAAGGGATGGGTTTATAGGGATGCTTTGCGCTCCCACAAGACCACCCACAATTCACCAGCAGTTCTCGTTATGACCTTCAAAGCCAAGATTGCGCGCCCGTCGGGCGCGCAATCTTGGCTTTGAAGCCCGAAAACCGCTTGCCGAAGGCAAGCGGTTTTCGAGCCTAATTCCATACTGAGAATTGCTGACAATTCACCTAAGCTAACCTGCACTGGATTACGAACGATGCTCCATGTTGCTCATAATGTAGGACTACTGGAAGGGTTGTTTTTTCGTGCGCAAAGCGTAAGGAAAAACAACCCTTCCAGCCGCTTTAAAACATGCCCTAGTATTTTGCCTAAGGCGAATACATGCGTTTTAACTCAGTAATCTGGTCGGCGATGGATAACACTGATTCTGGCATGTTTGGACCCGTTAGCACGACCTCAACTTCTGGGGGACGGGTACGGAGGAATTCCAGCACTTCGGCTTCGGGGATAAGGCCAAAGTTAATAGCCAGGCTCAGTTCATCCAGGACAACCAGGCTATAACGGCCTTCTCGCACCATCCGGCGGGTGTGTTCCCAGAGATTCTGGAGGGCTTGCCGTTCAGTGTCCTCTAGTTCTGGCGTATCGATGTATCGAGGCAGATCACAGCGAAACCAGTCTAACCGTTGCCCCAAGCGTACAGGATGATCACTACCCTGCCGAATTCCACCCTTGAGAAATTGCACCACCAGCACTGAGTTACCCTGACCCGCAGTCCGGAGTGCCTGGGCAATGACATCGGTGTAAAAGCTGCGGTGGGGGCCGGTAAACACCCGCACCAACCCTTCAATCATGGGAAGAATAGGACGCTCTGCGCCAACGACGGAGGTTTCGAGTTGGAAGACCATAGCAAAATTATGACGACTGGGAGGACGAACGGGGCAGGGATGTAGCGAACTGAGCTGTAATACAAGTGTACCTCGACCCCCTCAATCCTGTAAGCATCAACTCACAAAATGTAGCGGTAGGCCAGGAATTTCCCTCCCATCAAACACTACATATAAAAATCCGTCAATAGAGACCAGCACTAAACTACCGAAATATAGAATTTGTTTCTCTCTGGTGATCATTCCCCCCTTAAATGTCAGAACCCTCTTCGCTGTTTATGGAAGCAGCAAAGAGGGTTTCGGTAGTTGGGCACAGCAGCAAATTTGGGTTCTGTTCTAGACATGTAAAGGGTTGTGATGGTGCTTAGCACCATCACAACCCTTTACGCATTTGAAAAATGGCCCAAATTTTTAGTCCACAGTGCGCGCTGCATATAGGGCTGCCCCAATTAGCCCTACACCCTGGTTGAGAACGACATGGACAGGTACTTTCTTGAGCAGGGCGCTCATACGACCTTTTTTGGAAAAGGCTGCCATGAAGCGTCCTGACTTTAACAGTGACAAGTTCTTGGCAGCAATTCCTCCGGCAATGTAAAGCCCGCCGTAGGGCAGCAGCTTGAGGGCCAGGTTGCCTGTTTCGGCACCGTAAGCATCAACGAATAGGTGCATGGCATCCTGGCAGAGCGGATCGTGGCCGCTTTGAGCTGCACGGGAGACTTCGGCAGAAAGGTCAATGGTTTTAGCGTCGTGGCCAATTTCATGTTCCCAGGCGCGGTAAATTTCGCTCATGGCAGGGGATTCTCGGTCAGGGGAGCGATCGCGCAAAAACTGATAAATAGCAGCAATGCCCATTCCTGATACGACCCGTTCTGCGGAGATGCGATCGACGTGGTAGCGATCGAGCAAATAACGTTGCAGTTGAAATTCTAGCTCTGAGCGAGGCGCAAAATCGGCATGGCCCCCTTCGCTTGGGTATGTCCGATAGCCATCCACATGGCGAATGAGAAATCCCTGTCCCAGGCCTGTTCCCGCACCAATGACACCAATCGGAGCGGCTGGATCAGGTTCCCCGACCTGTAGCGTGTAGATGTCTTCCGGCGCAAGGCCCAATACACCATAGCCTGTGGCGGCAAAATCATTAATCAAGCTGACTTGAGGGATAGTGAGCTCTTGGCTCAGGTCAGATGCTTGCAGAAACCAACCCAGGTTGGTGAGCTCGGAGGTGTTGTCCATGACAGGGCCAGCAATGCCGAAGCAAGCTCCCTGGGGCTGAACATGAGCGCCAAGCTCAGTCTGAGCAATCTGCAAAAATTCTTGTACCAGGGGAATTAGATCAGTGTACTCCCGGCTGGAAAAGGTCTTTTGAAGAAGGGGTGTGAGCGCTGGCAGCGCTTCGGGGGTTGTTCTGGGAGCGGTCGAAACAATGCTCAAAATGGTTTTTGTGCCGCCAATATCTCCGGCTAGAAGCGTTGCCATAGTCTTCAAATGCAGGGTTTACAAACGCTAAAGGGAACATCAGCAAAGGACAGATCGCCCCTGGTAAGCTGAGTGTATTTCTGGAACCTTGATCCTGCAAAGGCTCCAGAAATACACTCGGTTTACAGCCCGAAGGGACTTTATGGGCTCTGATATACCCATTTCTCCCCTTCAGCTTAAAGACTAATGGGTCGGGTTTGATAGGTGTTCTGAACAATTTCGCCTTAAAGGATGAATTTCCAGCCTATTTTTGTTCTGACAATCTCTCCTGCGGTGCTTATACACCTGGCACTTCAAGTACTGCAGGAGATACGAAGCACAGTCTATGAGCTGTAATAGTCTTCGGCTGAGACGTCCTATACGCCATACAACTGCCTGAAGCGTGTCCTACTTTATAAAATAGTGAGAACAGAATGGCATTGGACTGGCTTCTTAACTCAGCTTGCCTCCGTCATTTGTTTTGGAATGGATGGTCTTGGCTGTGAATAATGACTCGCCGAATGTGCCCTCCCGCCCTGAGCCCTACCCCAGAGTTTATCCCTGGGATACGGGTCCGTTCGTGGCTGAATTACAAGAACTACTGTCGGCTCACGGATATCCTCTCAAGAGTGATGGTGAGTATGGCTGGCGTACAGAAGCAGCGGTACGGGCATTTCAGCGGGAGCATCGGTTGCGGGTAGACGGCATGGTCGGCCCAGAAACTTGGGCGATGTTAACGACGGCGGTGAAGGCGGGCATTCGTACCCTACGGCAAGGACATCGAGGCCGCGATGTGCGTGACCTGCAGGGATTGTTGCAGGTGCATAATTTTATGGTGCATCGCAACGGCTTTTTTGATGATCAGACCCAGCAGGCTGTGAATACATTCAAAAAACGTCACAACCTGCGGACGGATGGTACCGTGTGCCCCGTTACCTGGACGCTGTTACGAGCAGGGAAGCCAAATCCTGCTGCTGTAAAAACCCACCCAGGATGGTTGCGATCGCTTCATAAATGGTGGTAAACCAAGCTGAAGTCCTTGATGTATCTGGCATAACATCACGAAACATTGCCACGCACTGCCGATTAATTCTGTGTCCTATAAAATGGCGCTGGCTGTGCGATCGCAGTTCCTATCAGGTCTGTAGCCTACCGACTGGATTGATTGGCCCTATTCCATCCTCGAAGGAGACGTTCATGATATTGCCTAATTGGCGAAAGCCCTTGGCGGCCCTTCTGCTGTCGCTGATTCTGTTGGTCTCAACGGGATGCGCCCAAACCGATAACTCGCCCTATGCAGATGCCCAGCGCGAGAGTACAGAGCGAGGAGCCACCCCAGCCGTATCTGCGGATGCTGAGAAGGGCGGTGAGTTTAACAAGTTCTTTCCCTCGTCTGGGCAAGGCTACAACGTCGTATTTTCTCAAGAGAAAAAAGGCTTTGCTGAAGCGAAGTTGAAGCAGGGCGGCACCGATGTCGCTATGCTTTCCATTTCTGATACCGTCAGCAGTCCGGCGGCCGCCGAAAAGTATAAGTCCAGTACTGAAAAGCTGGCTGGCTATCCTCTGTTGGAGATTGGTAATACTCAGACCGGTGTTTTGGTGGGCGATCGCTACCAGGTAAAAGTCATCTCCCGCGACTCGTCTTTCGCCCCTCAGGACCGCCGAGATTGGCTGCAAAAGTTTGACTTGCAGGGTCTTTCCAATTTGAAGTAGTGTCGGGCTGATAAATGGGGCGTTGGGCCAGCTCAAACCTTTAGTGGCTTCGCCAAGGTGCAAGCCTGCGTCTCCCTGCTGCCCTGGAGAAAGACAAAGAAACGGCTTGAAATAGCATTAGTCCTGTATATCTGCATAGGAGATTTGCAACCATGAGCAAAGCCATTTACCAGTATGTAGATGAGCTGCCAACAGGCGGTATCACGGTTATGGCGCTCAAGTCGTTAGATGCAATCGTGCCCGGCAAGTGGGAAAACCTGACGGGGTTTACGAACACCGTCAAGGCCGTGACGGGCGAGACTGATGCCGCCTTGATTCAGCAGATTGGCGATCGCGCTGTCCACCTTTACAACGATAAATCTCAGGGCTATCAGCGGGCGATGTGGCTCTACGAGACGGTAGACAGCGCCTCTGGTGCTTTGGGTGCCGCAGCTCTGGCCAATCAAGCCGGTGGCGGTATTCCCCTCTTTGGTGGTCTGGTCGAAAAGCTCACCCCCAAGCCCGAAAAGGCTCAGAGTCTTGATCTGAGTATCAAACTGGTGACGGAACTGGTGGCCTTCTGCCAGATCAACGGCATTCCCGGCGACAGTATTGGCGACTTCCTGGCAGCTCTGGGTGATTACAGCGGTGAGTCCCTCACCCGCATGGCGGCTCTGGTCTGCTTTGATGGCTTGATTCCCCTGGGTGCCCCGTTCATTGAAAAGGCCGCCACAGCTTTACAAGGCACCTCTCCTAAGGAACTGGAGCAGAATCAGACCTACAAAGGCGTCAACGAGCTTATTCCCGGCAACAATTCCGAAAGCAAACTGAATTTTATCGGGCAAAGCTTTGACTCGGTTAAAGGCTGGATGAGCGGTTTCGTTACCAACAACGGCCTGACTCAGGAAAAAGTGCTGGACAACCTGATCCGGGTCGTCGACATCTCCAAAGATAAGCTGAACTATGTAGGGGCTTTTCTGGATATTACGGTCAAGTATTACTCCCACACAGGTACACAAACCCTGGCCCGTCGCTTAATTGAGCGGGCAGTGGCGGAGATTTAAGTTCAAGACAAGTTGTTTTTTCGTGCGCGCAGCGCACGAAAAAACAACCACTCCAGCGATTAAAACGCGCCTTAGCTCTCTGCTTTCTTCAATGTCTGCTTAGCCTTTTGCCAGAGTTCCTCTAGTTGGTCAAGGCTGTAATCTGACAAGGAGCGATCGGCAACAGACTCCATCAACGTGAGCCGCTGGATGAAACGCTGGTTGGTGGATTGCAGTGCTTCGTCGGGGTCGAGGCCATGCCAGCGTGCCAAATTGACGATAGTAAACAATAGATCGCCCAGTTCTTCTTGCTGACGGGCAGGAGATTCGTGAGCGATCGCCTCCTTAAACTCCCCCAACTCTTCCTGAAATTTTTCCCACACCCCATCCACTGTCTCCCACTCGAAACCGGCGGCAGCGGCCTTCTTGGAGATTTTGAGACTGGCCGTGAGGGGAGGAAGCGATCGCGCATATCGGCTCAGGCGAGGAGCCAGCTTGTCGGTTCCATGGCTCTCCTGGTCTTCCTGGGCTTTAATTTGCTCCCAGTTTTGATGCACCTCATCCATGTGGGCGACGGTCACATCGCCAAACACATGAGGATGGCGGCGAATCAGTTTTTGGGTGATGGTATCGGCAACTGTAGCCAGATCAAATTGCTGGCTTTCACTGGCGATCTGCGCCTGAAGCACCACTTGCAGCAGCAGGTCGCCCAGTTCGTCAGCGATCGCCTCCGGGTTCTCCTGCCGAATCGCATCTACCACTTCGTAGGCTTCTTCAATGACGTAAGGAATGAGGGTTTGGGGGGTTTGCGCCAGGTCCCATGGGCACCCTCCATCGGGCGATCGCAACTGGGCCACAACCGCAATCAACTGTTGCAGCGCTGCCAACACGGGAGGCAATTCCGCCTCAACTGTATCTGAGTAAGCCATAGGAGCGATCGTTGTAGAACAGTATTAATTTAACTTGAGTTCGGGTTAAGGGCTTTTTTGAGGGACGCGCTTTGTGCGCCCTCCCAAAAAGCTCATTTTGGCGTGCGCAGAGTACAACTCTAAAACGGGCACTTGAACTTATCCCCGATGGAGGTCGATTTAGTATTTGTTGAATAGAAGGCAGAGGGCAAAAAAGGTAGAGAGTGGGAGAAAAACTATAGAGCAAAGGACAGATGGAGTGGGCAAAGGTTTGTCAGTAAGATGCAAGCATTGTCTTGGGCGTTCGAGCGCTTACAAGGGTTTGTCTTTCCCGGTTCTGTTTTTCTTCTGCCCTCTGCCTCAGCTGAAACTTCTGAGTCTAAAAGATCGTCGGTACTGTCTTAGGGGCGTGGTTGGTTGCTGTGGGAGGGGAGCAAAATGCCCCTTCCACAACAACCAACCACACATTTGAAGCACAACCTAATCGTCTATACGTCGCGGCTGGCCTGAAATACTGGGGAGAAAAAACGCATGAAGTGGTGGAATTTGGTGTTAGGAGCTCTGGTGGGTTCGGCAGGTTTACTAGGTGGGCGGGCGATCGCGGCTGAAGAGATCGTCCTGACCTATGGCTCATTTCAGCGTTCGGTGGGTGTGGAAGAATTGACAGCTTTGGTACAGCTGGGTGAGGTGACAAACCAACTCGATTCCTATTTTGACCGCGCGGAAGTATCTCCTGAAAGAGTACGGCAACTGTTGACGGAGGAAATTCCAATGCAGGGTGTTGCTGCTGATCGGATACTGAACAATCCTCTGGGCGATGCATTGTTGGATCGCGTGAGTGAGGTTATTTATCCAGAACCGCGCTCTGCCGGACGGGGCGCTATGCGAGCTGCGATCGTCCTATCTTCCGTCGATAATGACAAACTTTCGCTGCTCGAAATTCTGCAGAACTATCCCACGTCTCAAGTGTATGTAGATGTTGAAAGGCTGGCCGATGCTTACAGCGATATTCAAGGCGCTAGCCAAACCGTCCAAGATGTTTTAAATATTTTGGGCCGATTGGAAGGGCTGGCCCGTTAGATATAACCCTGTATAATAGAAAATTATTTAGGGATATCAACGAACGCCAAAAGAGGAATGTGCTGTCGCGATCCGTCAGCACATTCCTCTGAGTGTCAGGTATAAAGATTAAGCCAATTAGTAAGCTAGCGTTTCTAGGGTTTCGCGCAGGTAACGACGCACGCGTTGATCCATGGAAAGCGCTTCAATAGATGCGTCACTGTTACGCTCCTGCTCCCAGGTTTGGAACCCGGAACTAGCAGCGATCGCTTGCTTTAGATTGTGCCAAATGTTGGAGTCGTTCACAGAAGAGTTTTGAGGAGTGATGGAAGGAATCATAGAACCTCTTTAGCTGCGTGTGGACAAACCAGTCAAACCAGAAAGCCCTTCTTCCTTAAGATATCGTAACTGTCTCTTAAGTCTGTGCCAAGAAACACCATCTCGCAATCCCCCGACAAGATGAGTTCTCCCAAGAAGCTGTTGCGATCGCTGAAAAAGCGTTATATATCGCACTTTTTTGTGGATAAAGCTTATGAAAAATAACTGTACAGCTTTTTTCTATGATTTGTGAAATATTTTTTGAGACGGGAGCGGACGTATACCCAGACATAGGCAAAAGGCAGGTGCAAAGCACCTGCCTTTTGCCTATGTCTGGGTGGAGGAGGGTTGAAAAGTTCCAGCAGGGGTTGAATTTCGTGTGCATCATGCACAGAAATTCAACCCTTTAAAGCCCCCTCTTAACTGCGAAGGTTTGCCTGGAATTTCTCTTCCAGCACTTCCCGCACTTTCTGGTGGATGGGTTCTACATCCTCATCAGTAAGGGTGCGATCGCCCGCTCGATAGATTAGCCGGAAGGCCAAACTGTGCTGACCTGCGGGAACCTTATCCCCTCGATACTCATCGAACAGCTCCACCGATTCCAGCAGGGGCTTACCCACTTGTTCTACCGCACGCTCAATTTCTGCCACCGAGAACTGAGTTGGTGCAAAGAAAGCAATGTCGCGATCGGTTGCCGGGAATGACGAGTAAGTCTGGAAGACGGGAGTTAAGTTCGTCTCCTGATCCATCTGATTCAACAATTGATCTAGCTCCAGCTCGAAAGCATAGACCTCATCGGGCAACCCCCGCTCCTGGCGTACTTGAGGATGTAACTGACCAAAGCGCCCCAACAGCTCACCGCCGACCCATAAGGACGCGGTACGCCCAGGATGTAGAAGAGGATTGCGGCGATCGGGTTGATACTCCACTTCAACACCCAACCGACGGAAGACACTTTCCAATACACCTTTAGCTTCGTACCAGGTCATTGGCTGCTCGCGCCCGCTGCGGACCCAACGCCCCTGGCTTGCATCGCCGCCCAGAATCCCGGCAACGCGATCGGCTTCCATCAGGCCATCTTCGTCTTGCCAGAAGACACGGCCAATCTCATAGGCGTTGAGGGGGCCATTCCCTTGCTCCAGGTTGTACTGGAAGGCATCAATCAGCCCCTGCAACAAGTCAGGCCGTAGGGCGGAGTACTCAGCGAACAGCGGATTGGTCAGCACAACCTGTGAGTCGCCGTCGGGTTTACCGACGGAATAATGCACCACTTCTGTTAAGCCCACCGCTCGTAAAGCCTGGTGAACAGCCCGGGTCAGTTCCTGGTCTACCGGCAGATAGCCGGGCTCGGTTTCCTTTGGCAGGGTATCAACAAATTTATTGAATCCGTAGAGTCGGGCTACTTCTTCGACCAGGTCAATCTCTCGCTCCAAATCGCGGTAGCGGTAAGGAGGAACGGTTACTGTCCAGATCGTGCGATCGGGGGTGATGGGAGTGAGCTGGCAACCGAGAGCTGTCAGTGTGCGCTCAACGTCCTCGGCCTGAAGTTCGCCGATTACGGAGTCACCTTCATCGGGGTCGCCTAATTCAACCGGGCCCAACACTGCATTCACACGCTCTAGACGTAGCTCAATGGTGCGGGTTGTAGAGGCTTGTCCAGCGGTGGCATCGGCGATCGCCTGGCTATCTGGCGTTCCCCCTGCCAACTCGCTAATTAAAGCCAGTGCTCGACGGCAAGCTAGCAGCAACTCTGCCGGGTTAACCCCCCGCTCATAACGTGCAGAAGCTTCTGTCCTTAATCCTTGAGACCGAGCCGACCGACGGATCGCAACCGAGTCGAAGAAAGCCGCTTCCAGCATCAGGTTGACGCTACCGCTATGCACTTCGCTGTCTTCGCCACCCATGACCCCGGCCAGAGCTACGGGGCGATCGCCCGCAGTAATTAACAATGTCTGGTCGGTCAGCGTCCGAGATTGGCTGTCCAGAGTGGTCAGGCTTTCTCCGGCATGGGCTGTGCGTACACCAATGGTGAGGTTCTGGGTGTTGGCGATCGCGCGCAACCGATCCGCATCAAAGGCATGGAGGGGCTGACCCCATTCCAGCAACACATAGTTGGTGATATCCACCACGTTGTTGATGGGACGTGTGCCAGAGGCCAGTAACCGACGCTGTAGCCATTCAGGAGATGGGGCGATCGTCACCCCTGAGATGAGTGTACCGATGTAGATGGGGCAGGCTTTGGTGTCCTCAATCTTTAAAACCAAATCGTTACCAGCTTCGGGAAGTGGCGTAGCTGGGATTTCTGGCAACTTGAGGGTGGCTCCCGTGATAGCAGCGATCTCCCGGGCAATTCCGACAAGGCTTAAGGCATCAGCTCGGTTCGCGGTGGAGGTTAAATCTAGAATGACGTCATCCAGACCCAGTAAAGGTCGTACATCCTGGCCAGGGGTCAAAGTTTCCTGAGGAAAAATGTGAATCCCGTCTGATTCCTTCGCTAATCCCAACTCGGCCAGAGAGCAGATCATCCCGGCTGAGGGAACGTCCCGTAGTTTACGAGGGCGAATTTTTAGGTCAATGGTGGGCAGGTAGGTGCCAACGGTCGCGACAGGCACGTAGATATCCGCCCGGACATTAGCCGCTCCACACACGATCGTGGACGGCTCTGCGGCTCCAATATCCACCTGGCAAACACTCAGACGATCGGCATTGGGGTGTTGCTCACGGGCTAAAACTCGCCCCACGACGACTCCATCCGCCCAGGTGCGACGATCTTCAATATCTTCGACTTCAAACCCTGCCATGGTGAGCGCTTCCGCAAGCTCTTGGGGGGTCATGGAGATATCGACCAGTTCTCGCAACCAGTTTAAAGAAATACGCATGTCTAACCGTTCCAGAAATTTTGAGAGAATCGCCTCCGGCGGCCTCCCGGTTAAGGGGGTGGGGAACCTGTGCAAAGCGCCAAAAACCGCACCTGTACTTGCCTACCCGTTAAGATTGTATCGTTTTGTTGAGGTCAAATCTCACTCGCATGTCGATATCCAGCAATTCTCATTTTGGAAGCCAGCCTGAAGACTGCTCGTTCCAAGCGAGCAGTCTTCAGGCTTTAAAGCTCATAATTAAGAATGGCTGGTCGACATCCTCTCAAGAAACTACCCTTTGCTGGGTATGAGCGGGAGTTGAGAGTAATTACCCTCAACTCCCGCTCATACCCAGCAAAGATACTTGTTTGTGTCCTATTTCATTAAGTGAGCCGCTGCCCATTTAATCGCTTTTCAAACTGCTTCTAAATGTAGCCTGGGTTTATTAGCTAAAAAACTTGTTGATTGGTCGAGACGCTAGCGCAAAGCTCCCTATAGATCTCAGTAGATCTATTTAGGAATCCTCAATGTTTTTTAGGGACAAACTAAATATAGTTGACTTTGCCTTTCGTTAGGCACCCTATAAGACGGGGGAACCCCTACATGGGTAAAGTTGGCAAGCAAATGAATTATAGCGTTCTCACCCGCTTATAGTACACAGTGGTTGTAATGGGGGGTGAAACACCTCGTTTGCCACACTCCACTAATATCTAACAGCGCTTTTCAATCGCTTAAAATCCGGTTGTTTTTGTGAGAGCCTCATGGAGCGCGGCTCTCACAAAAACAACCGTGGCTGATTCAAGCGCAAAGCGCTGTTAGATAACTGAAATTGCTACGAGAGAATATTGTCTTTAGTTTTCCTGACAAGCCACGCAATACCAAACCAACATGAAGCGGTATAGGAGATGTGGCGTTTAATATAAAAACGATATAGAAGGCTTAAAAATTCTGGAATAGCTACCCGGCTTACTGGAGAACAGAACAGAGAGTTTATAATTAGTCTGGAGAGTATTTGAAGCGTGAATTTCCACTTAACTGCAACGGCAAATTAACCCTTCCAATGCCCTTTAATACCGTGTTTCGCCAAATTCAAGTAAATTTAGATACAAAGTATTCAGTGAGGGGCATCAACCTCTGGTCTAGAGGGTGTTTTTCTGTTAGACAGTGCAATACGTCGCTGTTTTTCCTAGGTAAAACTGGGAAGATCTGAGTGGCTGTTTTGAATGTTTAAGTCAAAGTTGCATCGTATCTTTCCTGATACGAATTCCGCAGGGAAGCGCAAATCCTGAGTATATCTCTGGGAACACTAGAAAAAAGACCGGAAGGTGCTTCTTGCTGAAATCCGCTCAGAGCCTATCTCTTGAAAGGATTTCGCCCTTAGTTTGGGATGCAAGGTTGATGCTTTGATACAGGTCGACTCCGTGAAAACATGGGCTTTTATCGGGATTTTAATTAAATCCTGGTCAACTTTAACAAGTCTTCAACGGATGTCCCGAAAGAACAGCACGGCCTGCTGTTGCTAATAGAAGGATAATCATAGATAAAGGTGTCAATCTTCGAAACGAGATGACCTCCCGGCGATCGAGCATACAGAGTGAAGCCGAATGAGCTACTGCCTGAACCCAGCCTGTCCCAACCCTGAGAACTTGCTCGACACAGAGCTATGTCAAGCCTGTGGATCCAAGCTATTATTACGCGATCGCTACCGCGTCCTCCAGGAGCTAGGTCGCGGAGGGTTTGGGGCAACCTTCCTAGCTAAGGATGAGTCTTTGCCCGGTAGTCCCTACTGCGTTATCAAACAGTTACGGCCTGCTGTCTCTTCTCCTAACGTGCTTCAAATGGCCCGTGACCTCTTCCGACGAGAGGCAAAGACCCTGGGTAAAATCGGTAACCACCCACAGGTCCCCCGGCTATTAGACTATTTTGAATCCAATCAAGAATTTTATCTTGTTCAAGAATATATTAGTGGCTCAACCCTGCAGCAGGAAGTAAAGAAGAATGGGCCTTTTTCTGAGGCCGGGGTGAAGCAGTTCTTAAGTGAGGTGCTGCCGATGTTGCAGTACATTCACTCCAGTCAGGTGATTCATCGGGACATCAAACCCGCCAACCTGATCCGCCGCAGTCAAGATAAAAAACTAGTACTGATCGATTTTGGCGCTGTTAAAGATAAGGTCAGCCCTACCCGAGCCAATGCCTCAGAGCAAACGGCTTTGACGGCCTATGCTATCGGTACGCCGGGCTATGCGCCTCCTGAGCAGATGTCCATGCGTCCGGTCTATGCCAGTGATATTTATGCGGTTGGGGTTACCTGTGTTTACTTGTTGACGGGCAAATCACCGAAGGATTTAGACTACGACCCCACCACGGGCGAACTCATGTGGAATCGCCATGTGCATGTCAGCGAGCATTTCGCGACCGTGCTGCACAAAATGCTAGAAATGTCGGTCCGGCATCGCTACCAGAATGCCAATGAAGTGCTGCGGGCGTTAGATTTGGAGCCCTATCTGGATAGCCTGGCTCAAAGTATGGTGAAACCTGCGGCGCGCTCGAACTCGCTACGGAACGATAGTGCTCCTTCGTCCGGCGATTTGAGTGGTAGCCTCTTCCCGTCCTCCCCGTCGGCCCGCATGGCAGCAGCAATTCGAGCACGCCAGCAAAAAAATGGGATGGATTCTACGGGTATGACGGGTGGGTCTATTCGTCGGGGCCCCGCTGCTACCCCTCGTGTCACGACCACTACCCTGGAACGTCGCAATTCCATTCCGCCTAACAATGGCGACAACTCTAGCGGAAACTCAAAACCCAAACTCACAGCGGAAGATGTAGTTTTGGCCTACACCAAAGGGCGGCGGGACTTTACCTTCCATGATTTGAGTTCGCTAAATTTGGCCAGGGCTACTCTGACGGGGGCAAACTTCCACCAGGCTCGCCTGCATAAAATCAATTTACAGGGAGCCAACCTGTTCAATTCAGATTTTGGACGAGCTGGGCTGAGCCATGCGCAACTTAAGGATTCCAACCTGGCGCGGGCCTACTTGAGCCACGCCGATCTTCAGAATGCGGATTTGCGGGGAGCAGACCTCAGCTATGCCTATCTAAGCAATGCCAACTTGAGAGGGGCGAACCTCTGTGGAGCTAACCTCACCGGGGCGAAGATTACAGATGCCCAGTTGGCCCAGGCTCGGACGAATTGGGGGACCACACACCCCAGCGGTAAGCGTGGCATCTGGTAGTGCCCATTCCAGGATGAAGCCGTGCGATCGCATGGCTTCATCCTGGAACACCTGGTAGCTTAGATAAGCTCCTTTAAATTCCAACGTTATGGCAGATCCGTCTCAGACTCCACGTTCTTCCGCGAGATTGTCTCCTGAAAAGTATGCCCGTTTGCGGGAAGAAGCTCGTGCTCCTTACCGGGGCTTGCGGATGTTTATGTACCTTGTGTTTGGTCTCTCCGGATTTGTGGGTGGGCTGGTGTTTCTGGCCCAAATCCTGGCAGGTCGAGATGTGATGGGGGCGCTTCCTAATTTCGCCCTACAAGTGGGGGTTGTGGCTCTAATGGTCTGGTTGGCGAAAGTAGATCGAGCGATCGCCCGCAAAGAACGGGAAAAGGCCACCTCTGAGCGATGAACGACTGAAAACGGAAGAAAACATTAAAGCTGGCGAGTATGTTCACAAATTGCTGCAATCTATAAAAAGTTAATACGGGGTCATCCTTTATAAAGACCCTGACTTTTACCTCTCTCTATAAATAAAGGGCACCAGCATCGTTTAGAGGCTGGTGCCTTTTGACTTTTAGCGTTGCTCAGGATGCTTTCAGGGATGGGGGTGCTGCACTAAAGTCAACCTCAATGGCCTGAAGCTGTTCTGGGGTGGGGTAGGGCACGTGCAGCCATTGCCCGGCCAAGGTTTCCCACCAGTGGGGATCGTGGGGTAGGGAGGCGACCTGAATGGTACGGCACCCTACAAACCAGGCTCCAATCAAATCGGTGTGAAGGCTGTCCCCAATCACCACAACAGCCCGAGATCGAAGCCCCATCTGCTTAAGAGCTTTCCAGAAGCCCCAGGGCAGAGGTTTACGCGCTGGGCTAAGGGCCGGTATGTCTAAGCGCAGCATCCAGTAATTGATGCGGTGGCGGCGCTTGCCATTGGAGAGGATGCAAAAGCGCAGCCCTCGTTGTTTAGCCAGTTGAATCCAATTCTCAATACCCGGGGAGAGGTAGCGATCGTCCTCAGTCACAATAGTGTTATCCAAGTCTAGAATGATGCCCTGAATTCCAGAGCGGACGAGATCGTTAATGTCGATGTCTGCGACCGTTGGGGCAAAACTTGGCGTGCTGGTAGCCAGCGTAGGCCGCTGGAAAAAACGGTATGGGATACCTGCGCAACTCGCGTTACGAAAAGGACGAAAGAGACGCATAAGGATGGTATTGGGAACTGGTTAAAGAACACCCATTTTGGCAAGGGCTAAAATTCCCGTTGTAACCACAATCCAGGAAACAACGGTCAGTAGAATTGGCAGATCACTCAGTAAAACCTCGTCAGGGCGCTCGGTACGGGCAGAAATGCTGCCCTCAAGCCGTTGCCGCCGCCGGATTTCCTTAGGGTCACTGAGAAACTGATACCGGAAAATGCCGTAGAGAACAAAGGGTACGGTGAGCAACATCCAGGATGTCGATGCACCTCCCACTTCAGGGCCAGAACTCCAGAGAGTGTAGGTAAGAATGGCCCCGGCGGTTACAACACCTTCCATTCGCTGCAACAGAAATAGGGAGTAGCGGCGCAGTACAGCACGGGAACTGCCACCCTTGGCAACCGCCAATCGCATCTCGGCCTTGCGCTTCTCAATTGCAAGAAACAAGGCCAACATGGCAGTACAGAGCAGGAACCAGGAGGAGAGGGTGATGCTCGTTGCAACCCCTCCTGCTAAGGCCCGTAAAACGAAGCCGCTGGCGATCGCAATCACATCCAACACAACGGTGTGCTTCAGCCGCAGATTGTAGGCCACCTGCAAAACGGCATAGCAGGCCAGCACCACCGAGAGCATAGGTGTGTAGAGACCGCCAACCAGCAACGCTCCGCCCATCAAAAGAATGGCCATGGTGATGGCGGTAGGAATGCTGATTAAGCCAGCGGCAATAGGGCGTTTGCATTTGACGGGATGCCGACGATCAGCTTCGACATCCATCAGGTCGTTAATCAGATAAAAGCTACTTGAGATGCAACAAAAGAGGGTAAATGCGAGAAGGCTTCCAGAAATGGTTCGCCAATTAATTGCAAAGGCAAACAAAGGAGCGGCAAAGATAATGAGGTTTTTAGTCCATTGGCGTGGTCTGAGCGCCTTGAGATAAGCCACCCAGATACCAGAGGCATAGACCTTCTTGTGACTTGGTTGAGGATCTTCTGAACTCGGCAGCGAACCTTTAGGTTTTGAGGAAACCATAGGTCGGAACCCCCTGTTTTGTTTGCTCAATAGCCTACGTAATTTCCCCGAAAGAGATCCAACGGTATTGCGCAGCTTCATGTAATCTTCAAAAACAGGTGAGGGAAAAAATGGTTACTTTTTAGTTCGTCCTATGCATAAAAAAGTAGCTTCTATATCCTTTTAAGGAAAGTTTTTAAGGCGCTAATTTGTTGCCAACAGAACTTTTTACTTAGAGATGAGGTGGTATTGCAAGAAGATCCGGTTGAGTCGAAAGCTTTGTAAGACAAAGGGTTTGCGCAATACGTACAAAGTTTTACTGCTGGTTTTAATGAAATAGTTCATTCTAAAATTCAAGCAAAAAGATGATTAAGTTGTTTTTGATACAAAATCTTAGATGGTAACGCTCAAACATAGAAAATTTAAGGGTGTTTGTGATGTTACTGGTCGATATGCAAATTGTTTTTGTAGTCCCTTAAAACACAATCATTCTGAATTTTTATTGTGAATTCCTTATAAAGCACATCTAAAAAACTATTGACAATAAAAAATAGGCTGCTTACGATGCATCAAACCGTTTTAGCGGGTAGTGAGTATCCAATATCTGCCGTTAGATGAAGAGTGTTCTAAATGTTGGCGTTAGTGCCTGTTGTTTGGTTCGCTGGTTGGAATTTGCATTGGCTTAAGATTGAAAGCTAAGTTTTTAAGAAACTTCAGGTGATGGTCTTGCATTGATCGTGTTGTTTCTGTAGAGCTGCAACGTGTTGCAAATACTCACCTGATGGCTTGTCCAAGCTTAGCCTGGAAACTACTGTTTATGGTGGTTTTTAACGCTCTCGGTTTGTTGTGTTTTTCGAACTCTCAACTGCTTTTCCCCTTGACCAGGAGCTGCGCTATGGTTTTGGAGTCTATTCTTTCGAACCGTAAAAAAGGTGCCTTTTATCGGGGCATCAATACGATTACAGCTCGTCATGAGTTTGGGTTACTTGCATTGATTCTGGTAGGTTTTCTTGGGGTTATAACGATGCTGTCTGCGCAGCTTTGGCCTGTGTGGATGGATGAGGTGTTGTTGACTGACCCAGCAGCTAATTTGTTCTTAGGAAATGGGTTTACTTCGTCTGCCTGGTATTACCAAACGCGGGATGAGGTTTGGGCCTGTAATGCGCCACTTTATGCGCTGTTGTTGTTTCCCTGGCTTAAAGTATTTGGGCTACAGGTCGCGACAACTCGTTTATTAAATTACGTCCTTATATCACTTTCGATGGTCTTGATCTGGTGCGCTGTGTATCGGCTCAACCTGGTTTCGACTACGCGCGATCGCTTCATCCTAATTGCCCTCATTCTCTGTAGCTATGGAGTAAGTTTTACTTACCTGTCAGGCCGTTATGACTGTCTTGCGATCGCTCTCTTTTCAGGCTTGATGCTGGCCTATACGTTTCCATCATCGCTGCCTCGAACGGCTGTGTTTTTGGGGATTGGATTTTTGATTCCATTGGCTGGTTTTCATCTGCTTCCTTATGGGGTCATTTTGGCGGCGTTACTGTTTCCCTTTTTGGGAAAACCCGTTCTTAAGGCAGGCATTCCGATTGGCGTTGGCATGGTGTTGGGATTGGGCGCAACGGTTTTTCTTTATGCACAACAGGGTGTTCTGGATACCTTTATTGAGACGTTAGGTGGGCATACGTTGGGTGGTCTTGACGTGGTGCCTGATTCGGCAAAGGATGCCGGTGTGGGCCAAAAAATGATGTTTGCTCTGACGAATCTGGGGCCGATTTTGGTAAGCCGATTCGCGGGCATTGGGGAATGGTATTTCCAGGATGGGAGTTTTGTGTTGTTGATGGCTGGGGCGATCGCTCTGGCTTCAATTCAGCGAATTAACCAGACGTTTTATTGGCGATCGCCTTTGGGGTTTGGGTTGTTGGCAGGAGTTGTGGTTCCCTTATTGATGGGTTTGGTGCGCAACTATCCCAAATACTATGGTTGGATGGGAATTATTCCGTTGGTGATTGGAATAAGCGCGGCGTTGGTTGGGGTGCGGGGTTCTGCATTGAAGAAGCCTGGGATTTTGTGGGTGGCTGTGCTGTTGATCGCTTCGAGTATTCCGGGGTTGCCAAATCGGTTAGTGCCGGGGCTATTGCATTGGCAGGATCGCGATTATCAACGCGTTGAGCAGTTTGTGCAGGCGAATATTGCGGCGGATGAGGTTGTTTATAGTGATTTTGCGCCTTATTACGCGATTCGGAAGCGGGTGGATACGGTGTTATTTCCGTCTTATTTGGATGTGATGTCAGATGAGGACAAGCAACAGTTGACAACGTTGCTTTTGGAGCTGACTCAGGAGCATAAAAATTATCAGGATATTAATTTGTTTGAGCAAATTGGGGGGGGCTGGTATGAGACGAATGCTCGGTTAGATACAAGTCAATTTCAACTGCGGATTTTTAAGCGGAAGGCAGCTTAGGCCGCGTTTTGAGGTTGTTTAAGAAGTTCAGGACTTATACATTTATGTTGTGTGATATGCGCAGCAACCACACAACATAAATGCGTCAAATATGGTGAGCTTGCGTAGGTTCTAAAGTTATTAAGAGGGTTGTTTTTTGTGCCTTTGAGCATGGAAAATCAACCCTTTCGGATGGGTGTGTCTGGATGATGGGGTCTTAGGGAAATCTGTCGCTTGGGGGCGCTCTGCCCCCTAAACCCCCAAGCTGGAGGACAAAGCGCCGTTCCCCAGACCCCCTTGCGCAAGGGAATATCGGTGTGTGTGAATGTGGCGCTTTGCATCAGTGGGTTTTAAATTAGGTTTATGCGCCGTTGGTACGGAGTTTTTGTGGGATGAATTTTATAACGCTGGAAGAGAGTGTGGAAGCTTTGCTCCTACACTCTCTTCTGTCTCAGAAATAGTTGTGGGCGAGGAATTTGGGTGCCCATGACATTTAGGGGAAATCGATGCAATATAGAGCTTTGAACAATCGCATTAGTTTTTCACCGGCCTGGGGATTTTTCTCAACCTAAACCTGGAGTTGTGACCTCCCGCGCCTCAGGGTTGCTGCTACCTCGTGTTCTTTTGCTGTCAGCTTTCCAGCCGGGAAGTCTGGTTTCTATGTCTTTAAAAAAAATAAGAGCTAAGGATGGTGTCGCTTGTGGGCGGCGGTTCTTTGGCCTGGATAAGCTTTGTAAGTTTTCTGGATTGTTGGTGGTTTTGGGAGGATGTTTTTTCCCTGGAACCGCTGTTATCGCTCAACTTCCTTTAGAAGCCGATAACACTCTGAATAATCCAAGCCAGGTGGTTCCCTTTTCACCGATAGACTTTGGCATTGTTGGAGGCGATCGCCGCGGTTCTAACCTCTTTCATAGCTTCCGTGAGTTTAATGTCAGTGAGGGAGGAAGTGTCTACTTCGGGACGGATGCAGGGGTCGCTAACATCTTGACTCGGGTTACAGGTGGCAATGGTTCCCAAATCCGAGGTGTTTTGGGGGTAGTGGGTAGTAATGCAAATTTGTTTCTGCTCAACCCCAATGGTATTCTCTTAGGCCCCAATGCTCAGTTGGATTTGCGAGGATCGTTCCTGGCTAGTACGGCAGAGGGTTTTCTCTTTGCCAATCGGGATAATTTCAGCGCATCAAATCCGCAACCGCCGGGGTTGTTAAGTGTGAGTGCGCCGATTGGGTTGCAATATGGCGATCGCCCTGGCAACATCACCAGCTATGCCACATTTTTAGCGGTGGATTCAGGCCGCAGTCTGGTGCTGGCTGGTGGAGCCGTACGATTGGATGGTTCGTCTCTGGCCTTTCAGTTCCCCAACGGAGGAAGGCTGGAATTAGGTTCTGTGAGTGGGGCGGGGGTTCTGCCATTACGGGTGCAAGGCCATAACCTGGCTCTGCGTCCTCCTGCTACAGGGCTGGAGCGGGGCAGAATTACCATGACCAATGGTTCAACCCTGGATGCTCGGGCTCAAACTCAGGGGGCGATCGCCCTCTATGGGGGCAATATCAACATTTTGGAGGGGAGTGCGCTGCTCTCCGCTCTCACACCGGGGTCGGCGTTGCCTGACCTGAGAGGGGGCAATATCACCATCAATGCCACAGGAACGGTCAGGGTAGTGGGGCCGGATACGCGTATCGTAGCTGACGTTCAGGCGGGCGCTCGAGGGGATGCTGGAGATATCACCATTGTGGCGCAGAACCTGAATGTGCTTGAGGGTGTGCAACTCAATACCAATATGTACGGTGCTGGAAGTGCAGGCACCGTTCAGTTGATTGGAGGCGACCGCATTCGTATCGATAACAGCACTGTCTCCAGTCAGCTGATGGATGGAGCCGTGGGGCAGGGCGGAAATGTGGGAATTGCTGCCAATCGGCTCTGGGTTGTCAATGGTGCCGCTCTGTCTTCCAGCAGCTTTGGTACGGGGGATGGGGGGGCTGTTCAGGTGTTGGTAGGCGATCGCACGGTCATCGATAATAGCTCGTTGAATAGTGAAGTGAGTGGCAATGCTCAGGGTGATGGAGGCGATGTCTCCATTGCCACAGGGTCGCTGCGAGTTCTGAATAATGCTCAACTGAGTGCAACCACCTTTAGCCAGGGGGATGCCGGAGATGTGTTGATTCAGGCACGGGATAATGTGCTCTTTGACCAGGCCTTTGCCTTCAGCCGGGTGAACCGTGCGGGGGTGGGGGAAGGTGGTAATGTGGCGATCGTCAGTGGCTCGGTGACGGTACTCAATGGCTCTCAATTGATTGCGGATAGCCAGGGGCGAGGAAATGCAGGCAATGTCTTTATTCAGGCCCGTGATCGCGTCCTCTTTCAGGGCACCAGCCCCAATGGTCAGCTTGCCAGTGCCGCCTTTACAGATGTAGATCCGGAAGGGGTGGGTCACAGCGGCAATATTGGCATTCTGGCGAATACTCTGGAGTTGCGAGATAGGGCTTCGCTGACCGCTAGCAATGCGAGTACTGGGGATGCCGGAAGTGTGATTTTGGGGGTGAGCGATCGCATTCTGCTTGATAATGCTGCCCTGGCTAGTGAACTGGAATCGACAGGGCGGGGCCAGGGGGGGAATGTTGTCATCGGTACGGGCGATCTCACTCTGCGCAACGAAAGCCGAGTTTTGGCTCAGACCCGGGGCATGGGTAATGCTGGCAACGTAATTATTGACGCAGAAAACCTGCATGTCCTGGAAGGAAGCCAGGTCATCGCCCAGAGCGAAGGCATGGGAAATGCAGGATTTATCTTAATTAACGCACGGGGAAATGTGGTCTTTGACGGGGCCAGTGCTGACGGCAGCTTCGCTAGTGCTGCATTTACCCGAATTGGGGAAACCGCTGTCGGTCAGGGGGGCGGCGTATTCATCAGTGCTGAGTCTCTTCGTGTGACGGGAGGGGGGCAATTGATTGCCGATACCCTCGGGACGGGAGATGCGGGGGCCGTGTTTCTGCAAATACGGGGGCCGGTGCAGTTTGATGGAGCCAGCCCAAATGGGCAGTTGCTCAGCGGCGCCTTTACGAGTGTGGCGGAAGGTGCCAACGGTAATGGCGGCAATGTAGCCATCCAGGCAGGTTCGCTGACTCTCCAGAATGGAGGCCGACTGGTGGCCGACACCGAAAGCGACGGTAATGCGGGCAATGTGATCATCGAAACTCAAGGGCCGTTGCGTGTGATCGGCACTAACCCCATCAGCGGCAACAGCAGCGCCATTTTCAGCGAGGGCTTCGGTAACGCAGGTGGCAATGGGGGAAATGTGATTATTTCGGCAGATTCTCTGGATATTCGGGATGGAGGTGCCCTGGCAGTACGGGCGTTTGGTTCTGGCAATGCGGGCAATATTATTGCCACTGTTGGCTATCTGACCTTGACCGGTGGCAACATTTCCGCTGAGAGCCTGGGAACGGGCCGGGGGGGGCAGATTGCGATCGCCGCCGATCATCTAGTTCTGGACGATGAATCCACCATTAGCACACAAACTAACAGCACCAATGGCGGCAACATTGCGTTAGCGGTGGATCGAGCGCTGGTGCTGCGACGAGGCAGCTTAATTTCCACAGAAGCCGGACGGGCAGAGGGCTCGGGCAATGGCGGCGACATCTTCATTGACGCCGATTTTGTGGTGGGCATCCCTCAAGAAAACAGTGATATTGTTGCCAATGCCTTCGAAGGAAGTGGTGGAAATATTGCCATCGCAACTCAGGGCATTTTCGGCCTGGAATATCGACCTGAGCTGACTGAGCTGAGTGACATTACAGCCAGCTCTCGCTTTGGCTTAGATGGGACGGTTGTGGTGGATACTCCCGGTATCGATCCAGTTCAAGGCCTGGTCGCATTACCGAGTGGGGTCGTGGATGCCTCTGACCAGATCGGTCAGGTGTGCCCCACGGGGCCAGCCGCCGCAGAGAGGCTGGGGCGTTTTGTGGTCACGGGTCGTGGTGGATTGCCTCCCAGCCCTCTAGACCCTTTGGAATCTGATGAAGTCGAAGCAGGTTGGGTGTCTCAGGATGAGGTGCGCGATCGCCCCTCTATGCCCACCCCAGAACCTCACTCTACTCAACCCACACCCGCAATCACCGAAGCGGAAAGTTGGGTTCGGGATGCTCAGGGTAACATCTACCTCGTTGCTGGGGCCGCTCTGGGCCTACCGTCCTTGGCGGAAAGGGGGGGCACGTGTCCTCAAGTGCATTAAAGTGGGTCCGATTCCGGTTAAGGCGAGCGATGCGATCGCTCCTTTATTCCTGGCTGGCAATTCTCACAGCAGTGCTTTGCCTCACCCTACCGGGTCTTGCTCAAATTTCACCGACTCAAAATCTTGCAGCCCAACCGTCTGACCCATTAACCCAGAGTCGTCAATTTTACGAGGCAGGACGCTATGCGGAAGCAGCTGCTTTGCTAGAACCCCTATCCCAGTCAAGCAATGGGCTGGCTGCTGCGATCACCTTCAGTAACCTTTCCCTCATTTATCAGCATCTGGGCCAGTGGGAAGCGGCTGAACGCGCGATCGCCACCAGCTTAGAACACCTGCAAGCTCTACCTGAAGAAACGGCAGTCCGAGCTCAGGTGTTAGAGGTTCAGGGACAGCTCCAGTTCCATCAAGGCCAGGTTGAAGCCGCTCTGGCAACTTGGGAACAGGCAGCAGCTCTCTATAAGGCTGAGGGCAATGGTGAGGCGGCTCTCCGATCCCAGCTCAATCAGGCAGAAGCCATGCAGGCTATGGGGATGTATCGGCGAGCAGTGGCATACCTGACCGAACTACGGCAATCCCAGGTGAGCCAACCAGATTCCCCCCAGCAGATGGCAATTCTCCGCAACCTGGGAGATTCCCTGCGGGTTGCAGGCGATCTCCAACAGGCAGAAGCCGTTTTGCAGGAGAGTTTGACCATGGCCGAGCGGTTGTCTCTAACCGAGGCGATCGCCCGTGCTCACCTGAGTCTCGGTAATGCCTATCAATCTCGGGGCGATCGCAAAACTGCTCTGGCTCATTATCAGCAGGCAAGCTCCACTTCCAATCTGACTCTGCGCACTCAGGCAGAACTCAATCAACTGCACGTCCTGTTAGATCTGGAACGGTGGGCCGAGGCTCAAGCCCTCATTCCTATGCTGGCAGAGCAGGTGGACCAAATGCCCACCAGTCGCGCCGCCATCGATGCCCGTGTCAGTCTGAGCCATAGTCAACTCCGCTTGCCCAATGCCCAGAATCTGGAGGCTGTGGCGCGATCGCTTGCCACGGCTGCTCAGCAGGCCGAGAATTTACAGGATAAGCGGGCTGAGTCCTATGCCCTGGGTACGTTGGCAGCCCTTTACCAGAAGACGGGGCAACTGGACGAAGCCCAGACCCTCACCGATCGGGCTTTGCTATTGGGAGGGCAGGTCAACGCTCCGGAACTGCGCTACCGCTGGGAGTGGCAGTTGGGCCAAATCCTCAAGCAAAAGGGCGATCGCTCTGGGGCGATCGCGGCTTATACCCAGGCGATCGATACGCTTCAAGTGGTGCGCCGTGACCTATCCGCCATTAACCCAGAAGCGCAGTTTTCCTTCCGCGACAGTGTGGAACCCATCCATCGAGAATTGGTGTCGCTGCTGTTGGCTCCCGACGCCACACCGACCCAGACAGACCTGGAACAGGCCCGGTTCACCATTGAATCCTTGCAACTGGCAGAGCTGGACAACTTCTTCCGCGAAGCTTGTCTGAATGCTCGGAAGGTGCAGATTGATGCGATCGACTCCCACGCAGCGGTGTTTTACCCGATTATCTTGAGCGATCGCCTGGAGATTATTCTTTCTCTTCCTGCTCAACCCCTACGCCACTACTCCACCCCGATTTCTGCAACTGAGGTTAATGCCCTCATCACCCGCTATGTTCGCCAGTTGCGTGACCCACGCTTCAGCCAGCGCACCGGCCCCGATAGCCAGCAGGTGTTTGACTGGCTGATTCGTCCAGCTCTGGAGGATCTGCGGGTCAATCAGGTTCAAACCCTCGTGTTTGTGTCGGATGGTTTGCTGCGCAGCATTCCGATGGGGGCGTTGTTAAATAGCGATCGTTACTTGATTGAAGACTATGCTGTGGCTCTGGCCCCTACCCTGCAATTGCTGGAGGCGAGTTCTTTGTCAAAGGAACCCCTGACAGTATTGATGGGAGGCCTGAGCCAATCGCGCCAGGGCTTCTCTCCATTGCCGGGAGTGAAGGATGAGCTGTCTCAATTGCACGCGATTGTTCCAGGAGAAGTCATTCTAGATGAAGCATTTACTGATGAAGAATTGCGGGCGGCGATGGATGCAGTGGACTTCCCAGTGGTACATCTGGCTACGCATGGCGAATTCGGCTCGACTGAGGAAGATACGTTCATCCTCACCTGGAACGATCGCCTCAACATCAATGAAATGAATACGTTGCTGGAAGCAACCGATCTCAATCATCGCCGCCCTATTGAGCTGCTCGTGCTCAGTGCTTGCCGTACGGCAGTCGGAGACGATCGCGCTGCCCTTGGCTTAGCTGGGGTAGCCGTCCGTTCTGGCGCCAGAAGCACCCTCGCCTCGCTGTGGTATGTCAGCGACGAAGCAACCTCACGCCTAATGGTGCGCTTTTATCAAGAACTCTCGAAGGGGGGCATCACGAAAGCAGAAGCCCTACGCCAAGCACAAGTTGCGATGATCCACGACCCCAACCTGGTTATCTTCAGCCGTCCATACTACTGGAGTGCCTTTGTCCTGGTGGGTAACTGGCTATAGCCCTACAGCATTTTCTGGCCCTATAGCCTTATAACGCTGTGCAAATGCGTTAAGTACAGCAACGGTGGTGTGGGGCACTTCGTACCCCACACCACCGTACTTAATCAACGTGCACTGTACTACATACAATCTGGTTAACCTCAACTCTCTTAAGCCAAACTCAGGCTTGTTAAGAGAGTTCAATTTTTGAAAAGCTGTGCTCTGCACAGCTTTTCAAAAATAAAGGGTTTGAAACATGACTAAACAGCCTCAAAAACAAATGTAGCTCCCTTTGCTAAACCCCTTAAAGAGGTGTCACAAAAAGAACTACAATTTGCAGACTGATTGACTTCAAGAAACAGAGGATTGTTAAGCAATACCTTCAGCTGTACCTACAGCGGCCAAAGCGGTTTGATCTAAGCAAGCTTGCTCCAAGTTTGCTCTATCTAAATTAGCTTTGGAGAGGTTTGCAGAGGTTAAATCTGCATGAGTCAGATTAGCCCCAATCAAGACGGCTCCGGTGAAGTCAGCCCCTGTCAAGTTTGAGTGACTGAAGTCTACATTTCCCAACGTTGCATTTCGAAAATCTGCGCCGCTCAGGTTAGAACAACTCAAGTTTGCGCTGGTTAGATTAGCCCCGTTGAAATTTACATTTCTCAGGTTCGCGTTTCTGAGCCGGGCAGCAATCAAGTTGAGCCGACTAAAGTCACGCTGTCCTGCGGCATATCGGCTTAAAAGCTCGTGGATATTCATTGGGATAGCTCAAAGATTCGGCGCGAACAAAACTTACTGGTAGCGGAAACGTTGTCTCCGCTGTCTATGCTTTGCCACGGCTTTCCGCTTAGCTTTCTCTAGCGGAGTCTCGAAGTGTCTCTTTTTCTTGACGTCCTGAAGAATCCCAGCCTTAGAAACTTGACGCTTAAAGCGTCGTAGTGCCGACTCAATTCCTTCATTTTCTCCCAAAATTACCTGGGTCACTCTGCATCCTCCTCCGAATCAACATTTAACAGCGGTCACGTGAAAGTTATAGCTTAAAAGCCTATAACTACCAACAGAACTAGAGCCAAAAGAGATGGAGACCGCTTGTCGGGTATTTTACCCAATTCCAAGGCAGTAATCCTTCCCTTTTGGCTCAAAACTTTAGCTTAGTAGCGACGGTCGTTACGACGATTTCCGCCGCCACCGCCACTCCAGCCGCCGCCAGAAGAGCCACGCTCTTCCCGGGGTCTTGCTTTGTTAACTTTTAGATCGCGGCCCATCCACTCAGCACCATCCAATGCGTCGATCGCACTGGCTTCCTGAGCTTCTGTTTCCATTTCTACGAATGCAAAACCGCGGAATCGCCCGGTTTCACGATCCATAGGGAGCTGAACACGCTTAACCGTGCCGTACTCTGCGAATGCCTGTTCAAGATCTTCTTGGGTAACTTGGTAGGCCAAATTTCCAACGTAAATCGACATGAGATTCCTCCGAATCAAGAGAGTGTAGAGAAGCTAGATCCGGAGAAAACAACATTTGCTGTAATAAACAAATTGGAGTTCCAGAACCCAAAACCATCTTTACGCTACGACTATAACACAGCCAACGGAACTGTAATATTCTGTAAAATTTCGTGAGGTCTCCTGGCAAGAACGTGCGATCGCCCTTCCCCATAGGTAAGTTCAAACTTACTGTTTTATTCTATACACCCCAGGAGTTCCTGCTTCAAAAACGAGGAATATAGCTAAATAAGCGCACCTCCTACTGCCTAAGAACAAAACATACCTTACATCAGCGTCAATTTCAAATCAGCTAAATGGCCTGTTTTTGTATGCGCAAAGCATACGCAGAAACAGTTTTTATGGCTGTGCAGCTCACGTTCGCCAAAAAACTTAGCCCAGCCTCAGGTTTCGTTGTTCACAATTTAAGGCTATTTTCCCTGAAAATTTCGGCAATATTTAGTGTAGAGCATTAATCTTTGATTATGTTTTTTGTGGGAAGTGCAAGTTGAATATCCTCTTTTCTGTTACTAGAGATAGCAAAAAAGAGAGTGAATAGACCTAAACACATAACTCTTACAATAAGGTACGAAGTTCCATATACATCCTTCGTACCTTATTAGATCGGAAAACGCTTTAGAATGCGTTTACTCTTAGCGTTATGCACATCCTATATTTGGGTTTTATGTTAATGAATAGCTACCAGAATTTTTGTAAGGTCGTAGCTCCTACAAAAAAACAAACTCAACTTTTTGGGTAGGTAATTAGAATTAATAGGACCCAAAAGGCTATGCCGCCCGCGTCGTGGGCGGCATAGCCTTTTGGGTCCTATTAATTAGGCTGAGCTACTTAGCACTGGATACCCGGTACTAAAAATTGATAGGACGCTAACTATTATTGGCAAGAAGCGCTTCTATATCGGCTTCCAGGTTAGATTTAGTCTGCTGAAATTCCTGGCCCAGGTTTTGCAGCAGGTCTTCATCCATACATTCGCGAATGGTGTCAAAGATCTCACTTTCTTCTTCTTCGATATGGTGCATCATGGCATCTTTCAGATCCATGATCATGTCAGCGAAATCTTCGTCGCCGGGTTCCATTGCCTTCATCTGCTCCAACATAACTTTGACGGAGGTATGCTCTTCCTCTGCCTCTTCGATGTATTGGGCAGTTTCTTCGAACTCCCGCATTGCTGGATAGAAGACAACTTCTTCAGCCTGGGCGTGAAGATTTAATGCTTTATAGATTTGCTTAAAGCAATCTTGTAGTTTTTTCCCTTTTGCCTTTTCAGCCTGCTCAAAAAGTTGTTCAGCTTGCCGGTGATCAGCTTCGATCAGGGAAAGAATATCAGTTGCTGCTTGTGATTTAGCCATGGGTCCACCTCGTCATCTGAATAATCAGTGTCTAATCCGATGCAACATAGAGGGTGTTTGAAAAGTGTGTATTTCGTTCTCTACACGCACGAAAAACAACCCTGTCAGGGTGTCTTTTCAAACGGCCTCGTAGGCTAATTCTTCAGATTAGCTTGGCTTAAGAGTCTCACTAAAGCCCCCTTAAAATCCTCATTCTTTTGACTGAGTTACTATTTCGCCTAAATGCAAAATAATTGATCCTTTCCTTAGGCAGACCTGAATTAAAGTTATCGCTTCCATTAGACAGACGAAAGTTAATAGTAGACTTTTTAGGATCGGTGAGTCAGTGAGTGGGGGGTTGACTTATTCATGAGCCTCATGTTTCTTGATGAACCCAAGACACTTGCTACACAATCACAAAGCCCATACATTTCTATTTTTATGTCGACCTATCGGGCTAGTGCGGAAGTGCTTCAAAATCCCATTCGCTTTAAGAATTTACTGCGGTAAGCAGACACCGATTTGCAAGCCTATAGCCTTCGCTCTACAGATATCAATAATCCTTTGGAGCCAGCCCAAGATTTAGATCGCTTAGAATTTTAGGAGCGTCAAAATGAAGGACTTGCGCTTTTTATTGCGTCTAATTTCTTCCGGTATTACTGTTTGCCAATAACATTTTTTGAGCAAGATCGAGAGGTAGCGATCGCCCACTACTTCGAACTCACTAACACGGGTTGTACCTCTACTGACCTGAAAGAAACCGTTTCATGTGCCTTGTTCAGGCGCATTGAGGAGTTGTTGGTAGCAGTCGGTGTAACAACGGGGCCGTTTTGGCTCCGACAACAACGAGCTGACTGTTCACAACGAAGCAGAACCTGGTCATGAAAATTTGCTCAATGCTGCTACCTAAACCCTGCTAAATGGTGGAACTGTGTATGCCGTTTCACCCGAACAGGTGCCCGATGCCACATCTGTGGCTGCTGTCCTTCGTTGTTAATCAAGGAGAATCCTAAATGAATACTACTCAAGGGGACGATCGCTCTACTCAAAACGAGTCCCAATCTCAAGCTGTGCAGCCCGAATCAGGAGCTGTAGAGGATCGAGAACTACGGCAAGACATTCGCCAGAGTTCTCCTACAAACCCACGGGTTGAGGATAAGAACGAAGAGGCCATGGAAGAGCCTTAAGCGCGATCGCTGTTCACATTTAGAACATCAGGAAAGGGTTGGGGATTAACCCCAACCCCTTGGTTTAGGTAGGGACGTTTCCAAACCGAAATTTGCTTATGCCTTGGCTTAAATGAATCCGTCTCGTACCAAAGCCCCTAAGGACCACAAATAAAACACCCTGTAATTCCTTTGTGGGAGTGACGGTTTTGCCGTCACTCCCACAAAGGAATTGCAGGCTATTAAATGCACAATTCTATAGAATCCCGGCACTAAAGCACTTGTCTAGCATCCGTTGCATGCTGCTATCCAGAATGTCTGGTGTCAATTCTTCAATGGAAAACCATCGTCCCTGCTCTACATCCGTTGCGGGAACGATAGGTTGTGATTCCGTCAGACACAGATAGCGGATGTCAAAGTGCTGATGGGTAGGGTAGGGCGGTCTGGCCGGAATAGGATGGACGTCCACATCGAAAAGCTGAGCACGAGATGAGGCGACGGCCAATCCCATTTCCTCTGCCACTTCTCGAAGGGCGGCGGCAAGAATATCTGTTTCGCCAGGGTCAACATGGCCTCCAGGCTGCAACCACCGTTGTAAGCCCTTGTGAAAAATGAGGCCGACCTGCCGAGTGTCTACTGCCACAACCCAGGCGCTTGCAGTGATGTGACCTGGAGAATAGCGATCGCGATCCAGGGGATCGTCACAGGTTTCGATTAACTGCAAAATAGTGTCTTGATGACTGGCTTCTATCTCGTTTGCAGGGATATGGTGTTGAATCGCCTCCGCTAACCTCTGGCGAATTATTGGGCTTAATTTTGCCATGATAGTTAACTCTATTTTTCTGCAGCATTTCCCGATTCAATAAAGTATGAGAGGGCTGTGAGACTTCGTTTCACACCTCCTCCTGTACTTTATAGACTGTGCATGCTGTTTGTAAATTTTGCTAGGGATAAAGGCTTATATAGTTGCCCTGAAAATTATCCTTCTAAATTCGGGTATTTCTAGAGATCCTGCCAGGGGGAACGCCTATTGGCGTACTTCAGAGGAGTGATGTATGGAGTGAGTGGTCATTGCTCTTTCAGAACGGATATTTGATTTTATGGGCATTGATTTTACGACTATTGAAAGAGGAGTTTGATAATAGCAGTTCTTAGACTGTTTCTGTACAGACCACACGGAGCTTACAGCGATGGCGGTTTCTCCAATTGACATTACGAAGGCTTTAGGTGGCATGGATTTTCCCGCATCTAAGCAAGAACTCGTGGATCATGCTAATGGAAAAAAAGTAGATAAAGAAGTGCTGGATCTGCTGAAGCGCTTGCCTGACCAACAGTATGAAACCATGCGAGATGTTGAGCACGCTTACAGTGAAGTTCGTTAGCTTTTCCCCTGTCACTTCGAATTGCTATAGACGCGACTGAATTAAAATTCAACCCTTCCCAAAGAGCAAAAAAGCCTCGGATTCTCCGAGGCTTTTTCTTATAGCAATATACAAGTGCGTTAAGTACAGCAACGGTGGTGTAGGGCACGAGGTGCCCCACACCACCGTACTTAATCAACGTTCACAGCGCTATATATACGGACGCTTTAAGAGGAGGCTTACTCTTCTAAAAAGGCAGTCTTGAAAGGCGTATTTTTCATACTTGTTTGATACGAAAAATACATCTTCCCAATAGGTTTAGCCTCGCATCTTTTCAGACCATACACGGGTGGGTAGGCCCCAGACGTAGATGAAGCCTTCGGCGGCCTTGTGATCGAATTGATCCTCAGCACCATAGGTTGCCAGGTCAGGGGTGTAGAGAGATGTTTCAGACTTACGACCGACAATGGTGGCATTGCCCTTAAACAGCTTCACTCGCACCGTACCCGAAACCCGCTCCTGGGTTTGTTGAACAAAGGCGTCCAGTGCACCCTTTAGGGGGCTATACCAGAGGCCGTTGTACACCAACTGAGAATAGGTTTCTTCGATACCACGCTTGTAGTGGCTAACATCGGCTGTCAGAGTTAAGCTTTCCAGATCGCGGTGCGCCTGGATTAGCACCAGCAGAGCGGGAGCTTCATAAATCTCGCGAGATTTAATCCCTACGAGACGGTTTTCAACCATGTCGATGCGGCCGACGCCATGGTTACCCACATGCTCATTCAACTGACCTACCAGATCCAGTGGTGCTAAGAACTGGCCATTCAGGCTGACGGGAATGCCACGCTCGAAGCCAATCTCGATATAGTCGGGCTCGTTGGGGGTGTCGGCGATCGCCTTCGTCATCGCATAAATTTCTTCCAGAGGCTCTGTCCAGGGGTCTTCTAAGGGACCAGCTTCAATACTGCGGCCCAGTAAGTTGCGGTCAATGCTGTAAGGAGACGATTTCTTAACAGGAGCCGGAATGCCAAACTGCTCACCATACGCAATGGTTTGCTCCCGGCTCATACCCCATTCCCGTGCGGGGGCGAGTACCTTCAGGTTAGGGTTAAGGGCCGCGATGGATACGTCAAAGCGCACCTGGTCGTTTCCTTTACCCGTGCAACCATGAGCTACGGCATCGGCACCGTACTTTTCGGCGGCCTCTACCAACAGCTTTGCGATCAAAGGACGGGCTAGAGCTGTTGAAAGAGGATAGCGGTTCTCGTACAGAGCGTTCGCCTGGATCGCAGGGAATGCGTAGTCCTTAATGAAGTCCGCTTTGGCATCCGCAACCAACGAAATAGATGCCCCAGAATCTTCGGCTTTCTTCTGAATAGGTCCTAATTCTTCTCCCTGACCCAGATCTGCCGCCAGGGTAATCACTTCTTTCACACCCCACTCTTCTTTGAGATAGGGAATACAAACGGAGGTGTCCACCCCACCCGAATATGCCAGTACGACCTTTTCGGCGCGACCCATGATACCTGAACCTGAGAGAAATACAACCTTCCCATTATCAAATGAATTGGCACAAATTCTGTTCACCAAGTACGGACAGATAAAACGAAATTGTCACAGCTTCGTGAAAGAAATATAGCAAGGCTCACTTTTATAGCGCTGCGCGCTCAGAACCAGGAATTTTGTTTTTGAAAAGCCTTGATGAGCAAAGCTTTTCAAAACAAAATTCCTGCGTGAATCGTTGCGCAGCAAAGCTGGGCAACGCACGCCCTCAAAACCCGCTTTATGCAGGAGGTCTAATAAACTTGTCCTACCAGATTGCGCAGATTTTTATAAGAGCAATACAGAGTGGGCACCGCATTACGCGCCGCCCACTCTGTATTGCTCTTATAAAAATCTAGCCTGAGATTAAACCAGCTGTTAGTCGACGAATAGCCCGATTCGCTACATCTCCATAGGTTACTTTGCCAGCAAGAATTTCCGCCATCCGCTGGGTGGCTGACGGGCGTTTAATTCCCAGCTTGTACCCAATCTTGGGAACCTTGTAGAACGCGCCAGCTAGCTTTTGGGCCCAGGCCATTTCTCGGCCCCACTCCTGTTGAATGATAGCCGTATAGTTTTCTAAAGCGTTGCGATCGCCCCCTACAGCCCGGTCAATCGCCTCCGCTGCCTTCACCCCTGTAAAGATTGACGGACGAATGCCTTCTGCCGTCATTGGGTCCACCACACAAGCGGCTTCCCCAGCTAAAAGCGCATTTTGAGTATGCAAAACTTGATCGCCATCCCAGAGGCAGAGGGGGTGGCCATGTTGCCGAGTTTCCTTCAGGTCAACCTTAAAGGAGGCAGCATATTCTGTAAGAATTGCTCTAAAATCCTGAGATTCTCCACCTCGGAAGGCCCCTATGCCGATGGAATATCCATCCGCTTTCGGGAAGTTCCAGATGTAGCCGTTCTTCACCATGCCAAACTCGAAGTGAACGGTGTCGGGCCGCTCGATGGGTACATCAGCCTCGACTTCCAGAGCACCGCCCATCCGGCGCTTGCGATCCTTAAAACCCAGCCATCGGGACATTAAACCCTTGGCTCCGTCAGCTGCTATCAGGTAACGTCCATGAAACTGATCGGTTCCGGTATTAACCTGCCAATGATCGGACTGGAAGCTGATGCTGGTCACTTCTGTCCCATCTTTCAGTTCTGCACCCTGCTCCTGGGCTTTTTTGACTAGAAAGTGATCAAAAACATCCCGACGTACCATCCAGATAGGTTGCAGAGAATCGAGCTTTGCTTCTACCGGGTCTTCCATGTCCCAGGTGTAGCGAATGGTGTCAATTTTGAGAGAGATAGCCGGGCTAAAGTCGAAGTCAAACCACTCCGCCACTTGAGGAGAGACACCGCCACCGCAGGGTTTGTAACGCGGTAGGGTAGCTTTTTCCAGCAGTAGCACCGATCGCCCGCGCTTTGCCAAGTGGTAGGCAGCACTGCCTCCTGCTGGTCCTGCGCCTACAATAATGCAGTCGTACATGGTGGAACAGTCACTCCTGACGTGATGGCTCTGTTCTATATAATCGTTGCTTGGTAAAACTGTCTACCGATTTATAGAGAGATTTTGTGCTCTTACAGGGGCCAAGAAATATCTACTTCTTAGGTAAGAGTAATGCTCACAGTGTCACTCTTACCTAAGAAGTGAAAGCAGAAGCGACCGATTGGAAACTTCTTACCTTGAGAGAGAATAGAGTTGCCCCGAGAGCGATCGCCCCTTGTCTCTCTCAAGTCCGGTGTACAAAACTCATACCGACCCAGGAAGGAGCACCATGATGCAGAGTCGTGTGGCGTTAGAATCTTTCGATGGCCGACAGCATGAGGCATTGTTGAAGAACTGGTTATTGGCTCCCCATGTAGCACAATGGTGGAAACATCCAGAACGGCATTTGGCGATCGCGCTCAAACCTCCCTCCTCTCACCAGCAAGCGATCATTACTGTCGATGAGCAAGCAGTAGGCTACGTCTACTGGCAACGGGCGTCCGCGAACAGTCTGGCAAAAGCCCGTTTAAATCACATTCCGGCTGGATCTATCGCTGTCAGCCTCCTAATTGGAGAGGCACCTCGATTAGGGCAACGCATTGGGCCACGGGCATTACGCCTGCTCCTGGGAGAACTCCGCCGTGATCCATCCATTCCCCTTGTGAAAGGGGCAGTGCCTGCACATCATACCGCTGCGATTCGGGCCTATGAGAAGGCAGGGTTCGTGCGATCTCACCCCTACACGCCCCCGGATCCGCGTCCTTATCTACTAATGGTGGTGGACTTACAGCGCCGAGACGAGGATGTACCGAAAACTATCATGCCGTAGGTTGTGTTTCAGACGTATGAATGGTTGTGTGTAACGGGGTAAAGTGCTCCTTACACGGCATCAATAGAGAAAAGAGCCGGGCATTGCCCGGCTCTTGTGTCAGAACTTTATGCAGAAATCTGAGCAGTAATTAGAGACTAGACCTTAACAGCGCTCTTAACGCTGGTTTGAGTCAGTTCGCCTTTCTTATACTTAGCAGCGAAGATCTCCATGCCAACTTGCTTGATCTTGCTAGCTTGACCGGCGGTTCCGAACTGCACATAGCGATCCGCACATACTTTCTGCATGTACTTAATGGAAGGCTTCAGGAAGTGGCGGGGGTCAAACTCTTTGGTGTTGGCAGCCAGAGCTTCCCGAACCGCAGCGGTGATCGCCAAACGGTTGTCGGTGTCGATGTTCACTTTACGAACACCGCTCTTAATACCCTTTTGGATTTCCTCGACGGGTACGCCATAGGTTTCAGGAATCGTTCCACCGTACTGGTTGATTAGCTCAATCAGATCTTCGGGAACGGAGGAGGAACCATGCATCACCAGGTGGGTGTTGGGCAGACGGCTGTGGATTTCCTCAATACGGCTGATCGCCAGGATTTCACCCGTGGGTTTACGGGTGAACTTGTAAGCGCCGTGGCTGGTGCCGATGGCAACGGCCAGAGCATCCACTTGAGTCCGCTCAACGAAGTCTACCGCTTCGTCGGGGTCGGTCAGCAGCATGGAGTGATCTAACTCACCCTCGAAGCCGTGGCCGTCTTCTGCTTCGCCTTTACCAGTTTCGAGAGAACCCAGGCAACCCAGTTCGCCTTCAACAGAAGCGCCAATAGCGTGGGCTACCTTCACAACTTCACTGGTAACAGCCACGTTGTACTCGTAGCTAGCGGGGGTCTTAGCGTCAGCTTCCAAAGAACCGTCCATCATGACGCTGGTGAAGTTGTTCTTCAGAGCGGAGTAGCAGGTTGCTGGCTCGTTACCGTGATCCTGGTGCATCACGATGGGGATATGAGGGTAGGTTTCCACCGCAGCCAGAATCAGGTGACGGAGGAAGTTCTCACCGGCATAGTTACGAGCGCCGCGAGAAGCTTGCAGGATCACAGGGCTGTCGGTTTCGTTGGCAGCCTGCATAATCGCCTGGATTTGCTCCATGTTGTTGACGTTGAATGCGGGGATGCCGTAACCGTTTTCGGCTGCGTGATCCAGCAACAACCGCATTGGTACAAGCGCCATAAAAAATCCTCCTGGACTTCGGGTGAGCTAGTTTTAGTAGGCAGAGTCAATCCTTAGGATAATCTTAAGGTAATTTGCCGCATTAAATCAGAGATACCCCTCTATCTCAACAGGAGAATAAGCAAAAATCACTATTTGTTTTTCTGATTCTTTAGATGGACTTTCATTAAATTTGTTGAAGCTTCTTTCGTAAGATTCCTCAACCCTTTGCCGGATAAGCTTTTGGTACTTATGAGCTGTCTTGCCAGTTCATAAGAAGCGTGCGTTGAATAACCTGTAATTCTTCGTGTGAGAGGGGCAGTTTTGCATCCCCTCTCACACGAAGAATTACAGGTTGTTTTAGTGAGCCTAAACTAAAAAATTTTCAAGACTTTGGATGCTCTATGGGCACACCCTATATCCTGAAAAATTTTATTTATTAAAAATGTAAAAATGGGTCGCCTGGGATTCGAACCCAGGACCAATCGGTTAAAAGCCGAGTGCTCTACCGCTGAGCTAGCGACCCGCTCGCTTGCCTTTCAGGCGTCGGTAACCTCAGACATTATGGCGTTGCCATAACGCCCCTCTTAAGAGCTTTCCTGAAAGATGGGTCGCCTGGGATTCGAACCCAGGACCAATCGGTTAAAAGCCGAGTGCTCTACCGCTGAGCTAGCGACCCGCTCACTTGCCTTTCAGGCACAATTACTAACCTAACATAATGGGGAAATATTTACTAACATTTTTAAAAGAATCTGTTTCAGGACTTACGCAAGCCTGCTATCCATAGTGCATTTATGTTGTGGTGGGGTGCTTCGCACCCCACCACAACATAAATGCGTAAGTCCTGTGTTTTTTATCACGCCTCAAGACTTGATAGGCCATAGAAGCCGCAGTTCTTCAAGAACTGCGGCTTCTAATCGTCAGCAAATTTTATGAGCATTGTTAAGCCAGGCTTGAGGCTGTGAGGCGCACAGTTGTGCCAATGGTTGTTTCAGGATCGAGGTTGATCAGGCGATCGCCTGTATTCAGGGCATTTCTCGCCGCCGTCCAGGGCTCCAGGCAGTAAAAATCCTTCTCTTTAAGAGTCCAGAACACCAGCATGGTGTAGGGAGCCGTATAGTCGAGGGTTAGTTTTGTTCCCCGAGATGGGTCTACAACTGTGGCCTGTTGCCTCGATAACTCTCCGAACAGCACATCAATCTCCGGCTGTTCCAGGTCAAAGCTGCCGGCAAAGGCTTGTACCTGGCCGTCTTGCTGGGAGCGAAATTCAGCCGAGGGAATTTCGAACTGAAGCGCACGCTTGTCGCTTGCCTGGAAGTAGGGGTGCAGTCCCAGGGAGAACGGCATAGGAGTTGGGCCGAGATTGGTCACCTCCTGGTGAATCGCCAGTGTCATGCCCTGGAGCCGGTAGCTGAATTGCAGTTGAAAGTCGAAGGGGTAAACGGCACGGGTTGCTTCAGAGCTATTCAGTTCCAGTGTGAGGGATGCCTGATTTTCAGTAGATTGCGTGGTCACGGCCCACGGTAGATTCCGCGCAAACCCATGCTGTTTCAAGCTGTAGCTCTGGCCGTTGTGGGTGTAGGTATCATTCGGCAGATTGCCACAAATCGGAAACAAAATAGGAATACCGCCCCGAATGCTGAGGTTGGGGTCTGCAAACCGTTCCTCATCGAGATAGAGGAGTTCGCGATCGCCCACCGACCACCGCGTTACAATACCACCCCGCTCGGGCACCACCTCCAACCGTGCGGGGGCTTGCTCATCTCGCAGGATGTAGGTGATGTATTGTCGCTGCTCTGTTGTAATCGAAAACACGGGAGAACTCCAATTACAAAGCCGCTTCCTCCGTTGGGGTCGCAGCGGGCTGGTCCTGAGAGGCCCACGTCTCAGCCTCTAACTTCTTTGGTTTCACATCGTTGCTTGCCAGGTCTGAGGGCTCTGGTGCTGGTTTGGCAATGGCCTCAATCGGCTTCTCCACCGTATCGGTCACCTCCTCAGGGATGGAAGTCTCGGTGGGTAGATTCTCAGGTTCTGGGGTAGTTTCGGGCACCAGCATCGCTTCGGGCTCTAATACCTTAGGTTCTGGGGCCTCAGGGGTAGCCTCCTGGGGTTCTAGACTACTGGGTTCTGGATTATTAGATTCTGAGTTATTGGATTCCAGATCCTGGGACGTTGGCGTAGCGTCTGTGGGTGCTTGAGGCTCTAGATTCTCTTGAGGAACTGCTTTTTGAGGAGCCTCCTGAGTGTCTTCCGTTCCATTGGGATAGGTGATGAAGGAATCAGGAGAGGGGGAGGGCTGGGCGTTCGATTCTGCGGGAGGATTGAATTCTGAGGGAGGTGCCGGCTTGTTGGGATCCAGCGCCAGTCGATCCAGGATGGTGGGCGACTTCATGGGCTGAGGGAATAGGGCCGACGAGCGTTCGATATACGTGAGAATGTCTTTGGCTTTCTGCCCAGTGGCGATCGCCGCCTGATTATCCTGCACTTCAACCGGGATAAACTCTAACCGCATCCGGTCATCCTTCAACGACACCTTCAAAACAGCGGAATCATAACTGCTTTGAGCGCTTTGGGGCTGGTCAGCAAAGATGAAATTGCCCAGGGAGTAGGCAATGACGCGGCCTTTATAAATTTCAGCTCCTTGCAATACCTCAGGATGGTAACCCACCACCAGATCTGCACCCTGGTCAATGGCAGAGTGGGCCATTTGAGTTTGCCAATCGGCTGGGTAACTGGCGAGATCCTGGCTCCAGTGATAATTCACAATGACCCAATCAACTTGATTGCGAATGGCAGCAATATCTTCGGCCATTTGCTCCTTGAAGGCGGGGTTGGTACCAGGCCGCCAGCGCCCAGCCGCAAAATCATCCGCGTCGGAATAGCCCAGGTACGCAATCCGCTTGCCTCGCACCTCCACAATGTCAGGGCGGCGTGCTTCCTGCCGGTTACGGCCTGCGCCCACGGGGTGGGCTCCAACCTGCTGCAAGCTTTTCAGGGTCTCTTCCAGTTGGGTAGCTCCTGCTCCGGCTACGCCTTTGCCTGACACATTAACCAGCCGAATGCTAGTGCTGTCTGTGCTCTTGAGGTTGGTGGGTGCATTGTCGGGATTGGCGATCGCCAACGGCTGGTTCAAGTTCGCAAGCATCACATCCGAGCGAGGCAGGAGCCGCTGAGACCGAGGGATGGTGGACTCTGATGCCTGGGTAGATGCAGTCGTGGGGCGGCTCGTTTCCCCTTGAGCGGTGCGGGGGAGGGACGTGCCGGCTGGCCGCTCGGGTTGAGAGGCACTTGTTTTGGGCTTCGTACCCGGCGAAATGGGGGCACCTCCGGCGAAGGTGAGCGTCACAATCGGGTTGTTAGAATTACGCCCACCTTCAATTACAGGAACACGTCCAGACGCCGTCCGAATGGTGGTGCGGTTGTTCATCCAGTCACTGATGACTGCTCCTGCATCTAACTGCTTCCAGGTTTCCAACCCCAACCCCAGCACAAAAATAGCGGCAGCGGCACTGCTAATCCGTTGCAAAAACTTGGGGGTAATGCGCAGGGCAGGGGGCGGCGGAGTCACACGACGGCGACGGCGAGGGGCCGGGGCAGGCTGACGCGCGGGTGGCAAGGTGGCCACTTTCGGGGGTGCGGGTAGGGGCTTCGCGGCAGGGGTATCCGAGATGAGCGCCTGAATTCGGCGTAAATCTTTAGCTCGGTTTTGGGCTGCGGGAGCGGGCTGTTTGGGAGGGTGGGAGCGAGGGGCGGAATGTCGTTGGGGACGAGAACGTCGAGAAGAACGCAGGGCTTTTTTGCGGTGAGCCGGTATCACCAGACGGACAGACGTATCCCATAAAACTTCGGGATCATCCGCAAATCTTGCCAGAATGCGAACACCACGAATCACCTTTGAATTGAGGCGGCAGAGGCGGTGGCAGACAATGCTATTAAGGCAATCCCGTCGAGGCAGTCGCATGAACTCTAGCAGAACCAGCAGAACGCCAGGGCGATCTGCGGCAACCCGAGCGTAGATTCCCTGCGGCACCAGGCAGGCGTTGAGCCAGTAGGCGATCGCTCGAAAATCTCCCAACCGTGCCATTTGAACGGTCGAAGGCTGCGATACATGTTCCAGGTAGTCCATAAGATACCGTGTTCACTCCCCAGGTGTGAGCCAACAGCCTATGTTCTGTGGCTCTACGTTTGTTCTCGTTAGAAATTTTCCCAAAGTTTACCTCAGGAAACCCCCTACGAAGCAACTGTTTTCCTTTTCTACCCAGGCTTTAGACCAATTTTTAGAATTTCTAAGCTTTGTGAGGTGTAAATCTGGCATTGCTCACTTCATAGCAATGTGCAAGTTCGTTAAGTACAGCGCTATGTACCGCATAAAAACCAGTGGCTGCTAAACTCCCGGATTCCTCAAGAATTTAAGGCTCTGAGTACCCTTAATGTTTGCGATCTTCTGGATCTTGTCTCCAGTTTTAGAGTCAGCCTATGTCTCAATCCCGAAGCATTAGGCTCGGCACTGTATCTATCATTGAGTTTTGTTCAGGCAGGCAGCATAATCGGGGCACGTGCCTATCCTTCAACCAGAAGGAGCCATGCTCTTCGGATCACGACAGGATAATGTGAGAGTGCTAGCGTAGCCAACGCGTTTACAAAACATCACGGGTGACTGGATTGGCTGCCTGCCTATATCTGTGCTTCCCTCAATACTCTTATCGTCCATGACTCCAGAGCCAAGCCCTTCAAACCCTAATTCTTCCACTGCGCGCCCCAGCAGCGATAATGGGGCGATCGCTCCTACAAAACCCTGGCTCAATATTGAGCCTGATGACGAATTTCCCATGACCCCCCAACGTGGCTCTGTCGATGAATTACAGAGCGTTGGCTATGCCGAGCCCGGTGGTGGTCGCCGTAAGCCGTTTGACAATACAACCCAGCCCCCCATTGCGCTGGTCTTTTTGACAGCGATCGCCCTGGGTATTACAAGTCTTATCTTTGATCTGGCCTGGATGGGAATTACCGCCGCCATTGTGCTGCTCATTCTCACGGGGCGGGTGCTCTGGCTGGATATTCGTGCGGCATTGAATGAGCTGTTGTCTGCGCGGCAGCGTGTGACGCTGTTGGCCATCATTGGCCTGGTTGTCGCCATTATCAGCCTGTTGCGATTTACCGGAGCAGGGCAGGCTCTGGGAACCTGGTATCTCAGTCTGAGTTGGGACGCGATTGGGGCTACGGGCGAGGTGATCGGTGCCGTAGGGCAAATTTTGATTGCTGTCCTGGCGGTTTATGTGGCTTGGCGGCAGTACATCATTTCACGAGATCTGACTATTCAGCAGAATTTGATTACCCAGCAGCAAACCATTGATTCCTTCTTTCAAGGAATTTCAGAGCTTGTACTGGATGACGAAGGGTTGCTGGAGGATTGGCCCCAGGAGCGGGCGATCGCCGAAGCCCGCACCGCTTCTATTCTCAGTAGTGTCGATGCCGTAGGGAAAGCAAAGGTATTGCGATTTCTCTCGCGTTCGAAGTTACTGACACCTCTGAAGCGCGATCGCCTCCTGGGGCGCGCTATCCTTGACGGCTCCGGGGGGTACGAGGAGGACCGGGATGATGGCATGCGAGTCATTGATCTGGGAATCATCCTCACCGGCGTAAACCTGGAGGGTACCGACCTACGCTGGGTTGACCTGAGTGAAGCCAATCTGATTCGAGCTAACCTGCGCCATTGTGACCTGGTTAAAGCTAACCTGGCCCGCACGATCCTGGTAGACGCCGATTTGTCTGGGGCCGATCTGCAGGGGGTTCGTTTGTTCTATGGCACCTTAGAGCAAGCTACTCCCCGCAGCCGCAGTACCTTTCCCAATTACACGACGGGCGAATATACGGGTGCCGTAGTTGAAGGGGTAGACTTCACAGACGCCAAGCGTATGTCTGAGGAGCAGCGCCGTTACTGCTGTGCCTGGTGTGGTTCCAAGACCCGAGAAACTATCCCCGGGGGTTGCGAAGGTATTCCCAATCGCCTGGGGCGTTAATAAGCGTTACGTTCCTAGAATTTAACGAAAGACCGATGTGGGGAGGGTACGCACACGCCCTACCCACATCGGTCTTTCGTTAGAAACAGGAAGTTTATTTTTAAAGAGCCACAAGGAGCGTAGTTCTTTAAAAGAGGCTATAGAAAGTAGGAGGTGCGCGATGCTTTGCATCACGCACCTCTCTTGAAAAAGAGGGGATGCATCCCCTCTTTTTCACTGTGATCGTTAATTCAGAACGCTTGTCAATACACGGCCTGCTGTCTCTTTCAGCAACTCAGCCTTGTCAGTCTGTTCCCAGGGCAAATCTAGATCTGGGCGACCGAAGTGACCATAGGCAGCCACATCTTGATAGAAGCGGCCACCCCGTTCAGCGGGTAGATGGGTCAGATTGAAGGTTTGGATAATGCCAGCCGGGCGCATCTCGAAGTTAGCCTGAACCAGCTCCAGCAATCGCTCATCAGATACGGTGCCTGTACCAAAGGTATCTACCATGACGCTTACTGGACGGGCAACCCCGATGGCATAGCTGAGTTGTACTTCGCACTTCTCGGCTAGGCCTGCAGCGACAATGTTCTTGGCCACATAGCGGGCAACATAGGCGGCACTACGGTCAACCTTTGTGGGATCCTTACCTGAAAAGGCACCACCACCATGACGGGAGTAACCTCCATAGGTATCAACGATGATTTTCCGTCCGGTTAAACCAGCGTCACCCTGAGGGCCCCCGATCACGAACTTGCCAGTGGGGTTGACCAGGAACCGGGTCTCTGAATCGGGTTGAATGGCAATGTCTGCGAACACAGGTTGTACTACAGCCGTCCACAGATCCTTGCGGATTTGTTCTTGCACAGCGGCAGGATCAGTGATGTCGCCGATTGTTGCTGTGTGCTGGGTGGAAATTAGAATGGTGTCAATGCCGACGGGCTTGCCATCTTCATAGGCTACTGTTACCTGAGTTTTCCCATCGGGGCAGAGGTAGGGGAGCGTTCCATTCTTCCGGACTACCGATAGTTGCCGGGAAACGCGGTGCGCCAAGCTAATAGGCAGAGGCATCAATTCAGGAGTTTCGTTGCAGGCATAGCCAAACATCAAACCCTGGTCGCCTGCTCCGATCGCATCCAATTCCTCATCGCTGGATTGTGCCCGTTGCTCGTGGGCCTGGTTTACCCCCTGAGCAATGTCCGGAGATTGAGCATCTAGGGCGACCAGGACGGAGCAGCTTTCTGCAGAGAAGCCGTTGCCAGCATCGACATAGCCAATCTCAGTAATCTTCTTGCGTACCAGATCGACAAAGTTAACGGTCGCGCTGGAAGAAATTTCGCCAGTTAGCAGCACGAGACCCGTATTAACGACGACTTCAGCTGCCACACGACTACGAGGGTCCTGGGTTAATAATGCGTCCAGGATAGTATCTGAAATCTGATCGCAAATTTTATCGGGATGTCCTTCCGTAACCGACTCGGAGGTAAAAAGATATCGACGGGACAAGGGACTGACCTCTGCTCAACGATGGGTTTGCGTTGCACGTCTTTAACTAATTCAGGGAATTTAGCATAGATCGGGATCGGATTGGCTAGGTATGAAGACACCATGAAGCCTCATTAAAATAGTTTATAAATTTCTATCTAAAAATAATTATTGTATTTTTTGATACATGCTTGTTTGCACTTGCACTGTCGCGCTATGCCACTTGATGAGTCATCCCCTGCTTGGCGTCTGCTTTCTGCCAAACTCCAAAAACCTTTTCTAACAAGGACGTGTTTTAAAGCTCGTTAGAAGGGGTGTTTTTTCGTGCGCAAAGCGGCATGAAGAACTACTAGTACGCTGAGGCTGGAAATCCATCACCTATGTTTTGTGTGGGGTGCGAAGCACCCTACACAAAACATAGGTTGCGAACTTAGGCCGCAGCCTACTAGTTCAATACAGCGAAATATGAATCGTTATTTAGAGGGCGCTGAGCGCAACAGAATCCCCTTGTCTAAAGAACCATGATACGTGACAGCCGTTATCGAAGAATGGCCCTGGCCGTAGCAGAGGTGTTATGTGTAGTCGTTTTTACTGCTGACACCTAGCTAAACGGTTGTGGAATTTTCAAGGTTCGTGCAAATCCTCCCGGTACTGTGTCCTGAGTTTTCCCGGTTAAATCCTCACCTAACGTTATCTGTCAAATTTTGAAATGCTTCTCCTGAGAGTGTTTTGCAGCTTATAGAACTCACTTGAGCGCAAAACCCGCAAAAAAATGATTCCAGGTGAAGGAATTGTAAAGCGAATTGTATATGGAACAACAACGCTTTACTCCCGCCTTATTCGCTGGCTAAACGGTGCTAACTGGAGACTCAACCGGGTTGATGCGATCGCCCTATCCCACAACTTCAATTTCCTCAGGCCGATCCACGACCACAGTTCCTTCTAAAGGGGGTGGGAAGCCTGGCCAACCCCATCGTACCCCAATAGCTCCGGCTCCTAATGCTGCCGCCATCGCTAAATCACCCTGAGCATCACCAATCATGATCGTTTGGACTGGAGTAACCGCGAGCTGTTCACAGATCGTGTCGAGCAGGGTAGGGTCAGGCTTTTCAGGTTTGCCTGGTTCCGCGCCTCCCAGTACCTGAAAGTAGGCATGAAGCTGATAGGTTTCTAGAAAGTCGCGAATATTGGGGGGCGTATCAGAGGACAACACAGCTAGCTTGAGCCCGGCGTCTGCGAGTTGCTGAATCAGCGCTGGAATACCCAGCAACGGAGGGGTTTGGGAGGCGCGGTGGGCTAAGTCCTGATCAGACTGACGAAAGCAGCGCTGTACCAGACGTAAGGAGTCTAGCCAGGGACAACCTGTAGCTGTGACATAGGCCGCAGCAGCAATTTCATTCTCACGACGAGAGCCAACTGCCATCAAGCCGGCCGGGTTCAGGCGATCGCCCTCAACCCCAAAGGCTCGCAGGAGGGGATCTTTTAGACCCGGAAGCTCCTCATTGAGCAATTGACAGCGTCGCAGGGTGAGCGATCGCAAATACCTCTCAACATCTGCCAGAGTACCGTCCTTATCAAAGACAACCGCAGCAATATTTGAAAACTGCGTATTACGGCACCGAATCGTAACCAAGAGCTTTTCTCCTTATCGCGTTGTGCGTAGTGATTGCTAAGGATCCTGCATTTAACCTTTGTAGGAGTGATGGCTTTGCCCCCACTCCTACAAAAAAAATGACAGATTGTTTGATTTGTGATTCTAAATTAGAAGGTGGACGCAGGTGTTTGTAAAATTCACGTGTCTAAGGCTAAACCTGTGGTAGTCGGACCGTTAACCAGGCTCCACCAGTTTGGGGATGGTTTTGGGCGGAGACTTGGCCCCGATGGGCTTCAACAATCTGCCGCACAATCGCTAATCCCAAGCCTGTGCTATTTCGCCGTTGCAATTCCTGAATCTCAGGGTCATTAGTAGAGGGGCTGCTGCTGTTTGCGTAGGGCGAGGAGTGGAGAGATTTGCGCGAACGCGACGGGTCAGCTTTATAAAACCGTTCAAACACAAACGGCAAATCTTCTTCCGGAAAGCCGGGACCTGCATCAATAACCTGTAGCACTATCCAGCCATCCGGTGCTTCTTCAGTAGAGGCTTCCTGTTGCAGGGTGACCTGTACAGTGCTTAGAGGAGGGCTGAACTTAATACTGTTATCTAATAGGTTAATGAGCACTCGGTACATCCGGGCCTGATCTAGATGAACCGTAAAGTGGGTAGGGCCTTTGTAGTCAAGTTGCACCTGTTTTTTGCGGCTCAATGGCTCCAGGTTTAACCAGGCCGACTGAATGAGTTCGGGTAATTGAACGGTGTCGGCTGCAAGGGATTCTGGTAGGCTACGCTCCAGCTGGGCGAGATCCAATAAATCCTGTACCAGGTTGGAGAGCCGAATGGTTTCGTTGAGTAGCCGAGTCACCCATCCTTGCAAGGACGGCTCAACGCGGCTCTGTAAGGTCTCAGCCACCAGTCGAATCGAGGTCAGCGGAGTTTTTAGCTCGTGGGCAACATCGGAGGCCCAGCGATCGCGCTGCTGTTTCAATAACTCTGCCTCAGCACGACTCTCCAGAAAAATCCCCACCTGATTATCGCTGAGGGGATAGCCAATACCCCGCAAGGTTTGCCCAAATTGACGCGAGAGTTGGTTTGGATCGGGACTAACGGGATAGAAAGTCCAATCTTGCTGGCAGGGCTGTCGAGTTTCGCGGGTTTGCTCTACCAATTCATCCAATTCATAGGAGCGCACGACCTCTAGCAATAACCGAGGGGCATTTTCAGGGGATTGTTGGATACCCAAGAGCAAGCGCGCCTGATTGTTACACCAAACCAGACGATTCTCGTCATCCAGTTGGAGATACCCAATGGGGGCTCCATTCAGAATCGTTCGGTACTGTTCGACTTGCTCACTTAAACTGGCTTGAATGCGCTGCTGCCGTGTAATGGCCAGAGCCATTTGGGTAGCCGTGCCATAGATGTTATCGGTATTGGGGGAAAGTCGAACTTCTCGTAACAAGCCTTGGAGCCGTCGGAGGAGCCGCGATCGCTGCCATAAAAACAGAGCAATGCCAACGGATAGGCCTAGCAAAAAGTCGATTATCCCGATCAACACATTTGAGCCTCAGCCAAAGCGATAGCCGAACCCGCGTACTGTCGTCAAATATTCAGGCCGGCTGGGGTCTTGTTCTAGTTTCTCCCGTAACCAGCGGATATGCACATCAACGGTTTTGCTATCCCCCATAAAGTCGGGGCCCCAGATGCGCTCGATGAGTTGCTCCCGAGACCATACGCGCCGTTGGTGAGTCATGAACAACTCCAGGATGCGGAACTCTTTCGGGGAAAGGTTAATCTCTTCGCCCCGTACGAGCACCCGACACTCTTGAGGATAGAGGATAATGTCCTGAAAACGCAAAGCCCGCTCCTCTGAGGCAGTCGGCTCGACATAACGATGTCGGCGCAACAACGCCCGACACCGAGCGACTAACTCTTTCATGCCGAAGGGCTTGGTCAAATAATCATCTGCACCCACTTCCAGACCAACCACTCGGTCAGTCTCGCTGCCCTTAGCACTGAGCATCAGAATAGGGACTCGGTTTCCCTGATTACGGATGAGGCGGCACAGATCTAACCCATTGACGTAGGGCAGCATCAGATCGAGGATGACCAGATCAATCGACGTTTTACCTGAATCCTCACCGGGATGGCACACAATGTCCATGGCGCTCCGCCCATCTTCGGCCACGAACACTTCGTACCCTTCTTCCTGAAGGGCAAGGGCGATGGTATCGCGTATCACATCCTCATCTTCAACCACAAGAACACGTCCCAGGGTCAGAGCTGGTTGAAAGGGATTAGCCGCCTCAAGGGTCAACATAAATTAATGCTCGGGAATGTTGTGAAGATTACATTTGACGCGATTTATGCCGATTCTATCAAAGGACAATTCATTCACAACTATCCTTTTCGTTATTTTTATCCGGTTTTTAGAAACCTGTAAAAGTGGAGTAACAGCCTCCACAGAATGTTGTCTTCGTCAATAGATTGTTACTCCGATCTTAAGTTTTTTGAGGTTACTATGCGCAACTTTTATATACCCAAAGTAAGGTTTTGGAAAAACCCTATAACCCGTTTCGATTTATAGGGCATAAGTAGATGTGCAGCTTTATCCCACATCCATCTCTTGTTACTTCACAACCTGAAAAACGCAGTAACAGCAGTTACTGCCCGCAGCATCGATCGATACCTAAACTGTCTAATAACAGTTCACTGACAGCGTTCGCTACCGCAAATTCACTAAAGAAGCTACGGGAGAAATCAAATCCCTGCATCTCTGTGACCAGTGCAATCACAAGGGAACCTAGATCGTTTTCCCCTTCCAACCGTTGTCTGACGTAGACCTGGGCAGCCCGTTCGGCAATGGAGGCGTTGACGGCCTCTGGGATAAACTCATCATCGAGCCAGCGATGCAGGGATTGCTGAAGCCAAATCCCCTCTTGAGGGGCATTGGTGGCGGGGGGTAAGGTAATCGGTTGAATGGGTTCTACCATAAGGAGCACCTTAACGATGAGGCCAGTACGTACGAGTGATCAGCATTGTACGAAATCCCGGAGTCTATGCCACCCTGGAGAAGCTAGCCTCTGTCTTCGAAGTTGTTTTGTCTACGCAAACCGCGCACAAAAGCAACCATTCCTACAGCCAGCCTTAAATCACTCCCTAGCCTCTCGTTGTGGATTGCAATGATTTCGAGTCGTTACGATATCGCCATCATCGTGCAGAACTATGCCCGTGGCTACTTCCTCATGGCAGACGAAACAGGCCGTAACCTGGGCTGGTACAGTAGCCGAGAACGCACGCTGATTCCCTTGGATGAACGCTTTCGCTATCCGCGATCGCTCCGCCGTGCCCTTAACCAGGAACGGTTTCAGGTTGCCATCGATCGTGACTTCTCCGCTGTGGTGGAAGGTTGTGCCGATCGCGAGTCCACCTGGATTTCAGATGAACTGAAGGAAATTTACTGGGATTTGCACCGAGCCGGTATTGCCCACAGTTTCGAAACCTGGCAGGGAGATGAACTGGCAGGCGGCGTCCTTGGTCTCGTCATTGGTGGCGCGTTTATTGGGGAGTCGATGTTCTATCGCATACCTGAAGGCTCAAAGGTGGCGTTAGTGAAGCTGGTGGAATGGTTGCGATCGCGCCAGTTCGTTCTCTTCGATGCTCAAATGATGAACCCTCATTTGGAACGCTTTGGGGCCTACATTGTGAACAACAAAGAGTACGGACAGTTGTTGAAAACGGCATTGAAGCAGCCGAAAAAGTTTTGTTGAATTTGGGGGCCATGATAGGCCTCATTCAACGACTAACGCAGCGCAAACTTCCGTACGGCGAACAAGCTTCCCATCAAGCCGACAGAACTGCCCAGGCTCAGTAAAGAAATGGGAAGCAGCACGGCCTTATCAGGGCTCAGCTTCAGGCCGTTCGCCAGAAATTGGATGAAATCAGCCTGTTGAGCTAGCAAGCCTTGCAGAAACTCTTGCACACCGGTGATCAGCCCCCAAGCCATGAGCGCTCCTACAATGCCAAAGGTGATGCCTTGAAGGATAAAGGGGAAATAAATCCAGGTGGCGGTAGCTCCCACCAGCTGCATAACTTCGATTTCGCGACGACGGGCCATAACGATGAGGCGAATGGTCGTGGAGATGACGGCGATCGCCGTTAACGACAGCATGGAGATTAACCCCAGGCTGACCCAATTCAACCCTCGGTTTAACTGTGAAATGCGCTGTACCGCTTCTGCCACATACAGCACCTCATCGACCCCTGAAATTTGGCCAATCTGCATGGCTAACCCGGATACCTGTTCGGGCTCCTGTGCCTTGACTGTAATCTGATCGACCAGTGGGTTTCCATTCAGTTGCGCCGTCGCCCCCTGAATATCGGAGATGCCCATCTCCTGCACCAACGATTCCCAGGCTTGCTCTTTAGGCGTGATACGAATGTCAGTGACCGAGGGATATTGCCGAACGACAGATTCGATGGTGTCAGCCTGTACTCCCGTGTCTAGAAAAACCGAAATTTCGAGTTGGCTTCCGAATTGGTTGAGTAGTGCTTCTAACTGCCAGGAAGCTTGTAGGCTGATGCCAAACAGAAAGAGCAGTACAGTTACCGTACTGACGGCGGCCCAGTTCATCCACCCGCCTCGCTTGAGGCCCAAGAAGGTTTCGCGTAGTAAGTAGTCAGATTTGTTCAGCAGTTTCAGCATGGCGGGCGGGGAGAGCGACGACGATTTTCTTAAGCAAGTGGGTGATTTCAAATGGAAAGTCGGTGCAGGCGAGCCTGAGCAGAACCGTCCTAATCCGTTGAATGTCTGACGTTGACATTAATTGTTCTACAGTCTACTGATTTTCGTCCGTCCGTCTACCCATCCGGACTAGCAGAAATTTTCATATGGGGTTCACAACCGAATTCGGCATGTTTCAAATGTGTGGATGGGGTGTGGTGAAAGGGGCACTTCGTGCCCCTTTCACCACACCCCATCCACACGTCTAGAACACTACCGGATTTGAGAAGCGTGGCCCGAACAGATGTCCGACTTGATCATAGAGGGGAGATGATCCTCCTATTCGGGCGGTAAATTTATTAAGATGGAAAGTGTAGAGAAAGATGACAACCTGGCGCAACTGCTCATGACTGCTCAAATTCTAGTCGAGAAGAAAAAGCTGGCAAAACCGCCTTTAGAACTGCACTATTTGGGCGATCGCGTGTTGCGTCAGCCCGCCAAGCGCATCACAAAAATTGACAACGAAATTCGTCAGTTGGCGCGGGATATGCTGCAAACCATGTACAGCAACGATGGCATTGGTTTAGCTGCGCCTCAGGTCGGTGTTAACAAGCAACTGTTGGTGGTAGATATCGAGCTTGATGATCCCGCCAAGCCTCCCCTGATTATGATTAACCCCACCATTGTTCGTGCGAGTCAGGAACAATGTGTGATTCAGGAGGGCTGTCTCAGCATTCCCGGTGTATTTCTGGATGTGACCCGTCCTGACGAGATTGAAGTGTCCTACAAGGATGAGAACGGGCGGCCCCAGAAACTTGTGGCAACAGATTTGCTGGCCCGAGTAATTCAGCACGAAATGGATCACCTGAACGGTGTCATGTTCGTCGATCGGGTAGACAATGCCCTGGCTCTCAATCAGGAATTGGACAAGCACGGCTTCTCAATGCAAGCGGTTAAACCCGTCGAAGAGTAAAGCCCTAAGGGCTCATTTTCCGTGGGCGAAGTCCACGGAAAATGAGCCTTTTTGAAAATTTTTAGGCATTTTTGAATGGTACAGTTTGCTTCATAGAGATGAACCTAGCTCATTTCTATAAATCATAGAACTGTACCCATCGCCTGATAATGTGGTGAGGAGCGAGAGGCAAAACCTTTATGATGACCCCAAAAAGTGGCCTGTTTTTAGCGGTTTCCTGCGTGGCAGCGATCGCCGCCGTTGGTTCTGTATTTGAGTTATCTTCTGGGATACCTCAGCTCGGAGCCCCCGTTACCTCTGTCATTCTGGCCCTTAGCATTCCGGTCACCATTGGTAGCTTTTTGGCAGCGGTGCAAGACGCCCGCGCAAACCAGTAAACCAACCCTTCACATTGGGGAGGCGGTATGGCTGGCTCCGAACCGACCTCAGCGGTTTTGCAGCAGGTCTATCCAGCTGAAGGAACGGCCACTCTATATCCCCTAGCGACCCAAAGAGATTTTTTAATTGGGCGCGACCCAAGCTGTCAAATTTCTCTACCCTTCGAGCATGGTGGCGTTTCTCGCTTCCATGCTCGTTTGACATTTAGTTCCGATTCCGAGGGCTGGCAGCTTTGCGACCTCAACAGTACCAATGGTACGTACTTAAATGGTCATCGGCTGCAAGGATGCCGGATGTTGAGAGTGGGTGATCGCATCCGTTTAGGTCACCACGGTCCGCAATTTGTATTTACAGAAGCGAATGCTCCAGTTCCTACGCCAGTCCAAAGACCCGTTAGCGACCCGGTCACCTTTAGCCAACTCTTCCCCATCTTCTCTACGGCGGGTGATCTGGAGCATAAAGCTTATTTGATTCCCGGCATCATCACTGTGACAGTAGCCGTTGTGCTCTTCATGGCTGTAGGAAATGTGGGTCTCTTTAATGGCGTTCTGGCCCTTTATCTAGCTCTGGCTGCTTACTACGTGGTGTACCAGTTGTGTGGCAAGCATAAGCCGCTCTGGTTACCTGTCGTGACGGCTCTGCTAATGGCTGGCATTCTGCGTAGCCCTGTACTGAATGGGTTTATACAGGTGTTCCGTGTCTGGCTACCGGGCAGTGCTAATCCCAGTACCGCTGCCCAACAGCCTCTCTGGTTTCTCCTCCAAATGTTTATTGGTACAGGAGTTATGGAGGAACTGCTGAAAGCGTTACCTATTCTCCTATTCTGGCTCATTGGTTGGGCTCTGCGCCCCTCTACGCCCTCGTCCCCTCGCTCCCTCGCGGCTCAAATTGGTGTCTGGGAACCCCTTGACGGTATCCTACTGGGGACGGCCGCTGCTGTTGGTTTTACCCTGTTTGAGAGCCTTGGCTACTATGTCCCCTCGATGATTCAAAGTGGCTCAGAGCTAGAGCAATTGTCGGGGATGCAAGTATTGATTGCCCGAGTACTGGGGTCGATTTCTGGCCACTTGGCCTATAGCGGAACCTTCGGGTATTTCATTGGCTTGAGTGTATTAAAGCGATCGCACACCCCTCGCATTCTGGGCACCGGCTTACTCACAGCTGCCCTTCTCCATACTCTCTGGAATGTCAGTGGTTTGGTCAGTCCCATTGCTCTGGCAGTGGTAGGTAGCCTTTCCTACGCGTTCTTGGGAGCCGCTATCTTACAGGCGCGATCGCTCTCCCCTGATCGTGCGAATAATTTTGCGACTCGATTCAAGCCCCCTTCGTCGGATTAATCAGGATTTACGCGTTGGTGGGGTGTGCGTCGCACACCCCACCAACGCGTAAATCCTGCCAAATGGAAAACCCCCATTGCTGTTGTAGGAACGAAAAGCAACGTCGCTGCAGCAGTAATGGGGGTTCATGAGGCCAGTATTTTAGGCGCCAGGATGAGACTGTTGATTGAGGACGTAGCGGGCGATCGCCAAGCTAAGCCGAGCCTGCTCAATCTCCGAGAGCGCCTCCCAAGCTTCGCAGCGTACAGATTGCAGAGTGCCTTCCAAAATAGTGGAATCTCCACTCCGCATGGCGACCGCAAAGGGACGAGCCAGAACATAGAGGTCATCATCGGCCCAGGTAGGAAGCAGATCTTGAACGCAAAGTACCAGTTGGTCTGCCAGCGCCAGGTTATCAGCCAATACCTGACGAGCACGACGCACAATCCCTTCCAGCAAGTTGCTGGGAACCTGAGCGGAGAACCGCTGGAAGATCTCAGTTGGGAAAATAACGCCCAAATCAACAGCGGGTGAAGCCGTTTCCCAAAGTTGGTCAAATTGGTCAGATAGGCTGCTTACATAGGGCTGAAACTCTTCTGTCGACCACGTATCGGCGATTTCCTGCTCCAGGGCTTCACAGTAAGACCATACATCGGGGTCAGCAGGATTCCAGGGGTAGGTGGGGGAGGTTTGATCGAGCAGTAGCTCAATCAGTTCTAACTCTGCTACAGCCTGAGATGGAATCGATAGGGGACGGACAGAATCGCTTGCCATAGGGACCATGCTCCAAATTTCTAATGCGCCGGGCGTTATCGCCATCCCTGACTACAGGGTTTTCTGTGGCAGTTCCGCAACTGGCTGAAAAATTTTCTCGAAATCACCCGATTTAGTAACTTATAGAATTAATCCGAGTCTTACATCTCGTCAACGAGAAACTCAACTTTGTGAGTTCCAAAACACAGTTGGGTGCGGCTTCTAAGGGGAACTTCCTGTTGATGAATCTTATACCATCGGTTGTCCGACCGTAGCATCAACGTTCCAAATCGCGAAAAATCTCGTAGGAAGTAGCCGGACTGCATCTCTCCTCCATCCGCAGCATCCCGATAGAAAATTTCGGCGTGGCGGCGAGAAACCCCTGCCCCCCTTAAGACCAGGTCATTGTTATCGAGGGAGCCAATGCGCATCCGGCCACCCTGGATGGGCCAGGGAGTTTCAATGGTCTCAAGCGATCGCAAATAAGCCGGAGGAATTTGCAAACCCATCATGTGCGATGGCGTGTCGGGAGGCATCTGCGTCGTCGCAGAATCATGCACTGGCCTGAGGAGCTCGCCGTTAAATTCTGGGTGCATATACAGCACCGGCAAACTCCAGGCTGGGGAATTAAAGCGGTAGAGCGTAAGTAAGTGTTGCCGGGCCACAGCAACGGCCGCATCAATGGGAGAGCGATCGGAGAGCGATCGCGCAAACCGCTGAATAAAGCTCAAAGCTTCGTTATCGGCAATGGTGTCGCGCATCCCCAGCACTGCCGGAACACCATGGTGAATGAGCACCTCGGCTAAACTGCTGCGAGGAATAAATGCCCCATTCCGCATGTCGGGCTGCGCCCCCCAGCAGGCATTGAACACGGCTAGCTTGACACGACAGCGGGTCAGCAATTGGGCCAGTTCGGTGCCATTTAACGTGGCATCGGGGCGGAGATAGAGCAGTCCACCATCTGGCCCTGGCATCCCGTGGCCGCTGTAGAACAATACGTTATAGTGTTTGCGTTCTAAATAGCGCGTCAACTCTGCCGGGGTGGGCTGTACCAAAATATCGACTTCACAGTGGGCAGAATTGCGCCAGTTTGCGCCGATAGAGATGTCGCTGCCGCTCCGGAAGGCCTGGGCGATCGCCTCCGCCTCGGCTTCCAGGTTCAGTGGCTTCTCTACCTCAAAGGGCGACTCTGTGCCGAGGGCCTTGACCCCTTGCACCAGCAAAATGTTTAAGCTCCGATCCTCCTCCCCCAGCACTAGGGGATCAACGTCGTAGGTCGTACGGCTAAACAGTAATTGCTCATGGTGCAGACCCATAGCCCGTTGCCCCGGGCGAGATTGCATAATTTCCCAGGGAATCGTCACCAGGTTCGGATCTCGAATTTCCAGACGGAGCCGCAGGGGTTGTTCCATCCCCATGGAAATGCCTCGACTCTGATCCAGACTATTCTGAATCGGTCCATCAAACAGCCACTCCCAGAGCATAATGCCCAGGTATTGCATCAAGCGACTGGTGTAGTTGGTTGGAATTTCCTCATTGCCCTCAGGGGTCGGAAATTGCAACCGGGGTAAATTTTGAACGTCGGGTAATGGTTGTGACGAAAACAAAGCCTGCCATGCTTGCCAGGATTTATTTAGAGGTTCAGTCCAGGTTTGATCGTTATGAGCATAGCCCGCCTGATGGGGTGCCTGAATCACCCAAATCGCGTAGTGGTTGGACTGGGCGGTGGCATTGAGGCGGTCGATCGCCAGTCTTAAACAAGGATTTTCAGGCATGAAGGGAAGACTGTGGACTGCTCAGCCGTCGAAAACAGACGATGATTCGGATTACCCTCTAGTTTATCCGGTTCTTTCCCGAAATCCATAGAATCCCGGTAGCGCTCTTCAGTAATGAAGAGTTTGCTTCAGTTTGCGCTACTTTTGCGCTTCCTGTAAGGTTCAGTCGCAATTATTGCAAAAACGCCGGTGACATCAGCGCTTTTGCAATAAGTTGATAGAACTCTAGCCGAGAGGAGGAGGAGTTGGGGTCGGGGTTTGAGGTGAGAGGGGGGTAGCGGTGGGGCCGCAGGGTGAGCCAGCGATCGCTTCTGTTGCTACCGGCATGGCTCGGGGCAACAGCTCAGCTTCTTGCACCCATCCTTCTTCTCCAAGTTGTGGCACAAGGGTTAGGCTGGCCACTTCCGTTGGAGGAGGGGCAGCCGTCGATTCGGAACCCAGAGAGCACACCTGCACCCGTAGCCAGGGTGTGCCTTCGATAGAGGGCTTCTCAATGACTTGAAGCACAGTCCCAGGTGTGATGGATTTCCCCGCAGCATCGCCTAATTGAGGTTGTGGAAATAGCCCCAGGGGTGCAGGATTGCTCGTATTTACGCGACCAACCTGAATCACAGCAGATGGGGCTAAAGGAGAGGGAGCTGTCGAGCTTGGTGATGGCTGAGGTGTAGATGTAGGAGATGGATCAGATGCCAGGAAACCGGCCCCCCTCAATATGGGTAGGAGCAGATAGGCCAGCACCCCTACCAGCACAGTAGCAAAGACCAGGCTGAGAAACAGCGGCACGGGGCGACGAGGGGCCGGCTCGACTACTGTCGCTGTGGGCGCAACGACCTGGGTAGCCGTTGGGGTCGTAGTCGGCGACGGAGCAGACAAAACTGCTTGAGGCTCCTTGGCCACTGGAATCGGCACGTCGCCTAAAGTCGAACTCATATAATTCGTAATCAGCTCCCGATCTGCGGATGCATCGGGTACCTGGTAATGAACGACAGCAACGGTAACGTTGTCGTGACCATTGAGGGTGTTTGCAAGCTCAACCAGCCGTTGACTGACGCCCACTAAATCGGCCTGCCCTCGCAACACCGGCAGGAGATTGGTATCCCAATACTCCTCGACGCGATCGCCATCACTGAGCCCATCCGAGCAGAACAACAGCACACTGTCCTCATCAATCAGCAGCCGTTGTACGGTTGGGTGTAACAGGCTGGAGCCACTCATCCCCAGAGCTTGCACCAGAGACCCTGCATTGGGGTGCTGTAGAGCCTGCCGGTAGAAGTTGTAACCCAGCCGCATTTGGCGAGATGCCACGTCATCGTCAAGGGTAATCTGGTGGCACCCCCAGGGGGTGATCCAATACGCACGGCTGTCCCCCACATGGCCGACATAAAGCTCCTGATGTTTGATCAGTCCCATAACCAGGGTTGTGCCCATGCGCTGGCGGTCTTGCCGCTGCTCGTCGTCATTGCGCTGGCTGATGCGGTCATTGGCGATCGCCACACTCTCATCGATGGCATAGGCGATTGCTTCAGGGCTCAGGGTGACGACGGGTAAGTTCTGAAGCTTCTGGTAAACAGCTGCGATGGCCAAATTAGATGCCACATCGCCGCCCTGATGCCCGCCGATCCCGTCACACACAATAGCCAGCGGGCTGGAGGGTTGCCCACTTTGTAAAATCTCAGATTGAAGTGTGCCGCTGGCGGGGTAGCACGCATCTTCATTCCGCGATCGCGTTGGCCCCTGATCAGTCTGAGTCGCAATGTGAATGTGGCGTGGCTTACCTCGATTGGCGATCGCAATCTGCTGGTCGAGTTCTTCGATCAGGGCGATCGAGCTGTTGATTCTACCCTCCAGCAGGCCTGCACTTAACGTATTGAGAAATGCTGCAATGTCAGGTTGAGCGCTGCGTTGCCAGGTTTGCCAAAGCTGCCCTAAATGGGCCAATGTAGCAGGCTGATCGGGGTGGTCTGAGCGTAATTCTAAGATGCGTAAAAGGCAGCCCTCAACCCGCAGCAACTCTGGTGTGAGTAATGTAGAGCCGACTCCCTCACGGACCATCGGTTCCCACAAATTCGCGATTTGCCAGAGCCAGGACAGTTGCCGTCGTCCGGATACCTTTTCCCAGAGTGGCGTGATCGCCGGAAGCACAGCAACTGTTGAGGGATTTCCTTTAGAGCTGCTGACCGAACGCTCAGGTTGCCAGAGGGCGGCTTCCTCCAGCAACAGCAAGTTTGCGTTCCCGGAGGTTGGGTCTTGAGGAATCAAGTCATAGGCCAGGGGGATGTGCAGCCGCAGGGCCGCAAGTCGCAGATAAGCCAGAAGAAAATCTGGCAACTCTTCAATGCTGGCGATGGGAGGATAGCCGGGTAGGGTATCGAGGAAGATACCGTTACCTTTGCTAAGGTAGCGATCGCCCAGCAAACGGCCTGCTTCGGGTGCAGGGGATGTCAGACCTGCGGCCCATAGGTAACGATAGGGCAGCGGCGAATGACACTGCTGGCAAATACGAGTTCCCTCAAGGTTAAGGGTTTGGCAAGTTGGATTGGGGCAATACAGCATGAACCGGGCGTGGCACCTGAATACCACAGGAATCGGTCTTATCAGGATAGCCTAGCCCTTTCAAGATGGCGCTAATTTCCTGCGAAGATCGGTTTTCTATCAATAGGATTGAATTTTTTTGGGATGTATTGCACGACAATCGGGTTTGAACATTCTGGTAGATGTGGTGGATAGCACCGAACTCATTTACCAGAATGCCCATGGATAGTGACTTCCATAAGCCCTAGAACGATGAACTCTGCATAGTCTTGAAAAAACAAGTTGTGTGCGGCATAAGGTGCCCCACACAACGGATCGTTTCACTCAATTGAATGACCGACAGAGATTAGACGTTGATGTCTTCCGCAACCCGAGGCATGCCGAGACTATAGTTACGGACACGGCTCTGTAGGTTATAAGTGATTTGGCCCTCGTGGAGGAGCGATCGCACAAAATGCTCTAGATCTGAGCCAATACGACGGAGGTTGTAGTCGTTCAGGTCTTCTCCGTCATAGGAGGCCACCAGCTCGTCAAATTTATGATAGACCGCTTGCAACGCCGTATCATTCCAATTCAGCTCATTGTCTGGGTCGACATCCAACGTGAGCTTGTCAGGGACGGGCACCAGTTCGTCGTTCTGGATTTCGGCAGAAAAGATACGAATATGGCGGGTGGTGGACTTAAACATGGTTAGGGTGTCGTGCGAAACGAAACTTAACTGCCATTCTACTGGCTTGACCTACGTTATCGTAGATCAGCCCTTGCATCGAACCCAAAGATTCTTCCAAGCGTCATCATAGAAACAACGCTCAGGTAGTGGCTCACGCCCTAGACAACCGATGGAACAGAATTCCCGCCCGCCAAACTCCTCCCATCCGGCTTCTCGTTTCTTCTACAATCTGTCACTCATGCTGACGGGAGGGCTGGTCATTACGGGGTTGCTGATCGGTTCTGGTCTATTGCGGGATGGAGCGAGCCTATTAGGGGGAGTAAGGCGAGTTCTACCCCCGTTGCAGAACCCTGTGCAGGAGTCTGAGCCCAAGGTGGATGTGCAGTCCGTCGTGGTTCAGCAGGTGCAGGGCATGAGTGAGTTAACGACAGCAAAGTTTACGATGCAGGCCGTGGTGCCAACATCGCGCGATCGCACCTTTGCTGGATATAGGGTCGGTTCCACTACTCTCCTCTACATCGCCCATGGAGAAGTGAGGGCGGGAATTGACCTCTCTCAAATAACGCGCGAGAACGTGCAACTGGCCGACAACAACGCCCTCACCATTCAGTTGCCACCCCCCAAGATTTTAGATAGCAAAATTGATGTCAACCGCTCTCAGGTGTACGATTACGATCGCGGCTTCCTCGGCCTTGGCCCCGATGCAGCTCCCGAACTGCAACAACTAGCGCAACAACAAACCCTTCAACAGGTTGTTTCCGCTGCCTGTAACGAAGGTATTTTGCAGGAAGCCAATACCCGTGCTGAACTCGCTATTCGGCAGCTCCTCACCACAACAGGCTACGGCGCTGTGACGGTTCTGACCCAGGCACCACCGCCGGGTTCCTGCGTAGCGCCATCGCCTACAGCACCTGCCGCAGCCACAACCCCGACAGCCCCCTCAGCTCCTCCTCCAGCGACAGCTCCTCCGGCGGTAGCTCCTTCGGTGGCAGCTCCTTCGGTAGCCCCAGCAACTCAGGCTCCGGCCAACTCTACAGTTCCATCCTCACCATCCTCTCAACCCCTGCCTGCGGAACCCCTGCCTGCAAATCCCTCCAATCCATTGCCCCAGACAGCACCCAACCCACCCTTAGGCTAACCTCAGTTCCGGTTAAGGGCCTTTTAGCTTATTCCGAATTGAGGTTAGGTTAACCTCAATTCGGGTTAAGGGCGTTTTCGAGTGCCGCGCATTGCGCGGCACTCGAAAACGCTTACGCCAAAATAAGCACTTCAGCTTATCCCGAACTGCAGTTAGGTTAGTATCTTGGGTCGCACTGCAACCGATTGAACGAGTAACTCACGTTCATCTGCTCAGGTCAGGATGGCTCCACCCATGAGCTTGGCATAGCGGCGGCGCAACTCTTCCTTCATGGGCAGCCAGCGTTGAATGGTTGGGTCAAGTTCCATTACCCGTTCAGCAGCCTGGCGTGCCAGTTGTAACACCTCCTGGTCATCTACCAGACTCGCGAGGGCTAGATCGGGGAGTCCTGACTGCCGGGTGCCTAGCACTTCCCCTGGCCCCCGGAAGCGCAAATCCATTTCAGAGATGAAGAAGCCGTCCTGAGATTGCTCCAGCACTTTCAGTCGCTGGCGAGCGGTTTCCGATTTCGTGCTGGACATCAGCAGACAGAAGGACTGCTCGGCTCCTCGACCAACACGTCCCCGCAACTGGTGTAACTGGGAGAGCCCGAACCGTTCTGCATGTTCAATCAGCATGACAGTGGCGTTGGGTACGTCAACCCCAACTTCCACCACTGTTGTGGACACTAGCAGTTGTGTTTCGTTGTTGCGGAAGCGATTGATGGCATCGTCCTTCTCGGCAGAGGTCATGCGTCCATGAAGCAGGCCCACTGAAAATTCAGGGAAGACCAGTTCTTGCAAATGTTGGTGTTCTTCGATCGCTGATTTTAGATCCAGCTTCTCGGATTCCTCGACCAGGGGCAGTACCACGTAGACCTGACGGCCCTGCGCAACTTCGCGGCGGATCAGGTCGTAGGCGTGCGATCGCTCTCTCCCAGACAGCGCGGTCGTCTGAATCGCCTTTCGGCCTGGCGGTAACTCATCAATCTGGCTCACATCCAGATCCCCATGCAGGGTTAGAGCCAAAGTGCGAGGAATTGGCGTGGCCGTCATTGTTAACACATGGGGGTTTTCGCCCTTTTGCTGGAGTCGTGCCCGTTGCTGCACTCCAAAGCGGTGCTGCTCGTCAATCACCACCAATCCCAACCGGGCAAACTGTACGGGGTCTTCGATTAGCGCATGGGTGCCTACAAGTAACGGCAATTCACCTGTTGCCAGCTGAGCTAGCATCGGCCTGCGCTGGCTGGTTTTCGTCGAGCCAGTCAACAACTCTACAGGCAGGTGGAGCAGGTTGAACCAGCTCACCAGTTTGCGGTAATGCTGCTCTGCTAACACTTCTGTGGGGGCCATCAAGGCCGCCTGATAACCGGCTTGAATGGCGGCGAGAATTGCCACTACCCCCACAACGGTCTTACCAGAACCCACATCCCCCTGAACAATGCGATTCATGGGCGTAGGCTTCTGCAAGTCCGCCAAAATTTCATTGACAACTCGCTGCTGGGCCTGAGTCAGACTAAAGGGCAATACCTTGTAGAACTCATCGATCAACGCTCCAGTAGGCGGCAGCACGACCCCAGTCATGCGCTCTTGATGAGCCTGACGACGCTGTAGCAACCCCAGTTGTAGATAGAAGAATTCGTCAAAAACTAAGCGATGTCGAGCTTCTGCCAAAGCCTCACCGGAAGGAGGATAGTGAATTTGGCTAATGGCATCCTGCAATCCCATCAAGTCATATTTCTCCCGCAGGGGTTCCGGGAGCGGGTCGATGATTTGTGTGACTGCTGGCAATGCACCAATCACAGCCTTACGCACCAGATCCGCGGCTACCCCTTCTGTCAGGGGGTAAATCGGCAGTACCCGACCTACTTTGTTGGATTCGATGGACGCGCCAACGTGGTCAATGACTTCAATTTCAGGATTGTCCAGGGTAATGCCGTAGCGCCCTTCTTTCACCAGGCCCGAAGCCGCAATCACAGCACCAGGGGGGTATTGTTTCTTTTGTTGTTCCTGCCAGCCCCGACTACTAAAGCGACTTCCAGCTAGAAACTTACTGATTTTGAGTTGCCCGGTAGAATCCCGCACCACCAATTCCAGGATGGTGAGTTTAGAGTTTTTGGGACTGACGAAGCAGGTACACCGCTTCACGGTGGCTACCAGGGTTACAGTCTCTCCGGCTTTTAGCTGGCGGATATTGACCTGATTACCATAATCAATGTGGTCACGGGGGTAGTAGAACAGCAAGTCACGGACTGTATAAATCCCCAGTTTGCTCAGTTTTTCGGCATTTTTGGGACCGATACCAGGGAGGTATGTAACGGCTTGCTCCAACTCAACCCGGCGTTTTTTATCAACGAGCGGTGTTGTTTTGGGCGATTTGGGTGCAGGTTCAGGGGCAGGTGGGTCGAGCGATCGCCGCGACTCATACAACACCCGCCGTGTCTCTGCGACCAGATGCCGCCGTTGACCTTCTGACAAATCGGGGTAGCGGCTGAACCGGGACGCCATATCCCGTAAGCGTTCCTGTTCAGGTTGTGCCAATTCTGAAGGTGGTTCCTTCAAACTCAAGTGCAAAAATTCGCTGAACCGATGCTCTCGGCCCACCAGATCGCCAAACCCTCGATCAGCTTCCAATTCTAGTGCTTTTTGCAGGCGAGACCAGTCCATAGCAGCGGTTGATGGCGGAGATTAGTCTTCGTACCAGCTGGATCGCCAGGCTAATTCGGCCTGGGCGATCGCCCGCTCCTTCTGGTTTTTGCGGTAGTCTTTACCCACCTGACTGAGGCGGCCATTGATGGCCCGAAGGCGCGATCGCCAATTCGACAAGATTGGGTTGGCGAATTCTACTTCAGGTAACCGCAAGCGGATAGCCACGACCCGAATCACATCAGACGCTTTTTTCTCTTCGGACTGGGATTCAATGACTAAATTAATCAGGTTTGGCGAACCCGGGGTTGGCTCTGTCATCATGCCTGACTTTACCGCTACTTCTAAAACCGGCTCTGGCAACTGATGAGGCAGAACGTGAGCCTGATGTAAAATTCGGTTGGTTCCATGGGAGAGGCGATGCAGCACCTCCACGATGCCTTCCTCCACCCGTTGCTGCCATTGCACTAAACGGTTCAGTGGGTCGTCTGACGCGGTTGCGGACGAGGGTTCAGGGATGGGTAACTCCATCGTCAGCAATGCCATCATTTCTTCAGGTCCCATCGGTGCGGGCAGGGCAGGTGGCAGGAGCGGTAACTCTTCGTCGCTTGCCTCATCCTGCTCCTCTTCACCGGGAAAGGGTAAGTCGGCTTCGGGAGCTGGGACTTCGCTTTCCGTCGTTTCCTCTGGGGGGTGAAGGAGGGCGAGCAGTTGTTCAGAACTGGTGTTGGCTAGTCGGCGTACTCCTTGTTGTAAATCCTGTCGCTGTTGCAGGGAAAGCGCCAGAAAAGGCTCAGGGTATCCCTGGGTGCAGAGATGATAGGTAGCCAGGATCAGTTGACGGGACACAGCCTCGCTTAAATCTTGCAAATAGTCCGTGTAGACCTGCTCAAATTCCTGGGCGATCGCTCCCAGGGTTTCTTCTAAAGCGGCCAGATCTTTTTCAATGCGTTCGACGGTTCTTGCCATGGTTCCATTAGACACAAAAGCAGGCCAAACGAATGTTCTGACCTGCCCTAATTTAATTCCATGTTATAGCGCTGTACGCGCGGATTGGGGCGTGGGTGTGTGGTCATATAGCAACTACACACCACGAGAATGCCTACTTCTGGCCGGTTTGAGCCGCTACTTCAGCTGCGAAATCGCTCTCTTCTTTCTCGATGCCTTCACCCATAACGAAGCGCACAAAGCGACGGATACGAATGTTTTCGCCGAGGGTCGCAATACGCTCGGTCACAAGCTGTGCAACCGTGATGCTCTGATCACGAATGTAGGGCTGCTCCAGCAACGCCAGCTCTTTCAGGCGCTTATCGATGCGGCCAGCAACGATTTTTTCACGTACGGCAGCAGGCTTGCTGGAAAGGTCATCTTTACCCATCTCAACGGCCTTCTCCCGCTCGACGACATTGGCGGGAATTTCTTCTACAGAGACGTACTCAACGTTAGGCGATGCTGCAATCTGCATCGCTACATCCTTCACCAAATCTTGGAAGGCTTCGTTACGGGCTACGAAGTCGGTCTGGCAGTTCACTTCTACCAGTACACCTACCCGTCCACCGGTGTGGATATAGCTCCCAACCAACCCCTCTGCGGTGGTTTTACCTGCTTTCTTTCCGGCGGAGGCAAGACCTTTCTGCCGCAGCCAGTCGATGGATTTTTCTAGATCTCCATCGTTTTCTGCCAGGGCTTTTTTGCAGTCCATCATCCCTGCGCCAGTGCGATCGCGCAGTTCCTTAACTAGTTTTGCCGATACCTCTGCCATGTCGTTTAATCCCAGTTTCTACAACAGTAGTCGGTCATGGGCAGAACGGAGTTCGGGCAGACTCCCAATCAACCCGGACGGGCAATCCCGCTAGGAGGGCGTAGCCAAGCGCCCCCGTTCTACCCAGAAGTCTATCTATTCTTCAGATTTGCCACCAGCAAAGAGAATATTCTCTTTGCTGGTGGGAATGCTAGCCCAAAAGGCTATTTATTCTTCAGTTTCTTCCTCGGAGTAGTCACCGTCGTAATCGACGTCCTCTTCCGCACCATCGTAATCTTCGAAGTCTTCTTCACCATCTAGCTGGCCATGGCGACCTTCATAGATAGCATCGGCAAGACGGCCCACAATCAGCTTAATGGAGCGGATCGCATCATCGTTCGCAGGAATGGGAATATCCACCATATCGGGGTCACAGTTGGTATCCAACAGAGACACAATGGGGATGCCCAGTTTTTGACATTCCAGCAGAGCGTTGTACTCCCGCTTCTGGTCAACGATAACGACGGCATCAGGCAGCTTACGCATGGACTTGATGCCACCCAGGTACTTTTGCAGCTTCTCCAGCTCACGACGCAGTACCGCGGCTTCTTTCTTGGGCAGCAGATCGAACTGGCCCGTCTCGTAGCGACGCTCCAGTTCCTTCAGGCGCTCGACGCGAGATTTGATGGTGACCCAGTTGGTCAGCATTCCACCCAGCCAGCGCTGGTTAATATAGTAGGAACCGCAGCGAGAAGCTTCTTGAGCGATGATGCCAGCGGCCTGACGCTTGGTGCCAACAAACAAAAACTTTTTGCCAGCCTCAGAAGCGGTACGAACGTAGTCGTAAGCCTCTTCCATGAGTTCAGCAGTCTGCACCAGGTCAATAATATGAACCCCATTACGCGCCGTGTAGATGTAAGGCGACATTTTGGGATTCCAACGGCGGGTCTGATGGCCAAAGTGAACCCCAGACTCCAAAAGTTGAGCCAATGAAACAACGGGCATGAATTGTGACGCTCCTTTCGGGTTTATCCTCCATCCGGCAGTATCACTGAGTAATTTAATACTCAGGACACCCGAAAGCCCGGATGTGCGATTTAGACAACTTTTCTAGTGTATCACAGGGTGTACTGACGCAGTATTTATGGGTTGTAGTGTCAGCAATTCTCAGTATGGGCCTCAAAGCCAAGAGTTCACGCCCGAAGGGCACGAACTCTCAGCTTTGAAGCTCGAAAATAGCCCGCCGAAGGCGGGCTATTTTCGGGTTGGATTTCAAAATGAGAATTGCTGTTGTAGTGTCAGCAATTCTCAGTATGGGCCTCAAAGCCAAGAGTTCACGCCCGTAGGGCGTGAACTCTTGGCTTTGAGGCCCGAAAACTGTGCGCCTTCGGCGCGCAGTTTTCGGGCCTGATTTCAAAATGAGAATTGCTGTTGTAGTGTGTTCCGCACACTACAACCCATAAGCATGTACCAGGACTTACATAAGCCCTGTTATCTACTGGTGAATAGCGCCATTGGGCATGGTTGCCCCTTTGAGAATGGCACCTGTCAGATCGGCTCCGGTTAGATCGGCCCCTGATAGATTGGCCTTGGTGAAATTGCTGCCTGTGAGCGTTGCTCCTTGCAAATTTGCGCGTACCAGGACGGCTTCTGTGAAATCAGCATTGCTCAGATCGGACTGGCTCAGGTTGGCACGGATGAGACTGGCTTTCCTAAAATTGGAGCCTGTCAGGTCCGAATTGCTCAAATTTGCTCCGACCCCATTAGCCTGTTCAGCGTCAGCATTAATCATCTGAGTTCCTTGCAGATCTGCATCTCTCAGATCGGCTTTGGATGGATCTGCATCACTCAGGTTGGCCCCCCGCAGAACTGCATTGTTGAGTTCAGCCTTCATTAGAATTGCATTGTTCAGATTCGCCCCGCTCAAATTGGCTTCCATGAAATTTGTGCGGATCAAGTTAGCGTCTGAGAAATCTGCCTCCATCAAATCTGCCTGGCTCAGGTCGAGGCCGCGTAAATCTTGTCCACTAAAGTCGGCATGGGTGAGGTCGGGTCTGACTTTGGCATTTTTTTCGCGCCAGCGATTCCACAGAATGACATCCCGCTTGAATAATGCCAAATGCTCTCGTTTTGCCACAGCAATCGCCCTCCCATTCTCAACCCATCAACTTCATGGTGAAATGGTCAGGCGATCGCGGTAACCCTCCATTGATAGATCCATAAACGAAAAAGGGGTGAGCAATGCCCACCCCTTTTTCATGACAACTTAGCTTTCCGATCCCAAACAGCGGATTGCTTCTAACATTCCCCGTGCCTTATTTAAGGTTTCCTGGTATTCAGTCTCGGGAACGGAATCGGCAACTAAGCCTGCCCCAGCCTGAACGGTGACAGTCGAAGTGCCATCGGGCTGACTACGGACGACCATGGTGCGGATGGCGATCGCCGTGTTCAACTGCCCCTCAAAGTCGTAGTACCCATAGGCCCCCGAATAAATCCCTCGGCGGCAACCCTCCAGTTCATGGATAATTTCCATCGCGCGGATTTTAGGAGCTCCACTGACGGTCCCAGCCGGGAATGTGGCCTTCAGCAAATCCCAGGCCGAACGCTCCTGGGGAAGTTGGCCCACCACGTTGCTGACAATGTGCATCACGTGGGAGTAGCGTTCAATCACCATCAACTCATCGACTTTGACCGAGCCAATCTGGCAGACGCGGCCCAGATCGTTACGGCCCAGGTCTACGAGCATGACATGTTCAGCAACTTCCTTGGGGTCCTTGAGCAGATCTTCGGCATAGGCGTTGTCTTCGGTGGTGGTTCTGCCTCGGGGGCGAGTTCCGGCGATCGGGCGTAGTGTTGCAACGCGATCGCGACTATCCGCAGAATTCTCTGCTTTGACCATGACTTCAGGGCTAGAGCCAATGATTTGCCAATCGCCAAAGTGGAAATAAGCCATGTAGGGCGATGGATTGATTAAGCGCAGAGAGCGATATAGCGAGAACGGATCCCCTTCATAGGGGGCGGTGAGTTGCTGAGAAATAACAACCTGAAAAATATCTCCAGCTTTGATGTACTCCTTTGCCTTCTCAACGTTGGCGCAGTATTGCTCTTTGGTTACGGTGCTGGTGAAGTTGACGGGGGAAGTGGTTGCCCGGTCTGAAGTGGGTGGTGTCCACTCCAACACCGTGTCATTGCCTGAGAGGGGAAGTCGGAGCTTGGCGACCATTTGTCGGACGCGATCGCACGCCTGCTCATAAGCAACCTGCCGATCCGTTCCTGAATCGCGTACATCTGCATAGGCCACCGCCCAGATCTTCCGCTTCACCTGATCGAAAATCAGCAGTTGATCCACCTGCATCCATAACCCATCCGGCAAGTCACCTTCCCCGGCTGCGTAGACCGGAACACGAGGCTCAATCCAATTAATCAGCTCATAGCCCCAGAATCCGAACAGGCCACCGATGCCAGCGGGAAGTTGCGGCAGCGTAACCGGGGTGTAGGGTTCCAGACATTCCGCTAGGACGTTGAAGGGATCGCCCTGTAGTTGGCGTTGAGTGCCATCACGGTAAGTTTGGGTGGTGCGATCGCCCCATGTTTCAAGTACCCATAAAGGATTGCAGCCCACCATGCTATAGCGACCGATGCGATCGCCCCCTTCCACCGACTCCAACAAGAAGCTGTAGGGTTGCCCCGCGCATACCTTATACCAGGCCGACACGGGTGTATCCAGGTCTGCCACCCACTCCTGGTATACCGGAACAAAGTTACCCTGTTCTGACAGCCTGGAAAATTGTTCAAAGTCGGGAAAAATCATGGACGTGGATGCATCTAGAAAATTACAAGGGATATCACTGCCAGCAATGCTCATTCTGAACTGAGGATGAACAGCGGAATGAGAAACGCTATCTGTTGCCGGGGCATTTGAACAGGATAGCTTGTCCGGGGTAGCACGACTGTGTGAAACCTGAGTTCGGGTGAAGGGCTGTTTCGAGGGGTGCGCTTTGCGCAGATCAAAACGGGCACATGGGCTTATTCCCAATTGAGATCCCGACGTACAGAAGTGATGACGTGGCACGCAGCGGGATCCCCATCTTCACTAAAAGAACAAAAAAGGAGTAGGGTTACCCTACTCCTTCAATGAACTTAAGTGGTTAAACAGGTAACAGATTTGATTTAGGAATCAAAAGTGCTACGGCCGCTGAACTTGATTGTCGCAGGGCTGGGGTTGCTACCGATATTACGGCCAACGCTGTTTACAGCTTCCCGGCCTGGGTTTACCTTCTCGGGGAAGACACCGTCTGCAGGGTGCAGATATTGGGTTTCATCGTTGGGGAAAATCCGGTAAATCTTGTAGTTATCGATACGGGGCTTGAACTTCGAGCGAAGCTGGCCACCCAGGGCGATGCACTGCTCCTTACGAGCCAGATAGAGAATGTTATCGCCTTCCCGCATGGTGGCAGCACCACCTGTAGGCATTTCGAAAACTTGCTCTTTCGGGCTAGTCCAGGTAATGGCATATTTCTCTTCGGTCTCAGCTTTGGTGAGGAGACCACCTGTGCTGCCACCGAAAAGAGGAGTTTGTCCAGTAAGCGCTTCTGTCATGAATGTTTCCCTGAAAAGGTTGCCTGAACATTTTTCTGGATGGTATCACTCCGTTTGAGCCGCATTAGTGAATTGTTCAGGAACTGTTACAGTTCTTTGTGATTTACATTTCTTAGTTATTTTTCTATTAAAAATGGGGGCTTAACCCCCATTTTTTCATCTAAAGCTCATCGAATTGATGTGTTAGTTCTAGTGGCCCTAACCCGATCTCGTTGGGAGAGAGCGATCGCACTTCAAAAAAGGCCAGCATGTCCTTCATAGTGGGATTACCGCGGCTAGCTCCCGTGGATCCTTTAGCAATCACCAGGCCACATTGGCCTTTGGTTTTCTTGCAGCGCTGATCCCACTTTTTGCGAGCTTCAATATGAATGGGATCTTCTTCATCGAACTCACCAAAGAGGTGAAAATCACCATCTAGGGTTTTGAGAATGCCCAAATCATAGTGAATTTCATTAATGGGGTCTTCTCCGGGATTGAAGCAGATGGCTTCTAGCCCGCCTGCTGCCTGGAGCCCTTCAATCAAACTCATTGCTTTGGGACGAGTCGTTTGAATCAGGACAATGGGGAACCATTCCAGTTTTTTGGGTAGCTCAGTCGTTGAAGGCTGGTGTACTTTAACCGACTGACGCAATTCTTCCAACACTTGGAATGGCATAGCTCCCAAGCTGTAGAACGAGTCACGAGGAATCAGGTCATCCCGTAAAACCGGGACAACGTCAAACTCCAGGGCTTCCAGGTCGTCATCCAGGCTGAAGTCTTCAGTCATTTCCGCCAGTTCCTCTGCCAGGTCAGGAAGGGTGGCGACGGTAACCGAAACCTTTTTTCCCTGCTGTTGTGGATCTGCGATGCGGTACCGGCTGGTCAGAGGGGGAAACTCTGCCATGTCAATTTCTTCTAAATGATCCTGAAAAAATCGATATAGCGCCTGCAGTGCTACGAGCATGACGCTGGCTTCTTCTTCATGCAAAATAGGGCGCATGCCTTCCAGCGGGTGGAGGCTGCCAAAGGCGGGTTCAATGGGGGGCAAACCGTCGCGCCCATGACCATTACTTTCGGCGGTGCTCTGGTCGTAGGTTACAAAAAAGCAATCCTGTTGCAGAAAGGCATGCTCAAGGTTTTTGGGGTTGTCTTCGGCACTCAACACCTCCTGCCGGAACCGCTTGAGGGAGTCTACCGAGCGATACATCAAAATTCCATACTCCATACCCAACATGCCCAGGATGGAGACATACAACGTGTCTATATCTTCGTAGTTGAGTTTGATGGAGATAATCTTTTCTTCGTCCAAATTTTGCCAGGGGGCCTCTTTCCAGACGTTGAGGGCAACCTCGGTAAGGGCATCAGCGTCTTCAGCAGGTAGATGAGGATGCCGTTTGTTGGCAACTTCTTGGAGGCTCTGAAAGATTTCGTCAATCAGTGGCAGGTCGGGGGTGTAATCCACCGTGATATCCAGGTCTTGTAGAACCCCACGTAGAAAGAATTGCACTTCGCGATCGCGCACCAAAATTCTCTGGGGCCGTGCCGGTTGGATTTGCGCGCCGCTTGGGGCTTCCATGGCCCGTAATAGCGTTCTGACCAAAGCTTCGGGGCCACTATCGGGGGGGACCATATCCATGGCGCGTACAGCTTCATCAACCCCATCCACCCAGAGGATGCAGTCACCTGAGAGGTTAGAATCTGCCACCAAGTCACCTAGCCCATCGGTGGCTAGCAGACGGCGATCGCCTTCCCAAACACTGGGCACCTGACGCAATTTCTTGAGACGGCGGCGGGTAGCGGGCGTAAGACCAGACATACACAAACCCCAAAGGTTTCGTTTACCAAAAATCTAGCGTTGAGCATTGAGTGGCAGTTGAGCCGATCCATCTTAGCTGCCCTCATGCACATATCAACCAACGCTAGATACCCTAACCCTAACTGGGTTGATGCGATACATCGCATATCTTCAATCTATCGAACCCTGGAGAAATAGGTTGTTAATATTACTTATCCGCTACCATCGAGATAGGATAACGCGATCGCCAATTTTTATTCCTTGGCTTTTGCATCGAGATTTTGAGTAGCAAGGAGCGTTGAACCCCCATGACACAGACGGCATCTTCTCAGCAACGGGGCATTATGATGACGGATTCTGCCATCAAGCAGGTCATGGCACTGCGGGAGAAGCAGGGCAGGGACCTTTGCTTGCGGGTTGGCGTCCGACAAGGCGGCTGCTCGGGCATGTCCTACACAATGGACTTTGAAGACCCCAACAATATGCAGCCGAACGATGAGGTATTTGACTACGACGGTTTCAAAGTGTTGTGTGATCCCAAGAGCATGTTGTATCTCTATGGTCTGGTGCTCGACTATAGCGATTCAATGATTGGCGGTGGCTTCCAATTTACCAACCCCAACGCATCCCAAACTTGCGGCTGCGGTAAGTCCTTCTCCTAAAGCAATTCCTGAAAGAACCTCAGAAAGGAATGTGCCCAGTGCTTAGCGCTGGGCACATTCCTTTCTGAGGTTCTTTAGCTGGTCGCTGTGCGTCTAGTTGAGCGTACTCTGTACATTCACCAGGACTTACGTATTCGTGTTGTGGGTGGGGTGCTTCGCACCCCACCCACAACACGAATACACTTGAACTCCGGTTAACCAGTAATCACAAGACTTCTTGCATGAATCGGTTTTTGAGGGCGTAGGTGACCACTTACGCAGGAAGTCTACAGGTCTAGAACAGAACCCGGTGAGTTATATTTTTTAGGTTGTGCGATTGGGAATATCTGAGTCGTTATGAGTGAGTTGACCGCTGAAGCCCAGTTTGACCAGGGTTTAGAGCGTTACCGGGCAGGAGAAAGCCCAGCTAGCTTAATTCCAACCTTTAAGGATTTGTGCGATCGCGTACCCAAGAGCAGCCCAGCATGGACCTGCTTGGCCTGGCTCTATTTGTTGGACAATAAACCTTCGCAAGCGTATAAAGCTGCTCAGAAGGCTGTGAAGTTAAACCCACAGGATCCTCAGGCGCGGGTAAATCTAGCGGTCGCGATGCTAGAAACCGCCAAAACCGGCGTCCGAGAGCACATTGATATAGCTTCACAACTAATCATGGCAGTTCCGGAACTTCAGGAAGAAGTGCAACAAAATATTGAGGACGGCCTTTCTCGTAAACCGGAGTGGAAAAGCTTAACCCGCATTAAACGGTGGTTGTTCGAAGAAGAATAAGTCGCGCTTTACAATCAGTTAACAATTGCATCCCCGTGAGATCGCGGAGGACAAATCCGTCGAATCCGTCTATCGCAGGGATCACGGGGATCAAAAGAAACTAAACCTCAGGATGGAGAATATTGAGCAATCGCAATGATTACACAAGATATTTAATGATGGCTCAGAAAAAACGAATGATAAGATTTTGTGAAATCAACGATGAGTACACCTTATCGTTGATTTTTCGGTCATTCGGTCATCCAAGGAGAGTCAACATGTTTTCTAACGACGTACAAGTTAAGCCTGATACTCGTAACCATCGTGGCTTCTTTGTTCAAGAAGGTGATTACAAATTCATGGGCATCGATCAATCCGGTTGGGCATTGATCTGCATTGATGAAGCCACCTGCCACTATGTTGATCCGGATAACCTGCAAGCCATGATGGCGCAAGCTGAAGAGTAGAACTGGAGTCACACTCCATTAGTCACATGAATATGAAACAAGAGGCTCGTTGCTCCTCCCATGAGGCGGCGAGCCTCTTCCATTTGTTCTCTATAGTCTTTGTCAAGTTAGTTAACCTCAGTTTGGGATAAGCTGAAGTGCTCATTTTGGCGTGCGCAAAGCGCACGCCAAAATGAGCGTTTTCGAGTGCCGCACGTTGCGCGGCACTCGAAAACACCCTTAACCCGAACTCAGGTTAGTTAGGGCATCAGGAGCGAGTGGGAAACCTGCTCCCGCTCGCTCCTGATGCCCTAATAACAAGTAAGGTTCAATGCCGATATAAAAAGGCCGCACCACTTTTTATATCGGCATTGAACCCGACATGATATAACAACACGGCACTGGCAAGATTAGGACTGATGCCTGCTTGTGGTGTGTGCATCAGGCCTGCCACAAGCATGTTCTAGCTTTCGCGATCGCGCTCGTACATAATGTCTAGAATTCGCCGAATTGTTGTTTGATCCTGCTCGACAGGTACTTGTTGGAGATAAAACTCCAGATCGCCGATAGCGTCATCCCAACGGCCCTGCTCGTAGTAGAGGAGGCCGCGATCGCGCCGTTCGCTCAACGCATCAGGTGCGATGAGTAAAATTCGCTCGACGGATGCCAGGGTTCGATCCAAATCGCCTTGCTTCAGGTAGATCATCTTCAGATTAGTCAGCATCCGAATGAGGAATTGATGAGGGCTGACTGCTTGTAAAAACTCTGCCCGTAACTCTACAGGACGACCATAGATCTGGCTCAGGCGATCGCGGCAATCCTCAGGGAATAGCACTTCTCCATGGTGGAATGGGTCGACGAACACCTCCATCTCATTTACCGTAGGCCGAATCAAAAAATGTCCTGGCATCCCTACCCCTACCATAGGAAAGCCAATCCGCTGGCTCACCTCCAAATACACCAGTGACAACGTGATGGGAATACCTGTGCGGCGCTCAATGACTTGATTCAGGTAGCTGTTGCGTGGGTCATAGTAATCCTTGGTATTACCCACGAAGCCCAGGTCTTCGAACAGGTAACCGTTAAGGGCTTGAATCGTTTTGAGGGGGTAACGCTCTGCAGGCAATCGCTCTGATACCTCTGCCGCCATCGTATCCAGGGCATTGAGATACTCGTCAGTATCCAACTCTGGGTATTCTTCCGCAGCGATGTATAGGGCTGCCCGAGCCAAGCTGATTTCATCCTCGGGCTGCTCTATTTCCTGAGAAAACCGTTGTCGGGCCTCTACTCCGTTCATCCCTCCCTCCTACTGATTCATTAACCATTCCAATCGGGCTTTTGCCAGTTCCAGCTTGTTGGCGACCTGAGGATTCAGGCTGTCTTGCGTATCTTCGGCCACAACGGGTTCAGAGCTTTTGTTATCTCCCAGCAGGTTAACGGTGCTGCGCAAACGGTCGGAGAGGAAAGTGGCGATCGCCTGGTAGAAGTGCGATGCGAACGCCACGTCCTGGGATAATTTCATATTCAGCTGAGAGCGGGAAATAACCCAAACTGCTGAATCTGCTTGTGCCATTACGGTTGCGGAAGGAGGACGAGAATCAATGAAAGAAATTTCCCCTAACACTTCCCCACCACCAATGCGAGCAATTTCCATGCCGCCTTTTGCCTGTACCGAAACCGAAAACATTCCTGCCAGAACAATGTACAACGCATCAATGCGTTGGCCTTCAATAATCAACGTGTTGCCCACCGGAATCTGGGTGCGCTTGCCATTCTTGAGAATCCATTCAAAGTCCCGGTCATTCAAGGCTGCCAGGAGATATAGTGCTTTTCTCATGCGTTTAACTTACGTAGGTACCCAAGGTGAATGGGGGGCGGCAGGTCAAGCAAGGGGCAGAACCAGCGCTGCAACAGCCTGTAGCTCTGAAGCTGTGGAGTCGGCTAAATAATGCCATTTGCTCTTTCAGCATACCGAGAGAGTTTGAAAACCGTCCCGATGCTAAAAGGAGTGAAAACATTCGCAATAAACCTTCCACCGATTGCAGCCGCTGTTCAGGGAATATTGTCACCATACCCATTGATCCCTGGCTTTGCGGATTGCATGAGTTGAAAAGTCAGCTACGCGAGTTTTTACCCATGGAGCCAATTTCGTTTCTAGATTTATCGTGATTACTCATCGCGATAGTCTGAGCCCGAACCGTAAGTCCAGGCATCTAAGCGGCGATGCCAGCGGTACTGCTTAGCAGGAGGACGAGTATGAATCCAGGGGAGGAGCGATCGCCCCAACCCGTGCAACCCTGTGTAAAGCCCCAAGTTGCCGTAATGCCATAGCCACTCCGTCACGGCCGGAATGCCCACCTGCGGCAAAATTTTTAGGACCAAACCAGGATGATTTACTGTTGTGAGAGCCAGCGTTTGGGCTAGAGGTATAAACTGCACCACATCCTGCAGAAACGGCTTCAGCACTGGTTCACCCAGGGCGTTCATCTCGGTAAATACAGCCGAAAGTAACTGGTTGATCTGTTCCGGATTTACGGCTTGGCCAACCCTGGCGCTCATAGACTGCTGAAATAGCCAGGTGACTGACAAGCTGGGTTGATAGGGTTGTAGCAAAGACAAATCTTTCTTCCCCAGGGCATCGGCATGAAGGGCCTCGTCAATTCCATCTGTGAGGCGGTGTAGATGCCGGATCATGGCCCCAAAACCGCCAAAGCTTAGAGGAGATTGGCTCCCGCTACTATCACCGATATGCAGTATCCGATCCCAGGTCGATGCTAACGGACTTTGACGGTAACAAGGAAAAAAGCCGAACAGTGCCCGTTTAAAGTTCAGGTTTGTTAAATCCACCTGTTGGTAAGACGGTAACAGCCGGAAGTAGTCGTCAAATAAGGTCTCCAGGGAAGGGCGATCGGGGTGAGTGTCACCATAGGTGAATAGATAGGTCGTGCGGCCATCCCGTGCCGGAAATGCTTCCCAGAAGTATTGCTGGCTATCGCTGAGTGGCGTAATAGAGGCAAATAAATCTCCTGTCTCGTTCTGCGGAAACCCAGTACCACAGGTGCCTACGACCATACAGACTGCATCGGGTCGGGTTTGCCCCCGAGCTTGCCGAGCAATGGGTGAGAAATGTCCCATGGCATCTATCAGAAGCCGGGCTGTATAGGTTTCTCTGGCTTTTACCTGGACGCCATCGGGGTAGGCGATCGCCCCCTCAAACCCGGTATGCTCCTTCAGCACTCCACCCGCTGCCAAAAACTTTGCTTTCAGGGTCTCCAGCAACATCACTGGATCGACCCCCACATTCAGTACATCCTTCACCCAAAACTCAGCCCCTCCATGGAATGCAATGCGTCCGGGGTTGTACTCGCTGGCGATCGCCCCCTGCAATTCCTCCGGAGTCAGCAATTCCAGTTCAACCAACTCTTGTAACTCGCGGCGGGAAATATTCCACTCCTGCTCTCGCCCCCGCAGTTGCCCTCGTTCCAGCAGCAACACCCGCCATCCCCGCTGCACCAGCGCTGCGCCCAAAAGAATCCCCAACGTCCCGCCAGCGATCACCACATCCCATTCCACGTCCCCAATCTTTTTAAGGCTCCACCGAATGACCTCAGATACAGGTAGGGTGCCCTGCCGATACTGTTGCCAGAGGCGATCGGCCCCCTGCAATCCCTGCAACGGTTGCCCCGGCATCTGCCCCAAAATCGTCTCCGTCAAGCCCATAACTTCCAGCCCCCGTAACGCCACACTTCCAAAGATTACGCATTCAACCCAATTTTGGGAGAGCTCGGTACAGACGCACCAAGCCCTCTCAGAATTGGATTTTCAGATAGGCTTATAAACCTGCTTCAAAACTTCAGTAATGCCAAGCGGCCTAACAACACCTATGCAAAACCTCCTGGGGCAAGGGGGCCTGGAGGACAGGCCGCCGCCCACCGACCGGGAAGTTTGCTGGGCGATGCGCCTCTAATCCAGATCTTCAACTAAGCCAGCAAAGTGCCCAACGTACTACAGCATCGTGTCGCTTGGTTTAGAAGAAGTATGGCGTTACGTAACACACTCCCTCTCAATCAACTTATAGCAATGTGCAAGTGCTTAAGTACAGAAACGGTGGTGTGGGGCATGAAGTGCCCCACACCACCGTACTTAATTAACCTGCACAGCGCTTTAAATACTGCAACGGAAACTCAAAAGAAATGGCGCAACACAAAGCGTCACGCCACTTCCTATATCCTCAACAAAACCGTAAAAAGGCAAGTTCTGATTGAGAGTTATTGCTATTTTCCAAAAATCCGGCTAAACCTTCCCCTACGTCAGTAGAAACTATGGTTGGAAAAGGGTTTTAAGAACCAGGAGTTCGCAGATTTTCCAAACCGGCTGTTACACGGGCAGATTCAATGCGATCGCCCTGCTGAATCCCATCAACCACATCCATGCCGTTGGTCACATAACCAAACACGGCATAGCTACCATCCAGGAAACCCAAATCTGCCAGGGCAAAGTAAAACTGCGCCGAAGCCGAATCCGGATTCTGAGAACGAGCCATGGCTACCGCCCCACGGGTATGACGCAGAACTGGAGGCGAACTAATCCGAGCCATCTCAAACGTACGGCTATAAACTGGTGCATCCGCCCCCTGAGGTTTAATTTCCAGGGGGATAGAACGCTCTTTAGAGGTTTCTGGGTCAATAAACCCACCTGTACCCAGACGGCTGGCCGGAACATTCGGATCGCTGCCCTGTGGGTCGCCCCCTTGCACCACAAAGGGCTGAGGCTCCCGCACCACGCGGTGGAAAACCAACCCATTGTAGACACCCCGGTTAACCAGATCCACAAAATTTCCGGCCGTGACAGGGGCATTGGTGCCATCGACCTTGATCGTAATAGGCGAACCCTTCACAATCATTTCGACAGTTGCCTCACCCGCCAGAGACGGCAGATTGGCATAGGGTTGCTGAGAAGACGTAGAAGAAGCCACTGGACTCGGCGATGCTCCATCGGAGGTTGACTTTGCCGATTGTACAGAACAGCCTGCCGTTAATACCAGGGCGATCGCCAGAACTGGCAGCAGCCACGCCCGAATTTGCTTCAACCAGGCCATACGGAAAGACCTCATCTAATTCAACGTTCCCCATGCTAGCCCAAAGGTAGGGCATCAAGTTTTGTAGTATCGCTGTAGCAAAATAGAAAACTTTAGCTACTGAACACTAGAGAGATAGCGCGCCGAATTGTGCTGCGCACTACCTGCATTGAATTGAAAGAGAAATTACAAACCTTCAAGAGGCACACCCAAAAAACGTGCCAGTTCTGCTCCCTGGTTCTCCAAAGCGGCAAGGGGTAGAGGCTGCCCTACACGAGTCAAAGGAATTTCGCCCTTGCCCTTAACACGCAGGTAGAGTGCACGTTTTGGGTTAACGCCATCCCGCAAGTCAACTCGGATGGCCTGGATGTCCTCCAGCTTATGAGTCACATCAATCTTGCGGTTCTTCCCAGGAAAGCCCCAGCGGAAAATGTGAACTTGGCCTGTCTCCTGGCTAAATTCGTTGTAGCCGCCGCCAATATCCCAGGCCACCACAAGCCAAAGATAGGTAGCCAATAGCAAAGCTGCTACCCCATAAAACCCCATCACCAACCCTTGCGGGACGAAGATTAACTGAGTCGCATCAGAAAAGGGCAGCAAATTTACTTGCAGAAAACTGGAGAGGCTGGACAGCAGAAACCCGACACCTCCAGCGGTAATGACCGCTGCCCACCAGTAGTTGCTAAAACGGCGAGCCCCCAGAATGGTCTGACGTAAAACTTTTTTATTTTCGGAAACTGTGGATGCAGTCATAAAGCAGTGATATTGGGTACGCCCGAAATGGCTTCTCAATAGATTTTACAAGGCCAGGGGTAGAGAAGGCAGAAGATGGAAGGCAGACGGTGGAAGGAAAGCAAATTTAGGAATAGAGCGGTTTTCAAATCGTGACAGCAATGTAAATACTTCTAAGCAAAAATGCTTACTTTCTGTGCCTTCCCTTCTGCCCTATGCCTTCTGCCCTATGCCTTTCCCCAAATGAGAATCTAAGTTTCGGATTGTAAATTTTTTCATCTCTATCTATCATATAAGTCAATTATCCCTACCCCGACAGACCCCGGTTTGCCCTTGGCAAATTATGGAATAATACGAGCAAATGGTTTTAGTGTCCGGTGCTCACCTGAGGGGGTAGGGTACCGTCTCTCTCGAAATTGTCGCGCCTCTGGTACGGCAGTTTCAGGAAAAGCTTGACGCCATATTAAGAGGATATGAAATGACCATAGCAATGGGACGGGCGCAGGAGCAGCGGGGATGGTTTGACGTCCTCGATGACTGGCTCAAGCGTGACCGATTCGTCTTCGTCGGCTGGTCTGGCATCCTGCTGTTTCCCTGTGCTTACCTGGCACTGGGCGG
>NZ_JACJOO010000067.1 GCF_014695575.1 Leptolyngbya sp. FACHB-8 | reverse complement strand
GCTCCAGGCTCTCCGTCACCGTGACTTGAAAAGGACGTCCTGTCATCGCCCATCACCTCAAAGAGGACTCTTCTAGTTTGGCGCAGCTTCATATTTGTTTGGTATCAGGTTAATTTAACCTTGGTTCGGCTTAAGATTCTGGTGAGACATCCACAGCACGAGGCGATCGGGGGAAAGCCAAAACCTTTGCTTCACTACCTTCGCGAGCAACCCGAATCAACAATGCCGCAATGATCAGACTGGAAAGCATCGAACTGCCGCCATAGCTGAGAAAGGGAAAGGGCAATCCTGTCGTAGGTAATGCTCCAGTCGCTACGCCAATATTTAGCAAAGACTGTCCAACTAGTAGGATGACTGCTCCGATCGCCACTAACTGATGCACAGGCTTACGCGCTTTCAGAGCAACCTGTAAACCCAACGTTGCAAAAATCGCAAGAAACATCAGCAAGGCAATACAGCCAATAAGCCCGAACTCCTCGGCATACACCGAAAAAATGAAATCGGTATAGTGGATTGGCAAGTAGTAAAGCTTTTGCTGCGATTGCCCGAATCCGGTTCCCCACACGCCGCCCGAGCCCACAGCTAAGAGGCTTTGGATCAATTGAAAGCCATCTCCTGCGGGGTCAGCCCAGGGATGCAGGAAGGACATCACCCGCTCCCGCTGATAGTCTCGGAGACCAATACTGATGCACGCGACTAGGAAGCCGGCGATCGCCGTCCCGCCTAACTGTTGTAACGGTAGCCCCGCCGCCAGAGCAATCAGCCACAACGACATGCCACACAGTGCTGCCGTACTCAAGTTTGGCTGAAGCAGAATACTGGCCAGCAGCAGCGCAAATATTCCCAACCAGGTTAAGCGAGATGATTGCTTCAACCGATCCCACTGCCCAAAAATACGAGCACTTTGCAGAATGAGGAACGGCTTAATCAGTTCAGAGGGCTGCACGATCGCCAATGGCCCCACCGAAAGCCAACGACTGGCCCCATTAACCGATGTTCCAAGCCCCGGAACCAGGGTCAGTATCACCAGCCCCAGACATAGCAGCATGAGCCAATCTGCCATTCCCAAAATGTAGCGTAGGGGAGTATTGATCAACGTGCCAAATCCGACCAACCCGACGGCCATCCACACCAACTGCCGTTTCAGGTAGTAGAGCCCATCCCCGGTCTCAAAGTCGGCAGTTGCATAGGAGGACGAAAATAACATGATGATCCCCAGCCCCAACCAGAGAAACACTAGCCAGCGGAGAATACGGGCTTCTGTAGCCCAGCTTTTAACCGAGCCGTCAATTATGGAGAGGAGCGATCGCATGGGTTCAGCACATGCCTTTGCAAAGATTCAATGCCCCTCAGAGTAGCTCAAAAACGAAGACTGAAACAATAATAATCACAGGACTTCAGCAATTCTCATTTTGAAATCAGGCCCGAAAACCGCGCGCCTTTGGCGCGCGGTTTTCGGGCATCAAAGCCAAGAGTTCACGCCCTACGGGCGTGAACTCTTAGCTTTGATGCCCATACTGAGAATTGCTGACAGGACTTACGCTAGTTTGCTAATCAGGATATTCAGTTGATGTGTGGTGTGCCCCGTACTAAATACCTGGAAAAGCAAAAGAATGGCGTGGTACGAAGACCACGCCATTCTTTGTAAAAACCTGAGGCGGGATGGCTACCCGATCGGTCGGAGGATGAGGCTATTTCAACCCGGTGTTGGTGCCTGCTCTACCCGTAGCGAGTTCGACCTTAACAATTTTGCCGCCCATTTTCTGAATGCGTTGCTGTTCCCGGAACCAGTTATCGTAGGGAACCAGTTTTGTAAAGAAGGTATTTTGAAGCTCACGCTGCGTCCGGATGCGGGTTTGGCTCGGAACACAGGCTGTAACTTTGAACATCCTCATAGTTTTGTCTCCTGACCGGGTGAGAGCCCTTAATCGCTAAAACAACTGTAAATCGTGAGTATTCACGGAATTCTATCAAATTGCTGGGAGTCTAGAGTCAATCTAAAATCGCTCAACCTGAACAAACAAGCTTTTACCATCTAAGACTCACTCCAGACATCCCAGACTAAGGGAATGGAGATACAGACTAGAAAACGCTCAAATGATGAGGGTTTCTGCTCCGCAAACTCCGATTGAGCTTAGCTCAAGCCAGAGGAGATGTAGTCGAAGTAAACACCCATTTCCTTACCAGCATCAGCGCCCACCAGGCTAGCGGTCACTTCTTTCATGGCTTGGATAGCTTGCACGGTGGCAGCGATGGGTACACCCAGGGAGTTGTAGGTTTCCTTCAGACCATTCAGCACGCGCTCATCCAGGATGGAGGGGTCGCCAGCCAGCATGGCATAGGTGGAATAGCGGAGGTAGTAGTCGAGGTCGCGGATGCAAGCAGCATAGCGACGGGTGGTGTACATGTTACCACCGGGACGGGTGATATCCGAGTACAGCAGGGACTTAGCTACAGCTTCCTTAACGATGGCAGCAGCGTTAGCACTGATGGTGGTGGCTGCACGAACACGCAGTTCGCCAGTTGCGAAGTAGCCTTTCAGCTTATCCAGGGAAGAGGAATCCAGGTACTTACCCTGAACGTCTGAAGAGTTAATAACAGCAGTAATTGCGTCTTGCATGATTGATTTCCTTAAAACATCAAGTCAACGACAATGCTCAACGGTTGTTTTATGTAGCCTTGCAGAGGGGCGATCGCCTTACTGCATTGCACCGATGACGTAGTCGAAGTAAGAACCAGCTTCCGCTGCATCTTCACCGGACATCAGAGAGGTTGCAACGCTCTTCATAGCGCGTACACCTTCTGCAACACCATCGATGGGGGTGCCCAGGGACTTGTACATTTCGCGAACGCCAACGATACCGATTTCTTCGATGGGAGTTACGTCGCCAGAAACCACACCGTAGGTGATCAGACGCAGGTAGTAGTCCAGGTCACGCAGGCAAGTAGCGGTCATTTCTTCACCGTAGGCGTTGCCACCGGGAGAAACAACGTCAGGGCGCTTTTGGAACAGTTGGTCGCCAGCTTGCTTAACAATGCGTTCCCGAGAATCGGTCAGCACTTGAGCGATGCGGAGACGACGCTCACCAGAGGTAACAAAGGACTTGATGCGATCCAGCTCACCGGGGCTGAGATAACGAGCCTCAGCATCGGCATTCACGATGGATTTCGTGACAATACTCATTGATGGATTCCTCCAAAAGCAAGATGTACCAGAGGTAAATATAACTGGCATTCGTTATTGGGAAGACGGAGATTTCAGACTTTTCCCTGAAATAGGCCAGGTTTTCTTGTATCTCCTCTCACGGCCCTTACGCGGTTGTCCAGAAACAATGATGGACTTTGCCGTATCTAAAATCTCTCTAAGGAAAGACTATAGAACATTGCCACACCCATCCCGGGTAAGACCGGAATCGCTAGTTACGTATATCCAGCGACCTTCCGAAATTATTCTGCGGTATTCCGTTGACACTCTTAGACATGCCGCAACATTTTGTAATGTTTATCCTCATTTACAGGGATTTACAACCCTAAGGATCCTTGAAAAACCTTTTTTGGGAGAATGCGGCTCTGTCGCACTCTCCCAAAAAAAATGCAGATTTTTAGTTTTGAAAGGATTCTCAGTTGCTTTTTGAGGGGGTAATGCTGTGCCCGTTCCGAAAAACAACTCAAGCGCTTTAAGCAACGCAATGGCACCTCAAATTTGGTAGTCTAGCTCTTATTCGGTATTTGGGGTTCAAGCGCTGTGGATATTCAAATTGGCAGAGGTAAAACAGCTCGCCGAGCGTACGGATTTGACGAAATTGCACTAGTTCCGGGTCAGCGCACCCTGGATCCATCTTTGGCTGATACCCAGTGGACGATTGGTGGTATCACCCGAGAAATTCCTATCATCGCAAGTGCGATGGATGGGGTTGTCGATGTCACCATGGCAATTCGCCTTTCTCAAATGGGGGCTTTAGGGGTCCTGAACCTGGAAGGGGTTCAGACTCGCTATGAGGATCCCAATCCTATTCTCGAAAAGATCGCTTCGGTCGATAAGCACGAGTTTGTGCCCTTGATGCAGCATCTCTATTCCGAGCCCATCAAACCGGAATTGATTCAGAAGCGCATTCAAGAAATTAAGCAGGGGGGCGGTATCGCTGCTGTGAGTGCTACCCCGGCGGGTGCTGCTCGGTTTGGCAGTGCCGTTGTGGAAGCTGGAGCTGACCTGTTCTTCATTCAAGCAACTGTTGTATCGACGGATCACCTGTCACCTGAATCTATTACTCCCCTCGATTTAGCTCAGTTTTGCGAATCGATGCCGATTCCGGTTGTGTTGGGGAACTGTGTGACTTATGAGGTAGCCCTGAAGCTGATGAAAGCAGGTGCTGCTGGGGTTTTGGTCGGCATTGGACCTGGAGCTGCTTGCACCTCTCGAGGCGTTCTTGGGGTTGGTGTTCCCCAAGCTACAGCAGTAGCAGACTGTGCAGCTGCTCGGGATGACTACTTCCAGGAGACGGGGCGTTATGTTCCTGTTGTTGCAGATGGTGGCTTGGTAACTGGAGGCGACATCTGCAAATGTATTGCCTGCGGTGCTGATGCGGTCATGATTGGTTCGCCGTTTGCTCGTGCTGCTGAGGCACCCGGTCGTGGTTTCCACTGGGGGATGGCAACGCCTAGCCCCGTACTGCCTCGAGGCACTCGCATTCGGGTGGGTACCACTGGAACTTTAGAAGAAATTCTGCGAGGCCCAGCCAAGCTTGATGATGGAACCCACAATTTGTTGGGTGCGCTTCAAACCAGCATGGGCACTCTCGGAGCCAAGGACGTTCGTGAGATGCAGCAGGTGGAAGTGGTGATTGCTCCCTCGCTATTGACGGAGGGTAAGGTCTACCAGAAAGCTCAACAGTTGGGGATGGGTAAGTAGGTGTCCCAAAGTTTTGTTTGAGATGTTAATTTTCCGTGTGTAGAGTATGAAAATTAACATGGCCTCGTGTTCTTAATGGCTTTGTCCAAAGGGTCGGATCGCTGATCCCGAAAAAGGAAACCAGGCCTTACAAAACTTCACCTTTCCTGACAGGTTGATAGGTGATTTTAGCCCGTCGTGTCAGGGCAAATCTAAAGTGAGTCGCTTACAATAGGTGTAGCGGAGACGTTTGTTTCCGTTCACTCCTCACACCACACTCCGCCTGGACGTTCGTTCAGGCGGTTCCTACTTTTAAAGGAATTGTGTACCCTTGAACTTGGCGAGTACGTTTTCTATTACTACAGAGACTCACCTGGGATTTCGGAAAACTCTAGCAGCCAAATCAAAGATTAAGTGCGTTAAGTAGGTCGGCATAATTAAAACTTCGAGATAAGCCTAAGTGCCCATTTTGACGTATGCTCTGCGCACGCCAGGAAGGGCTTTTTCAAGAGGCGCAAAGGCGCGACCGTCGAAAAAGCCCTTAACCTAAACTTAGGTCACTAAGTTGAGTGGCTTATACTCAATCTTTGATCTAGCTGCTGACGTTAGTGGTTTAGATGTGGGTCATAAGAAATGGTTTGGTGTTCATGAAGTATTAAGTAAAGTAAACCTTCTCCAGGAAGAACTGTTTTCAGTGATAGCCGGAGGGGCATAGAAAGTAACCGAGCTAGAGCAGAAGTCGATTTTTGCTATGGTAAGATGGCAAGCAGATTTTTATAGGCTAAGGGTTTTAGGCATGTCATCAGCCTTGTCGGTAACAGATTCGTCCTTCAAACAAGAAGTTCTCGAAAGCGAAGTTCCCGTTCTGGTAGATTTTTGGGCTCCCTGGTGTGGACCTTGCCGAATGGTAGCCCCCGTTGTCGATGAAATTGCCGACCAGTACGCCGGTCAGGTTAAGGTCGTAAAAGTCAATACAGACGAAAATCCCAGCGTTGCGAACCAATATGGAATCCGCAGCATTCCAACTTTGATGATTTTTAAGGGCGGTCAACGCGTTGATATGGTTGTCGGTGCCGTTCCTAAGACGACGCTGGCTAGCACCCTTGAAAAGCATCTGTAAGGCTGATGAGGTCTGCTCTATCTCAGTTGTCCTGCTGCTTAGTGTAGTGTGTAGACTTTAAAGCACTTTCGAGAATCAGCTTCTTATCTGTAGAGTCCCAAGCCCTTTGGGGCTCTTTTAATATCTGTGGTCGAGCTTACGCAAGCGTGGTTTAGGAAACTCTTGAGTAATGAATGCGCTGGACAGAATGTACCATTCTCATCGTTAAGGGAGCAGGCTACAGCGCTATGGAGTCACGAATTGCTTAGAATAGGGTTCTACAACACATTTTTAATTTATGGATCCAAACTCTTCGTCGTCCTCGCTGGATGAACTTCGGGCTGAACTGGATGCTCTGATGACGGATCTGCCGAAGCTAAAGCACCGCGAACTGATCCAACAGGCACTCCGCACCCTAATTCAGATGGCCGAGGTTGAAACGGATCGTCTGGACTGGAAAATTCTAAATGGGTCCTTGCAAGATATGGGACGGGCCTTTCGGCAGTTTTATCCCTATCGCCACGTCCGTAAAGTCACAATTTTTGGCTCAGCGCGGGTTGCACCTACGACCCAGGTTTACAAAATGACGGTGGAATTTGCACGCCGTCTAACGGAGATGGGCTTTATGGTCATGACCGGTGCTGGCGGTGGTGTCATGCAAGCCGGGAATGAGGGAGCCGGTTCAGCGCACTCGTTTGGCCTAAATATTCAGTTGCCCTTTGAGCAGGGAGCCAATCCCTTTATTGCTGGCGATCGCAAACTCATCGATTTCAAGTACTTCTTCACCCGTAAGCTCTTCTTCCTGCGGGAAAGTGATGCGATCGCTCTCATGCCTGGTGGTTTTGGTACCCAGGATGAGGCTTTTGAGTGTCTGACATTGATGCAGACTGGCAAATCTTCTCCCGTACCCCTGGTACTGATTGAGCCCCCGGGTAGTGATTACTGGCAGGGATGGAACCACTATATCCAGGAGCATTTACTGAAGAATCGTTTGATTAACGCGGACGATTTGCATCTATTCACCGTTACGGACAATGTGGATGTGGCCTGTGAGGCGATCGCCAGCTTCTACCGGGTTTATCACTCCAGCCGCTATGTGGGAAATGATTTAGTTTTGCGGCTCAACAGCGAGTTAAGTGATGGTGATGTTGAATATCTCAACGATCAGTTCCACGACATCCTGGTACAAAAGAAAATCACGAAAAGCGCTGCTCTTCCTCAGGAGTATGAACCCGAGATCGAACATTTGCCACGCCTGGTCTTGGAGTTTAATCAGCGAGATTTAGGACGGCTTTACCAGATGATTGGTGTCATCAATAAGTTGGGGGCTCCTGTACCTGAGTTGACTCATCCTGAGCAAAAGTAAAAAAGTGATACGTCACACCCACTCTTTCTTACTCAACACCTAAGGAGATTTCCAGATAAGAACTTCCCCATTATTTGGAAAAAAGGCGCGGCGAAGCCGCGCCTTTTTTCCAAATAATGGGGATATTGTTTCTCAGAAATCTCCTAAAGCCTAAATTTGGTTTTGAAAAGGTAGAGCTATAAGTAACCTCAGTTCGGAATAAGCTGCAGTGCTCATTTTGGCGTGCGCAAAGCGCACGCCAAAATGAGCGTTTTCGAGTGCCGCGCAACGCGCGGCACTCGAAAACGCCCTTAACCCGAACTCAGGTTAAGTAGCTCAGCTTGATTAACCATAGATACAAAAGGTTGTACCACCAGCTTTGCTGGTGGTACAACCTTTTGTATCTATGGTTATCAGGATAACTATCCGGAAAACGAATTTATTTACAGAGACTCTGTTCTGTAACATCCAAGTCTTGATTGGACTGGAGGTAATTTTGCATCCAATCACACCCTCTCTTCAACAGGTGATCCAGGTTATTCATGTTCTTGACATCCCAAATGTAGGCTATGTCATCACTTCCGGCAGTTACTAAGCGGCTTCCATCGGGGTTGAAGTCAAGGGTGTAAACTCGCCCCCCTTGCCCCTGCAAACGAGTCATCGGCTTCCCAGTGCGGCTCCAAATTCGCAATGTGCCATCAGAACTGCCCGTAGCCAACAGTTGACTATCGGGAGTGAAGCTGAGTGCACTGATTTCATCCTGGTGCCCCTCCAGAGTGGCCATAGGAGTCCCATCCAGATTCCACAAAATGACGGTGTTATCAGCTCCCCCGGTGGCAATCAAGCTGCCGTCGGGGCTAAACCGAACCGTTTTCACCCAGCCATAATGGCCACGAAGGGTACGCAGCCGTTGCCCAAGAGTATTCCATACAATGGCCACATTATCCGCACTGGCCGAGGCTAAGGTTTCACTATCCGGCCCAAAGGTGACGTCCAGTACCCCTTTGGTATGGCCATTTAAAGCCTGCAGAAAAACGCCATCCCGGCTCCAGAGGTGAACGGTGTTATTTTGGTTGGCCGTCGCAATGTATTTGCCGTTGGGGCTAATGGCGACGGCATTGATGGGGACTGCCGTGTTGCGAGTCCAGACGATTTCACCTGAGTTTGTCCATAACACCATCTGGCGATCGCGCCCCACCGATACAAAGTATTGGCCATCCGGTGTAAACGCTACCCCCGTTACCCCAGCCCGATGGACGTTCAAGGTTTTACGCAGAGCACCATCTCGCCTCCAGATTTTGAGGGTTTTATCATCACTGGCTGTAACCAACTGGCTACCATCCGGGGAAAAGCGAACGGTATTGATAGCCCCTGTATGAGATGGGAGAAATGTCAGCAACGTTGGGTTGATCTGCCAGAGTCGGACTGTGCGATCGCCTGCTGCGGATACCAGGGTTTCGCCATCCGGATCAAATTCAATGCGGTAAATGCGGGATTGATGGGCTGGCAACGTTCGTAGAAGGGCTCCATCCGCCTTCCAAATGCGAATAGTTTTGTCCCATCCCGCAGAGGCCATCCGGGTACCATCTGGGCTGACGGCGATGCTAAAGATGGGAGTGGTGTGGGCCGCAATGCTACGAATAAGCTGCCCACCTCGTGACCAGACCCGCAGTTTTCCGTCGCTGGCACCCGAAAACACCTGTCGACCATCGGCACTAAATCGTACCGCGAATACCGCTACATCATTGTGGGGCAAAACCCGCAGGGGTGTGCCATCCAGCAGCCAAATTCGTACTGTACCATCACTGCTCGCCACCGCTACCTGCTTTCCGTCTGGACTAAACTGCACGTCGTTAACGGGGCCTCGCGATCCCCGCAGCGTTTGCGCCAGAGTTCCATCGCGCCGCCAGATCCGCACCGTATTATCTTCGCTGGCGGAAGCAAGGTACTTGCTGTCGGGCGAAAAGCTGACCCGACGAATGGCTTGCGTGTGGCCTCGGAGGGTCATCAGCAAAACCCCATCGGGCCCCCAAAGATAGATTTTGCTATCATCTCCAGCCGTGGCCAGAGTTTTGCCGTCAGGGGCGATCGCCACACTCAAAATCTGTACCCCCGGCACCTGCAAGACGGTTTTGAGGCGTCCATCCTGCCGCCAGATTCGCACCGTATTATCGGCACTAGCCGATGCAAGCCATTGTCCATCCGAACTAAAAGCCACATCCCATACGGCCCCCTGATGGCCATCCAGCCGATTGCGCTCCTGAATGCCAAAAATCGATTGCTGAAGAGCTGTGATCACCTCTGTTTGAAGGTTGGGAGGGGAATTCTTGAGTTGCTGAAACCCTACTCCTGCACTGACTGCTTGAAGCAGTGCATCGAAATACTGCCCGGAGCTGAAGAGCGCTTCCGATGCCTCTGTCAGGGTCGTCAATCGCTGAATTTCTGCATTGAATTGCGACTTTTCGGCGACTTTTCGGTTACCGCTGGCCTGGAGGTAGAGCACAAAGGAACCGATGCCGAAAGCGATCGCGAGTCCCCCCGCGATCGCCAATGTGGTTGTCCAAATCTGTTGGAGTTGGGCCGCTCGCTGTTGCTGTTCTAGTTCCTTTTGCTGCCGCCCCAACTCCGCGTTGTAGGAAGCCCAGATAAAATCTTTCTGCAACTGTAAGGATTGGGGATGCTTAGTGTGACTTTGGGACAACCATCGACGGGCATCCTCTAACTCACTCCCCCGCAGCAACAGGCTCTCATCGCGGTTGCTGTTATTCCACTCATTTGCCCGCACCAGCAGCCGGGTATGCGTGCGCACATAGGGCAAATCTGTATCTAAAACATTGAGGAGATTCCGAAGGCCGATATCAAAATCATCTTCGGGCCGCAGAAACACCCAGTTAATCTTGCTGAGTTCAGGATGAACCTCATTAGGGTTCACATCCTTGCAGACAATCGGCACCAGTCGCTTGTTGTGTTGGACGGCATGCTCAATCTCCCGAGCACAGACATCTGAAGCAACAGAATCGGGGCTGAGTACAAAGATAAAGGTATCCGCTACCTCGATACCTGTCTTAATTTCTTCCCACCAATCAGTACCAAAAGGAATGCTGTCCCAATCAACCCATACCTCGCGTCCTCGTTTTTTGAGGATATCCGCCAGGGTTTTTACAAATGTTTTGTTACGGCGGGAGTAGGAGATGAAGACATTGGCCGCTTCAGTCTGTTGATCCAGCACTTTCCAGATGTCTTTTGGCATCTGGCGACGGGACGTATGGGCCAATCTGAGGTGATAGTAAACAATGCCTTCCTTTTCAATCCGTTTAATCAGGCGCTGTGTTACTAAATCTTCCAGGCTCGTGCGAAGCTTTTCCTCATCCTGCTTGAGCCCTGTAACGGCTTCGCTCAGGGTAAACTCGCCGCGACGCATCATCCAGGAGATGAGCCCTTGGTATTCAGCTGGAATCGTGAGCAAATCGGCGACCCGAAAGCCCGTCATGTGTTGCTCCGGGAGCTTTTTGCCTGACGGCACCTCCATGAATGCACCCCTATTTGCGAGATTGGGTCAGCAGGAGAACTCACAGCTTGACCAGAAAGCAGATGACGGTTGATCCGAAGACTTACCTATATTCAAATATAAATCTCTCTGAATGCAACCCATTGGATAGTTTTTTAGAAGGGGGAATTGTGCTGCTGAGGCAGTACCGATACAAATTGTCCTTCTGAAGACGAAGCACAAAGTAAATCGAACAGGAACGCCGTTCTAAACATGTGATTGGTTGTTGTAAAGACACCTAGGACTTCGTACAAAATAAAACTCCGGATTCTTTGTGGGAGGCGCGGCTAAGCCGCGCCTCCCACAAAGAATCCGGAGTTTATTCAATTTTCATCCCTAAGCTATAGCTATTGAGATTTACTGAAGGTCATGTGCGAAGTTCACAGCCAGCACTATGCTGAAAGAGTACGCCGAGCGAGTGCACCGATGCAGGTCTATCTGGACTACAGCGCAACAACCCCTCCCCATCCTGACGCGATCGCCTACATGCAACAGGTGATGACTGAGATCTGGGGAAATCCCTCCAGTCTTCATGCTTGGGGAGAGCGAGCGTCCTTGGTTGTGGAACAGGCCCGTATGCAGGTGGGAGAGTTAATGAATGCCCCTGCAGATGCGATCGTGTTTACTGCGGGTGGAAGCGAAGCCGATAATCTTGCCATTTTTGGGGTCACTCAACACTACAGCACCCCCCGGCACATCATTATTTCCAGTGTGGAACACTCGGCTGTGTCAGAACCGGCAAAATCGCTGGAAGCCCAGGGTTGGGCCGTCACCCGCTTGCCCGTAAACCGGCAGGGACGGGTTAATCCCGCTGATCTGCAAGCCGCTCTACGTCCCGATACGGTGCTGGTTTCTATTATTTATGGGCAAAGCGAAGTAGGAACTCTACAACCCATTGAAACCCTGGGCCAAATCACGCGCGACCATGGAGCTCTATTTCACACCGACGCTGTTCAGGTGGCCGGTCGCGTTCCCTTAGATATGCAGCAGTTACCTGTCGATCTAGTGTCTCTTTCTAGCCATAAACTTTATGGCCCACAAGGCTCTGGGGCACTTTACGTGCGGCCAGGCGTGGAACTTGTGCCTTTGATCCAGGGCGGTGGTCAAGAATCCCGGCTGCGTGCGGGTACTCAGGCTGTCCCGGCGATCGCTGGCTTTGGTATCGCTGCTGCTCTGGCCCAGAAATCACTACCCACAGAAGCCGAGCGTTTACGACAATTGCGCGATCGCCTCTTCGACCAACTGGCAGATGTACCAGACTTGATTCCGACGGGCGATCGCTGGCATCGGCTTCCACATCATGTCAGCTTCTGCCTGCGTCACACCGATGAGCGGTTGAATGGTCGTACCTTGGTACGCCAGATGCATTTAGCGGGTATTGGAATTAGTGCAGGGTCCGCTTGCAATAGCGGAAAATCTGTACCAAGCCCAACATTATTAGCCATGGGATGGGGCGATCGCCAGGCCCAGGGTGGCATTCGTCTGACTCTAGGACGGCTCACCACCGAGGCAGATATTGACTGGGCAGCTCTAGTGCTCAAGCAAATTCTGGCCCGCCTCCAGCCTACTCCGGCTCTCTGTCCTTAACGAGGTCGTATCTTAAAGCGGCCTAAAGGGTTGTTTCTCGTGCACCTCGCACACGAAAAAGGCACGGTGTTTACACCGTGCCTTTTTCATTTTTGGGCTTCTGAGTTATTCAACGCGGATACGAGCCAACGTTGTGCCCTGATAGTAGTGAGACAGGATATTCCGATAATCTTGACCCTGGCTGGCCATACCATAGGCTCCATACTGGCTCATCCCAATCCCGTGACCAAAGCCACGCCCCTGAATTACAAAACCCGAAGGAGGTTGTGCCCCATCGGTCGAGGCCACTTGATTGTATTGAGGTTCTATCGAGAACAGGGTGCTACGTAGCTCAAAGGCACGTCGTACCTGATCTCCTGTCACTTGAGCCTCTCCCGCATCGCCAATCACGCGCAGGGTAACGATCCGCCCCTGAGGTGTCGTCCGTACGGGTTCAATGGCAACCACATTGCCAACACTGGGAGCCAGCTGGCCCAATTGATCCGCACTGACATTTTCTGACCAGCTAAATACTGGGGCGTTCTGGTCATAATCGGGTACTCCCCGGAGGTAAGGAAGGGGATTTTGCCACACATCCTCAACGTTTTCTGTGTGTCCACCCGAAGATGAATGGAAAACCGCATTGATAATTTGACCGTTGTAGGTCAGCACCTGGCCTTCGGTTGCCTGCACGGCTGCTTGAGTACTGGGTGCTTCTTCCTTAATTCCATCGTAGAACTGCCAACGGGTCGTATCCCCGACATCAAAAACCGTGTTGGCACTGGATTGACGTTGATACAACGCGTACGAGCGAGCCGCAACTGCCTGAGCCTTCAATGCTTCAAGAGGCCAGTTGGTGGGTACTTCCCCTCCAACTACGCTATAGAGATACTCTTCGAGATCAATATAGTTTACGGCCGTCAGACCACTGGCCGTGGGAACAACACGAACCTTCCCCCGGTACCACTTGCTGCCAATCCAGATATAGCCATCGTTTTCGGGCTCAACCCAAACAGAATCTGCCTGCCATTGCCCGAGGCGCACACCCTGACCGCCTGTTTCAGCAACCAGCCCGGTACCGCCCTGAATTTCTCCCAGGACTCGTCCTGAGCCGTCCCTCACTACAGCGTCAGTATTACCGCCAACCTCAACTTGGGAAACATCCTGCTCAATGGCGACCCGCAGTTCTAACTCAGCAGCCTGAGCCGGGTTTGCCAATGCTACTCCCAGCAGGACGGACAGGGATGCGGCTACCTGGCCTAAAGTCCGAAGACGCAGGGGAATTAAAAATTGTGGGGTTTGATTGCTCACCAGTGCCTCACTTGTTGTCATATTGGCCCGATTACTTTAGATGAAATGGGAGATGGAAAAGTGCCCAACCGTTAACCAAAAAACCTTTATTTCTTTTATCCAATCAATAGCTAGCAATAGATGTTTCATTGATTGGTTTCCTGCCTGAATCGTCTGATTCTAAAGCAGCCAGCGGCCTCAACAGGAGAACTATTGAGCCCTGATGGGAAAAGTCAATTCCTCAGGATGGTCAATGGGATGGGCGCACCCAGGTGATGACCAAAGCTCGAACTTACTATAACAGCCCCAGGAAACTTTGCTCCCCATTTATCAGGAAGGCAGCTTTTGTAATATGCAGTCAGGGGATGGGTGTGTCAGTATAAATTGGAAAGATTTCGCTGCCATTCGGAGTGAGTGACGCCTTGCAAATTACGTTTTTGGGAACCAGTTCAGGGGTGCCAACGCGATCGCGCAACGTATCCAGCATTGCCCTGCGTCTGCCCCAACGGGCCGAAGTCTGGTTATTCGATTGTGGCGAAGGAACCCAACACCAACTCCTCCGCAGCGATGTTCGTATCAGCCAGATTACCCGCATCTTTGTCACCCACATGCATGGGGACCATATTTATGGTTTGATGGGGCTCCTGGCGAGTTGTGGGTTGGCCGGTAATCCCAGCCGTATTGATATCTATGGCCCTCCTAAATTGGATGAGTATTTGAGAGCCTGTGGGCGTTACTCCCAAACTCACTTTTCCTACCCAGTTAAAGTGCATACGGTCAGTCCTGGCCTTTTGTTTGAGGATGAGAACTTTGTGGTGGAGTGTGCCCCGCTGACCCACCGGGTTCCGGCCTTTGGCTACCGGGTCACGGAAAAAGACCGCCCCGGACGGTTCAATGTAGAACGGGCTACTGAGTTGGGCATTCCTTCGGGACCAATTTACGGCAAATTGAAGCGGGGCGAAGTGGTCACGCTTCCCGATGGGCGTGTCATTAATGGAGCAGAGCTGTGTGGAGAGCCTCAGGCTGGGCGTAGCTTCGTCTACTGCACCGACACGGTATTTTGCGAAAATGCGGTAGAACTGGCCAAAGGTGCTGATGTCCTGGTGCATGAAGCCACCTTTGCTCATCAAGATGCTGAACTGGCCTATCAGCGGCTGCATTCTACCTCTACCATGGCTGCTCAGACCGCTTTGGCGGCTGGGGTCAAGCAACTTATCATGACTCACTTCAGCCCCCGTTATGCTCCGGGCAATGCCGTGGTGCTAGAAGATCTGCTGGCCGAGGCACGGGCCATCTTCCCTCAAACAGTCATGGCCTATGACTTCTATACCCATGAAATTCCACAGGCCCGCGCAGAAGAAATGGCGATCGCTCACTAAGCCCGTTTTCCGGGACTGCCATTTTTGTCTGCACTGAACTTGGGCAAACCGAACCGATCACGGGGAACGTATAATACTGGCTGACTCAAGCGTCCAATTGTGGGTGCGAAACCGAGCCAGCATCCATTTGTTGGGTTTCTATTACATGTCATGATTGCCCCCACTGATCTCCTGTGGGCGTTGATTGGTCTCATTTTGACCATCGGCGGCACGTTCCTTGAAGCATTTGTCACGAATCCGCCCTGGGCTTGGGCGCAGGATGGGCTTCATCCTCACTCCCTCGGAACTACTTACCAGATTGGGGCGGTGCTCTTGGTAGGATGCATGGGTGGCAGAAATGCGGCGGCCATTTCTCAGATGGCCTATTTGCTGTTGGGGCTGCTCTGGCTCAATATTTTTGGTCAGGGGGGCGGTCTAGATTATGTGCATGAGCCGGGTTTTGGCTATTTGCTTGGATTTATCCCGGGAGCCTGGGTTTGTGGAAATTTAGCGTTCCGGGTAGCAGTTCGATTAGAGTCTCTAGCTTTTTGTTGTTTGTGTGGTTTGTTGACGGTGCACGTCGTGGGATTGAGCTATTTGGCGATCGCCCACAGCGTTCAATGGCTGCAAGCCCCAGTTTCTCCGCTTCCCAAATTGATGATGACCTACTCGGTTTACCCCCTGCCCGGTCAACTCGTGATCCTTTGTGCCGTGACGGTCATCTCATTTGTCATGCGCCATATTTTGTTCTATTGAACCTACACCGAGCTGCAAAATGCGCTTTGCTAAAGCATTTTCAGCTTGCTTAGGCAAAGTAGTTGGATGAGTGGAGGGCGCGCCCTCCACGCTCCCACATTGCTAGGGCATGTTCTAAAGCTCGCTGAAAGAGTTGTTTTTTATGCGCTTTGCGCAAAAAACAACTCTTTCAGGCACTAGTGTCGGATTCGTTAGGGTATCAGGAGCGCGTGGGAGCAATGATCCTGATATCTCAACGAACCCGACACTAGCGCTATCGGCGAAGAAACTATGAGTTTCTTGAGAGCATATCTCATGGGAATGGGGGAGATTGATGGGAGAATGACCCTGGACTATCTATCAGCAGTTACCCTTCTAATCTTCCGCTACTCCTTTATGCGCTGGAAAAACTCCTTTTTCTGGGTTACTGCCGTGGCAGGACTGGTGATCGACCAGTTGACCAAATGGCTAGTGGTGCAGAACTTTGAACTCGATGAAAGCTGGCCCTTCTGGCGAGGGGTATTTCACCTGACTTACGTAACTAATCCTGGAGCTGCCTTTAGCCTCTTCAGCGAGAGTGGTGAGTGGTTGCGCTGGCTCTCTTTAGCGGTAAGTCTGGGGCTAGTCGCCTTAGCCGTGTTCGGTCCAACAATGCATCGATTGGAGCAGATAGGGTATGGCTGCATTCTGGCAGGGGCATTGGGTAATGGCCTCGATCGTTTTCTGGCAGGGGAAGTTGTAGACTTCTTCGATTTCCGTCTGATCAATTTCCCTATCTTTAACTTTGCCGACGTTTTCATAAACATCGGCATCTTCTGTCTGCTAGCCTCTGCCTTCTTGCCGGTCCCTCCTTCTAATCGAAAGAGCCGCTAAGAATCTCATACAAAATAAAACCCCGAATTTTTTGGGAGAGCTCGGTGGCGTCGAACCTTTCCCAAAAAATCGGGGTTTTATTAAATTCACGATCTCAAGCAGCCAGGTAAGAGAAGCATTTGCCTATGAATCCGAATTTTGCCCTCCTGACACGACAGCAATTCTCAGTATGGGCATCAAAGCCAAGAGTTCACGCCCTACGGGCGTGAACTCTTGGCTTTGATGCCCGAAAACCGCGTGGTAAAGGCGCGCGGTTTTCGGGCCTGATTTCAAAATGAGAATTGCTGCTGACGCAAAGGCAAAATTAGTCTAAAGCCCAGTTCATGGGATAATGAATAAAACAAATTGTTACGACTTCTCATCTAACGGAAAACTCCAGGCCATGAGTACAGAAGCCGTTGACTCCAAAACCCTTGACCGGTATGAATGTACCGCCTGTGGCTACGTTTATGAACCTGCTAAGGGAGACAGCCTCAGCAAGGTTGCCGTTGGCGTTCCCTTTGAAGAACTGGCCGATACTTGGCGTTGCCCCGTATGTGGTGCTCGCAAAAACCGCTTTAGCAATGTGGGGCCAGCCGGTAACCCTTCGGGTTTTAAGGAAAACTTGAACTACGGGTTTGGTTTTAATGCCATGACACCCGGTCGAAAAAACCTGGTCATTTTTGGCGCGTTGGCTGTGGCATTCCTCCTTTTCTTAAGCCTTTATGGCCTGCGTTAATGTTATTTTTCTCGTCCCTGGCGTCTAGCTCTCATCGACAGCCCATGCGTGGAACTTTTCGAAACTTAATTCAGGTCGTCGTTCTGGCGATCGCCGTCTTCTTCACCAGTGGTTGCGCTCGGGGCTTTCTCCCCTCGACGGATTACAACCCCTGGCAAGCGGTTTCCCTGCCAACTCAAGAAACACTCTCAGATGTTTCCTTTACAGGTGATCATCGCCATGGCTGGCTCGTGGGTAAAAACTCTACCCTCCTGGAAACGAAGGATGGCGGGGCTACCTGGAGCCAGCGACAGTTACAACTCGGAGATGACCAGACCTACACCTTCCGCTCTGTAAGTTTTAAGGGAAATGAAGGCTGGATTGTTGGCCAGCCCAGTATTTTGCTCCACACCACCGATGGCGGTAAATCCTGGTCACGCATTCCGCTTAGCGAGCAGTTGCCAGGTTTACCCAATACGATCATTGCTCTGGGTTCCAAGTCTGCTGAGATGACAACAGATGTAGGTGCCATCTATCAAACAAAAGATGGTGGGCGTACCTGGAAAGCAATGGTGCAGGAAGCGGTTGGAGTCCTGCGAAATATTTCCCGCTCAAACGATGGGCGGTATATTGCGGTGTCTGCCCGAGGGAATTTTTATTCCACCTGGGAACCCGGTCAGGATGCGTGGGAGCAGCATAATCGCACCAGCTCTCGACGTCTGCAAAACATGGGTTACGCACCGAATGGGCGTCTCTGGCTACTGGCGCGAGGCGGGACTGTTCAGTTCTCTTCTCCCGACAATTTAGAGGAATGGCAGGATCAAATCGCTCCGGAATTCTCTACCAGTTGGGGATTATTGGATCTAGCCTATCGCACTCCTGATGAAGTCTGGATTACGGGGGGAAGTGGGAATCTTCTGGTTAGCCGGGATGGTGGCCAGACCTGGGAAAAAGATCGAGCCGTTGAGGATACTCCGTCTAATCTTTACCGGGTCGTTTTCCTGAGTCAAGACCAGGGCTTTATTCTGGGGCAGGGAGGAACAATGCTGCGATATGTACCTGAGGGTACGGAAGCCGCTTAATCCAAAACAGTGTTCAATTTTAAGAGACCCAAAAACTGTGTTTTTTAGCGCAGTTTTTTGGGTCTTGCGGAGTTGTTTCTAAAAAGAAACTGCTCACACTTCTCTTTGTTAAGGCTGCTCTCAATTGAGGGCAAAAAAAGTCTTTGGAGAGGGGTTTGAAAAACTAGTTTTTCAGTGCTAAATATACGGAAAATCAACCCTTTAAGGGACTTTTCAAATACCCTCTAGGGAAAGGGGTTATAAATCGTCGAATTGACTTGTTTGTGATTCCCCAACTCCCGTATCATAAAGACTAATGATTGGTATATATTCCGCACTGGAGGCATCTGGATGGCCGGTACTACTGGGGAAAGACCCTTTTCAGACATTATTACCAGCATTCGTTACTGGGTAATTCATAGCATTACGATCCCTGCTCTGTTTATTGCTGGGTGGTTGTTCGTCAGCACGGGCTTGGCCTATGACGTCTTTGGCACCCCTCGCCCTAACGAGTACTATACTCAAGAGCGTCAGGAAGTGCCGATTGTGATGGATCGGTCTGCCGCTAAACAGCAAATTGAAGACTTTTTGAAATAGTGAACTAGCAGACTTATGACAAGCAATAGCCCAAATCAGCCTGTTTCTTATCCCATTTTTACGGTTCGTTGGCTGGCCGTTCACACCCTGGCCGTTCCCAGCATTTTCTTCCTGGGAGCGATCGCCGCTATGCAATTTATTCAGCGTTAGGAGTCCGCGATGCCAGAACGTCTTCCAAACCCTAACAAACAGCCTGTCGAACTTAATCGAACATCGCTGTACCTGGGGCTGTTGTTAGTTTTTGTACTGGGGATTCTATTCTCTAGCTACTTCTTTAACTAAACCCTTTGTTGATGCTTAATCACTGATTTAGCATCCCGCCCATGCAGGTTATTCAGCCCATTACAAACACTGTAATTTGCTGAATTTTTATTTCAGGCTGCTTGCTGTGTTAACCAAGTTTTAGGAGATTCATACACTATGCTATCCAGTGGCAGAATCCCCCTGTGGGTTGTGGCAACGATCGCGGGCCTCGGGGTCATCGGCATCGTTGGTTTGTTTTTCTACGGTGCTTACGCGGGCTTGGGTTCTTCGATGTAGTCTTTCCAGAGCCGCTATAGGTCAACAAAATGAGGACACTAATAGTGCCCTCATTTTTTTGCAGTATAGAAGTATAAGGGGGATGGGTGCGAGGTGTGAAATGCCCCACACCCCATCCCTGAAGAGTAAGTACCCAGGGTATCCGCTTTCCGATAGTAAGGAGCTCAAGGCTTGTACGGAAAAGGAGAAGGCCAGGCATTGCCCGGCCTTCTCCTTTTTAAGGTATCTAGCGATCGCTACAGCATCACGGCAGGAGCAGTTGTGCGTCTCCTGGCTGTGGTTCTCGGGGCGTTGCGGTAGGAACTCCTGAGTTTGGGCGACTGGGAGAAGCAGGTGATGTGTTCACTCCTGTGGGCTCTTGAGCAGAACCCGACGATGATGCCCGAGCTGCTAACGGATTGAGCAGCGTCACAATTGTATCTACCAGTTGCTCCCGTTGTTCGCGGCTCAAATTGCGAACGGCTGCAATATCGCCCTGCATAGGGTCATCTCGGAAGTTACGGGAGTTGGGGTAGGTGTCAGGGTGCATGGTCTCATTGGCACCCAGGTAATCTGCCAGCGTCAGTTTCCAATCGAGTCGGAAGTAAGGCTGACGCTGCTGAACGCCCGTGTGATAGAACATTAACCGAGTGAGCAATGTACTTTCGGGAACGGTATTCCCGTCATTGTTCACGTATTGATTTTCCAATGGCAGAAATGGAAGCCGTTCGTAGAGAACCCGAGCAGTATCGGCAATATTAACCGCAGGAAGCTGAGCCGACACAGGAGCTGTAGCAAACCAGGGCTCTATAGTGGCAAGATAACTTGGGCTGGAAACGGGACGTGAAAATGCCCATGGAAAACTAACCAGGATGCTGGTGGTCAGAGCGATCGCCAGCCAACGATAGCGTCGTAGGGAGCTACGACGAGTCAGAGAAATAGACTTTGGTTGAAATAGCTGAGGCAAGCGTACCTTCATCGCAATACCCCGGACGTTACTCACCAATAATTTCGGGTTGTGTCAATTCATCAGACATCTCAATGATGGCTCGAATGACCGGCTTCATCTTGGGGTCGTCGTAGCTATCAAATTCCTCGTAGCGGCGACGCTGGGCGCGGTTTGCTACCTGTACCGTGATCCGGTAACGGTTAGAGGCGGCATTGATCAAATCTTCGGCCCGGCGCATCAAGTGACCGGCATCGAGGGTGGAGCGCTTCAGCATAGAAGTGTGTCGCATACTTAAAAGGCTTCTCCAGTTTATAGCAATAAACTCACGAACGTCTGCCTGAGCCAGTTGATTGCCCGCGTGCGAAGCGCACAGACAATCAACTAATACTAAAAACTCACGAAAATTTACCTACAGGGCTTTTCAAGCGCTTAAAATCTGGTTGTTTTTGTGAGAGCCGCACTCCGCGCGGCTCTCACAAAAACAACCTTGGCTGATTCAAGCGCAAAGCTCTGTAAGAGTATGCTGCCATTTTTTGAAGTCCTTGACTTTGCGTGTGCAGCGCGCACGCAAAGTCAAGGACTTCAAAAAATGGCGAAGGTACTGACTGAACGTACAGTTTAAGGGCAGCCTAAACTATCTCGGGTTGCGACGTGGGTGGTTGGATTCAGGCCTTCAGCGCGATCGCACAACTTTCGCTGCTCATACCGATCCAAAATGGCATCGGTGAAATCAGCCCCGGTAATGACCACATCTTCAAAGCTGGTGCGGGTCATAGTGGCCTCTTGCAGAACTGCATTTGTCAAATCAGCCCCTAACAAAAACACCCGATCGACCAACGCACCAGTCAGGTTGGCGCCTGACATATCTGCTCTGAGCATCACAGCTTTGGTCAAAATGGCATTGGTTAGATTGGCGTTGTGCAGATTAATACCTCGCATCTCCGCTGCAACAAACGCCTTTCCCGATAGGTCGGCTCCTGAAAAATCATAGTTTTCCAGATTGGCGTTGTTGTAATTAACGGTGTCAATGGCGGCCTCAACGGGTGCCGCACCAAGCAAAACCCATAAGCATGCCATTAGGAGAATGAGCAAAACTGCTAAGCTGCGCTTTAACCAACGACCCATCGGAGAATTTGCCTGTTGCATGCCTGCGTTCCACAAACCCTACTAAACTATTGATCTTTAAAGTGCCGGGTGCCTTTCAGCTGTCTGACACTTTAAAGATTAACAGTTCAGATTTTTTTGAGGGATTCTCCATGCCTCAAAAAAATCTGATGTTACTCTACCTCCTGGCTGTGCAACTCTAGCCAGTCTTCACCGACACGAAGTGTCAGATCAGAATCGAGATCGCCCGTCGACGCTGGAATGACCTGCCCCAATTGCAGCGTAGTTTGTAGCTGCCGAGCACTGTCCAGATCGCCATTTTGGCTAATGACTTCCGTTTGAGGAAGCACTTCCGACCAATCGTGGACAACATAGACGTTGCGGAAACCTTGGTCTCGAAGATAACGGGCAACCTTATTACCCACTTCCGGGGAACCTGTTGCATTTTGGACAGCAATTCTGAGGCGATTGATATCAGTTGCTTCATAGGCTTCCCCGCCGTCAGAGGCAACCCCAAAGAACTGCTGCATGAGCCGCGCCTTCCCTTCAGGGTTCAAAATCCAATAGCTTGCAACGGATTCATCAGGACGGCTAAAGCGCCCAGGCAACAGCACCATCTGAAAGTTATCTCGCTCTAGCTGTAAGCCAAAGTTCGCCAGGGCTAACATCTCTTCCATTGACATGTTGGTGTCAATGTGGCTCTTTAGTAATTCAATAATTTGAGGGATCTTAGGGATAATTGTGGGATTTGCAACACGTTCGCGCAGGGCACGAATTAACTGCTGTTGTCGCTGTACGCGGCCAATATCACCCGTCGCATCTTTACGGAAGCGTGCAAATTGCTCAGCCTGATCACCGTTCAGCACTTGCAAGCCCGGCTCCAGATCGATGTGAAGTTTTTGAGTGTTATCGGTGTACTTCATTCGGGTGGGAACGTAAACCTCAACTCCGCCCAGCAGATCGACGAGTTCCTTAAATGCAGACGTATCTACTCGTACGTAGCGGTCAATCGTAACCCCTTCAAAATTTTCTGTGACGGTGGTAGCGGCTAGCTCTGCTCCGCCCTCCATATTGGCATGGTTGATTTTTGTGATGCCCACCCCCGGAATGCGCACTTGTGTATCACGGGGAATGGAAAGGACATTCACCTTATTGCCATCGGGGTCGACGTGAACCAGCAGCATGGTGTCACTGCGCCCAGAAAAAACCTCTGGAGAATCAGGAGGTGCTGTCAGAACCCGGTCGATACCCATCACTAAAATATTGACAGGACGGGTAACTCGGTAGCCAACTGCCCCACGCACTAACTCTTTAATGGACTGGTTGGGTGGTTCTGCTGTGGCATGAGGAGTGGGGGCAAACCACATGAGCAGCGCTGCAAGAGCTGTCGATGAGGCTGCTGTAAAGAGGAGCGCGATCGCCCAACCAATCTTTTGCGCAGTACCCACTTTGCGTTGAGTTGGCACAATTTTTGAGGAGCCGGCCAACTTTAGAGGGTCAGACGGAATCTCAGGGATTTTAGCGGTTATAGATTTATCGGACTCAAGTCCAGGGTTTTGTTTTGACCGTACCACTCCGTCTCACACCTCATTATTGCGTCTCGTGTAAATCAAATAATGATTTAACAACAGTCTATACAAATGTAAACATTAGCGCCTTGTATCTGAAGAACGAATTTCCTTAATGCGCTCATCAAACCCGGATTAACTTACCAGAATATTGCTTAACAATTGGTAGAAAGGGTGACGATTTTGAGAATGGCTAAAATGTTCCAATCTTTCCGATAACTTATTCTGAAACCTTCCAAAATAAGGGTTTATACGCAATAGCCTAAAGAGTGCCGCAGGCAACGATAAAATTACGGAAATAGCCAATCTCAATGATTTAATCCTCTAAGCAAGGCATTTGACTTCGATCTACACCTTCTGGACTCGTATTCCGTCAAATTTCGTAAAAATTTTGATAAAACCCGAGGGAAACCCCGGGTCTCCAGGCGAAACCCAGGTAGGATGTGAGGCGAACCGAATGGCAGTAGGGAAAAGGTATCCATGATTCCGATTATTCTCGCAGGCGGTAAAGGAGAACGGTTTTGGCCTTTGAGCCGGAAGCACCGCCCCAAACAGTTTTTGAGCCTTGATGGAAGTGGAACCAGCCTGATTCAGGCTACCGCAGAGCGGTTACTTCCCCTTGCTGGAGATTGGGAGCACCTCTGGGTTATTACCGCATCTCACCTCGCAGAAGGGGTACGGGAGCAATTACCCAAATTGCCAGAGGCTAACCTGTTGGTGGAAGTAGAGGGGCGAGATACCGCTCCTGCTGTAGCCTGGGCGGCTCTGGAAGCGTCTCAGCGTTATGGAGAAGATGCGGTTGTTGGTTTCTTCCCTGCTGATCATTGGATTGGAGATCAGAGTCTTTTTGAGCAAACCCTTCGAGCTGCCTCGGCTCTGGCTCAGGAGCAGGGAGCGATCGCCACCCTCGGCATTCAACCCACCTTCCCTTCCACTGGGTACGGCTACATTGAACAGGGCGACTCGATTGGTCACTACCTGGAGCTTCCGGCTTATCGCGTTCAGCGCTTTACCGAAAAGCCCGAGGTAGAAACGGCCAAAGAGTTTCTTGCAAGTGGTCGTTTCAGTTGGAATAGTGGCATGTTTATCTTCCAGGCAGGTGTAGCTCTGGAAGAGCTAAAAATCCATGCTCCCTACGTGTTGGAACCCTTGCTCAAGGAAGGCCCATCAATTTATCCAAAAATTCCCAAGCAGAGCATTGACTATGCCCTAATGGAAAAAACAGCTCGTGCTTGTGTGCTACCTGCCACATTCCCGTGGGATGATCTGGGTGATTGGAACGCTATTGAGCGATTACTCAAGAGCGATAGCCCCAATGTAGAACTGGCCCGCCATGTGGGGCTCGATACTCAGGGAGCGTTACTTTACTCCAGCGATAATGATGATCTAATTGTGACCATCGGTTTAGAAGATGTGGTTATCGTGCGAGATAACAAAGTAACCCTTGTGGTTCGTAAAGACCGCACCCAAGATATCAAAAAAGTTATTAAGACTCTGCAAGACGACCCTACCCTGGCAGACTTGCTGTAACTAATATGCTGTGCATGAAGTGCATAGCATATTAGTACAGAATAGTTAGTACATGAATAGCCTTCGCGTTAGTTAGGACATCGAGAGTCAGTAGGAGTATTGCTCCCATTCTCTCCTGATGTCCTAACTAACCTGAGTTCGGGTTAAGGGTGTTTTCGAGTGCCGCGCGCTGCGCGGCACTCGAAAACACTCATTTTGGCGTGCGCAAAGCGCACGCCAAAATGAGCACTTCAGCTTATCCCGAACTGAGGTTAACTAACGCGACACTCGCAATAAAAAGTGGGAGCGAGCCCCCCTCGCTCCCACAACTGCCTTTATCAGGCCAATCAGGAGTCAACTTCCATATCTATAGAGTAGGTGTCGACCCTTATAGCGAACCTCGCCTAGTCAGGGTACCCAAACGGGTGATTTGACTTTTGACTGGGGGAATCGTTCTTCTCTAGCGTCATGAAGCGTTGGTAGAAAGCGCTGTTTGGGTTAGGGGTATTTTTGAGGATGCATCAGTTCCTCCAGTTTGTTTGAATTGCTTTAGGAAACCAGCAATCCTCATTGTGAGCTTTAAGTGTGGGACTTTGCCCCCTTAGAGTGCGGAGTCCCACACTTAAAGCCTTGAAGCCCACCCTGGCGGGCTTCAGGGCCTCATTCCAAAATGGAAATTGCTGCTAGAAAACAGCGTTGACCAATCCAACCAGGGTCAGTACGCTCCCCAAACCAACGCAGCCAATCATAATGCGGCGCAGGAGAATCGCTTGGTCCTGTGCCGCTTTGGTGATGTCCTCAGCGGTTCTGAGGGCAACAATGAAGTGCTTATCCCGCTCTGTTGGTTTCTTCAAGACCAGGCTATTACCCTGATCCACGATGCTGGCGACGATAGTTGCCTGACGATGCAACGGCAGAATCACTTCATGATAGTGATATCCCAGGGTACGGCGGCCCATACTGGGTGTTCCCGTTGCGAGCGTGAAGCCACCAAACGAGATGAGACCCCCAGGTTGTTCGGCTCGAAACTCGTCAACAACAGTAATCGTTTCAACGTCAGCCGATTCTAAATCGACTTCAATGGTTCCGGTGCGATCGCGCAACACAAACGGTACCGATTGCTCATTCGTAGACATGGTTTCCGAACTCCGCTGCGTTTCTTCGCGGGTTTTGCCCTCGCTATCTTTGACCGTGACGCGCTCCTCGTACTCTCGGCGTACCGTCATGCGGTAGTGGGCGCAGGGCTGCTCACTGAGGGGAGCGGTGAGAGGGCGATCGCACACAATCTCTCCCGCAACTTTCACATACTCCCGCCAACTGCCGCCACCAATTTCCTGGGCAATTTCTTTCGCCATGGTTTCCAACTCCGCTACGGTAGCGGCCCGCGCCATTCGCACACAGTTCGCGCGGTTGTGCTGGTTCCGTTGGATAAAGAACAGCACTCCAGCCACAACGAATACCACAACACCTGCAACTACAAAACCCATAACCATTACCGCTCAGCGATTCAGCCTTAGCGTACCCACCTCTTTCCCAGCACCAACGGCCCTTCACAGGATGCAATGATCAGAATTTGCCCGTCGTGTGGGACTTTGCTTACAAAGCGGATAAAGTTTCACACGACGGGCCAGCAATGCTCATTTTGGAATCCAGCCCGAAAACCGCTCGCCTGAGGCGAGCGGTTTTTGGGCTTCAAAGCCGAGAGTTCGTGCCCGTAGGGCACGAACTCTCGGCTTTGAAGCTCATAATGAAAATTACTGGCGACGGGCAAATTCTGATGCAGAAATCTCCTCAGTGTGCAGTGTCAGGGCTGCACCTCAGAAGTGTGTCGCAATGTTGCCGCAATTAGTTTGGGTATCTATGCCGTGGGAGACTGACAAAGCATAATCGTATAAACCCTTGATGTAAGCCACTTATAGCTGTGTCTGACACCGTGAAGTTAAACGTTGAGGCGCTCCCTCCCCTGATTTCCCCGGAGGGGTTTGCCAATTTGCCCGTGGACTCGGAAGCCGTTACTGAAACCCAAAGCCGCAAAGCCGATCACATTCGTGTCTGCCTGGAAGACAATGTGCAGTTTCGGCAAACGACCAGTGGCTTAGAAAACTACCGCTTTCGCCATTGCGCTCTACCCGAACTGGATTGGCATGAGCTCAATATCTCCACCTCCTTTCTGGGCAAGTCACTCAAGGCTCCCCTCCTGATCTCGTCTATGACTGGGGGTACGGAGCAAGCGCGCCTGATCAACCAACGTCTGGCCGCGATCGCCCAACAGTACCGCATTGCAATGGGTGTCGGTTCCCAACGGGTTGCCCTGGAAAATCCTGAAGTCCGTCCGACCTTTGCGGTGCGGGCTATTGCCCCCGACATCCCCCTCTTTGCCAATTTAGGAGCCGTTCAACTGAACTACGGCTGCACTATCGAGTCATGCCAGCGGATCGTGGACTGGTTAGAAGCGGATGCTCTGATTCTGCACCTGAACCCCCTGCAGGAGGCGGTACAAACCGGGGGCGATCGCAACTTCCGGGGGCTATTGAGCCAAATTAAAACCCTTTGTAAGCAGCTTCCTGTTCCCGTTATTGCGAAGGAAGTGGGCAATGGTATATCGGGCTCTTTGGCTGAGAAATTGTTGGATGCCGGGATCAGCGCGATTGATGTCGCTGGAGCTGGAGGCACCTCCTGGGCAAAAGTTGAAGGGGAGCGCGCGAAAGATCCGCTTCAGCGCCGCCTGGGAAATACCTTTGGTGATTGGGGGCTACCAACTGCCGAATGCTTAACGGAAATTCGAACGGTTGCCCCCCATGTGCCGCTCATTGCTTCGGGTGGGTTGCGAGATGGTTTAGATGTGGCGAAGGCGATCGCCCTCGGAGCAACTCTGGGAGGCCTGGCCCTTCCCTTCTTGCAAGCCGCTGCGACCTCGGAAACTGCCCTCCATGAACTGATGGAAGCTCTCATTGCAGAATTGAAAACAACGCTGTTGTGTACAGGTAGTGGAACTCTGGCAGACTTGCAGCAACCTGGGGTTCTCCAGCGCATCTAGAGCTTGTCCTTCAAGACCCATGGAGAGAGTAGACGCGCTGTGCCTACTCTCTTGTGTCCTGATAGGAGTCGCGATCGCGATAAATCGCCACCCGAGTTTAAACCCAGCTTTTTCAAGCGGATCCATTGCTTCCACTGCAATGGCATCATAGAGAATGTCTTTAAAGGGGAGAGACCACTTTGCCTACTCTGGGTGTCAATATCGACCATGTGGCAACCATTCGTCAGGCCCGCCGTACGGTGGAACCTGACCCAGTGGCCGCCGCAGTTCTGGCAGAACTGGCCGGGGCCGATGGCATCACCGTTCACCTGCGGGAGGATCGCCGTCACATCCAGGAACGGGATGTGCGCATTCTGCGACAGACTGTACGCACCCACCTGAACCTGGAGATGGCTGCAACCGAGGAAATGGTGGCGATCGCCCTCGACATTCGCCCTGACTATGTCACCTTGGTGCCAGAACGGCGCGAGGAAGTGACCACTGAGGGCGGCTTAGATGTGGCTGGGCAGAAAGCTCGTATTGGCTTTGTCGTGGAGCAATTACAGGGAGCGGGGATTCCCGTAAGCCTGTTCATTGATCCCGAAGAGGTTCAAATTCAGGCCTCCGCTGCCGTTGGAGCCCAATTTGTGGAACTCCATACGGGAACCTACGCCGAAGCCCAGAACGAAGTGAGCCATGCTCATGAACTGGCCGTGTTGAGCCGGGGTTGCCAGCGGGCGATCGCCAACGGTCTACGGGTGAATGCAGGTCATGGGCTGACCTATTGGAATGTCGCCCCGGTCGCGGCTCTAGAGGGGATGGAAGAACTAAATATCGGTCATTCCATCATTAGTCGAGCGGTGCTGGTGGGGCTGGAGAGGGCTGTACGTGAAATGAAACAAGCGATTCAAGGAGCTGTATGACAACCTACTATTACCTTCTCGCAAGCGAGAAATTTCTTCTAGAGGAAGAACCTCTCGATGAGGTACTTAAGGAACGCCATCGTGATTATCAAGAAAAGGGAAAAGCCATTGACTTTTGGCTCGTGCGCCAACCAGCCTTCCTAGAAACTCCTGAGTTTGCGGCAGCTAAGGCCAAATGCCCTCAGCCCAGTGTGGCCATTGTTTCAACGAATTCTCAGTTCATCACCTGGCTACGGTTACGGCTGGAATATGTACTAACCGGGGAGTTTGAAGCCCCCAGTTCTACGATTCCTGATCCATTAGCATCCCTGGCAGCGGTGTAATTGTGTTTGCGATAGCCATTTAGGCAACGGCAAAAGGAGAGGGTGGGCGCTTAATGCCCACCCTCTCCTTTTGCTGTGGCTTGACGCGGTCTGTTTAGGACAGTGTGTTTTTGAAAAACACGCTATCTGGTTCTCAACGCGTAGCGCTATCTAGAAAATACGCTGAGGTGTTGTGCTTCCCCTGCGATCGCCGTTAATTGACAAGCAACACCGCTTATCCAATGGATAAGCGGTGTTGCTGTGGAATTCTTGAGTTGCTATTTTCTGAGAAGAAACAAATGTGGTGTGGTTTCTCCGTAACGTAGGCCTGAAGAATGGAGGGAGAAATGGCGGCTTAGGTTAATGTTTCAGGACAATATCCTAACCCTGTTACGAACTGCTTACGAAATTCTTCAATTTCCTGGCGGTTGGGTTTGCCGTGGGATACGACAGCTACCTGATAACGCCGCATGACTTCAATCGGGGATTGTCCCATCTCCAAACCCCAAAACGTCATCCGAACGCGATTTTCTGGCTCATAGGCATTGCCCAGCTCATTCAAGAAGGCTCGGAAATCACCCTCCTGCTCAGGATCCAGTAATTCTTCGAGTTTTATTTTGATGACCCAACCGTTAATCTGGTGGATTACAGTCAAAAACCGGGTCTGTAGCCAGAAGGCCTGGTGGAGGTACTCTACCACTCGCAGGGTCAAACTGGCGTTAGTGAGGTAATAGACGAATTCCATACTTCCCGATCGCTCCCAGGCCAATACTGTGCTCTACTTTTCTATTTTCTTAATAATCAAGGCAATTATGGTGAGGGGAAACACGTCACTTGTTATAGGGGATTTCACCCAATCTGCGAGAATGTTCTCCATCAAGTAAAAAATATTTTTACTTGATGGATTTCCCTTAATCTGGCTTTAAGTCTCTGTGTGTGTGTTCTGATGTTTGCTCAACCCCCTGATGATGACGACTTGAAACTGGCGGCATATCAATATCACCTGCCTCCAGAGCGCATTGCGCAAAACCCTGCTGTCCCCCGGGATAGCTCTCGGCTGCTCGTAGTTACTTCCAAAACTGAATATCAGCATCATATTTTCCGTGAACTGCCGCACCTGCTACGGCCTGGTGACCTGTTAGTGATGAACGATACCCGTGTGCTTCCAGCCCGGCTCTACGGCCGGAAAGTGGGCGGCGGGAAAGTTGAACTGTTGTTGCTCGAAGAAAAAGAGCGAAATTGCTGGCTGTGCCTGGTCCGGCCAGGACGGCGGTTAAAGCCCGGTGCCCGCATTCACTTTTTTGGCGATCGCACTCCCGTCGACGAAGAGCACGATAAGCCCCCCAAACTAGAGGCCACGGTATTAGCGGTTGACCCCGCTACATCGGGGCGAATTATCCAGTTTGAGCCACCAGCGGGGCAATCCTTGCTCTCGGTGCTGGATGAGATAGGGGTTGTCCCCCTTCCCCCCTACATCACGGGTAGCGAGGCTGCCCCTGACCAGTACCAGACGGTGTACGCAAATGAGCCAGGTTCGGCAGCCGCTCCTACTGCCGGACTACACTTTACCCCCGAGCTCCTGGAAAACTTGAAATCTCAGGGCATTGAACAGACCTTCATTACCTTGCATGTGGGAGTCGGAACGTTTCGGCCGGTCGAGGTCGACGATATTACGACCCACCGGATGCATGGTGAGTGGTTGGAGATCTCGCCCGAGGTGGTCGAAAAAATTCAGGAGACGAAAGCCCGAGGTGGGCGGGTCATTGCCGTGGGCACTACCGTAATCCGATCGCTAGAAGGGGCGGCTCAGGATGGTGGCCTTAAGCCCTTTCAGGGAAAGACTGAGTTGTATATTTACCCTGGCTATCAGTGGCAGGTCGTCGACGGTTTAATTACCAATTTCCACTTGCCCCAATCCAGCTTGATGATGCTCGTCAGTGCTTTTGTGGGGCGCAAGCGGTTGCTTAACTTATACGAGGAGGCGATCGCTCAGGAATACCGTTTTTACTCCTTTGGAGATGCCATGCTGCTTTTGCCTGAAGGCCGTTACGATTCCTCTGACACCTAAGGTAACTGCGCTTTGAGGGGGCGATCGGTTGTAGCCCCCTTCAAAAACTTAGTTAGGGCATGAGTTCGAGTTAAGGGCGTTTTCGAGTGCTGAGCAACGCGCGGCACTCGAAAACACTCATTTTAGCGTGCGCTTTGCGCATGCCAAAATGAGCACGTCAGCCTATCCTGAATTGGGGACAACTAACGCAATAAAGGCCATAGATTGCGTAAGGCTGTAGAACAAAACTGTCTAGGCCAAGGGTTTTAGCTCTGGCTTAACTTTTTGATGGGTTTTGACACCTAACTCTTCAGATCGATTCCCAAATAGGTTTTGCTGAGAAATTGGGTCAGTCGCCGCAGTGCTGAAGAATTGACCGATTGAGCTGAGGCGCTGCCTACTAACTGGGCAAAAGCCTCATCAGATAGTTCGCCAGAATGATGTCGCTGAAACGCACTAACGACGATTACTAATTCATCGACAGAGAACTGATAGCCCTTTTTAGCTGCAAATTCAGTCACAGTAGGAGCACGATCCCCAAGGAGGGCTTCGGTTTCAGCCGTATCTAATTCAGCTTCGCTGCTAATATTGCCATCGCCAACTCCAAGCAATGCTTCTAGCTCATGTTGCAGGGTAATATCTGCCGCCGTCTTGTGCATGAATTCAAGCACCTGCGTCGTACTCATGTCGGTCCCTCTGTTTGAAGTCGGCAAAATCCTAACAAGGGTTGCTTGAAAACCCTGTTAATAAAAGCTGAAATTTCCGTTCCTTATGGGTTCGCTTAAGGGCAGGCAGTCTACTTCAGGAGACCCATCGTTCGTATGACAGCGCTTTGTACCTGAATCAGCCGCGCTTGCTTTTGTGAGAACCGCGCGGAGTGCGGCTCTCACAAAAGCAACTAGATTTTAAGCGTTTGAAAGCGCTGTAGTGCTGACAGATAGTGTTCTAGACGTATGGATGGGGTGTGGTGAATGGGGCGCGAAGTATTTCCCTCACCACACCCCATCCATACGTTTGAAACATGACCAGGCTGACGTAGGCTTCTCAAAACGGGCTACAGTCATGAATGGAAAATTGAAACGTGGATGACCTAACAATTCAATTCTTCTCATTCAACTTTTTAGTTCCCAAAATAATGAAAGATATTCGGCTATTGGTCATGGATCTGGATGGCACCGTGGTCGGGCATTCCAATCAAATTGAGGCGAAAGTTTTACAAGCTATCCAGGCCGCTCAAGAGCGGGGTATACAAGTCGCGATCGCCACTGGGCGTATGTATCAATCTGCGCTTCGCTTTCATCAGGCGATCGCTTCTACCCTACCCTTGATGGCTTACCAGGGAGCCTGGATTCAAGACCCACAGACAAACGAAGTCCATCGCCACTGGACGCTTTCCCGTGAGTATGCCCATGAGCTGTTGGATTTTTTTGAGCAGCCAGAATTGCGCGATCGCCTCTCTATCCACTTCTATATCAACGACCAGCTTTACGTGCGCGAAATGTTAGAGGAAACGGAGCGCTACGTTGAGCGATCGTCTGTTGCAGCTCATGCAGTTGGCGATCTGCGCCAGCTTCTCACTGTTGATCCCACCAAAGTTCTTGTGCAAAGCTCGGATGTCGATCTGATTGATCAACTCTGGCAACTGCTCAAAAAACGCTATGCCCCAACAGATATCTACCTCACCAAGTCTGTAGATATCTTTTTGGAGGCCACGAACCCCCAAGTTAATAAGGGAACGGCGGTACGATACATCGCGGAGGAATTGCTGGGATTAGAGGCGGATCAAGTCATGACCATCGGTGATAACCTGAATGACCTGGAAATGCTGGAATATGCCGGGATTGGCGTCGCCATGGGAGATGCCCCCGAAGCTGTTAAAAGAATGGCGCAGTGGGTTGCACCCAGTGTAGAAGCGAGCGGTGCCGCCGTTGCTATTGAAAAATTCCTATTAACCTAATCTGTTTCAATAGTAGACCTCCTGCATGAATCGGTTTTGAGGGTGTGAATCGTTGCGTGGCGAAGCCACACAACGATTCACGCACGAGGTCTACTGAAGATGGGCCTAATGCTTTACGTTCCGTCTAAGCAGAACGTAAAGCATTAGGCCCATCTTCATATTGAAAAAATATTAAAGGAGCTGTTCTTTCGCCTTCTAGAGGAAGTAACCTCTTTAAATGTCAGAAAGAGCACCGACGACTGACCGTGTTTCGTCTCGGTGCTCTCGCTGGTTCGCTCCTCACACATCCGCCACTCTATCAGACGATGATTGGATTTGTCAGCTCTTATTTGAAAAAGTCATCAGAACCTGACAATAGTACACATTAGTCATGCAGGTTTCAGAGTTCACAAAGAGGCTCTATTCCCTGGATCTCCAAACTCTGCGCGAGACAGTGACGACTGAAAAGAATGAGCCCTAAACGGGCCTGAGCCAACTGAGGGGCGTGGGCTTTGATCTCGCCCAAAATGCGACAAGCTGCGTCAAATGCAAAAAAACGTTCGCTGAAATGTATTTGACTTGGGGAAAATGTGCGATCGCCCAAAACTTCAACCCCAGAGACAAGTAAGTACCGCTCACTGGGGTGAACCAGTCTCAGTTGGCCCTCTTCCTGAAGCCAGGAAAGGGGATTAGGCCAATCTATCCTCTGAGGCAAACTCTTCTCGTCTGCTGGGTAGATCTTTATAAGCCCTTCCCGCTCCCCTAGACGAAGTAATGAACAGCATCGGGCATGAGCGGCTTGCAGCGGAAATATACCCTCCAGCGACCGTCGATTGGAGGTTGCACTGTCTTCTCTACGGAAGACGGAGGGCGTAAGTTCTAGGTCTGGTAACGCAATAACTTGCTGTAACCAGCTTGCTAGAGCCCGATCGCTCACCTCAATTTGAATCAAGTGATGAGCATAGACAGTCACGCGACAATTTACCCAAATTTCAGCTCGCAGCTTGTACCCGGGATCGCTTCTTACAAGTGGTTTAGAGCCATGTGTAAGAAGGTCTACCAGCTTCTGAGCGATAGTAGCGCTAGGTATAGAGAGTAGAGGACTGAGTTGAGGGGCGATCGCCCATTGATAAATGATGGCTTCTGTTCGGCGTACACGCCTGATCGCATTAGATGCCACCAGATCAGCCATAACTTTCTCCCAAGCGCTAGCACTACTGGAAGGGAATAAGTCGCACCACTCCTGAGGCAATAGCTTCAAGGTCTCTTCCAGAATGGTGTGTACCTGCTGGTTTAGGAGAGTTTGTAATCGAATCGTGGAGTGCAAGGGGCGCTAGTACTCAATAACTTAAAGTTTGTCCATGTCAAAAAATTTTCCAGGCAAACGTAAAACATTGCCATTGCCCAATCTTGAAGTGTTGAGCATCCGCATCCGAAATTAAAAAAACTTTAAAGAGTGTTTACTCTTCATAAAGTCTTAATAAAACATTGAATTCAATCTGTGAAATTTACGTAAATTGGCGTCAATGCTGCCACAAATATCGTCAGGAATCATCCTGAGCCTGAGTTCGATTCTGTGAAAACACAGAGAAGCCTAGTATTCAACTATTAATTTTTGATGAACTGAACAGGACATATGTGTCGCAATTTATCTGGACTCCGTAATTTTCCTTACTATAGTTAAGATTAAAGGCGAATATACTGTGGTCAGTTTGGGTAAGTGTGGCTCCTTGCATATTCGGCTTCAGCTGACGAGTGTTGTTTTCAAAGTGCAGTCGCCATCGCGCACTTCTACTGATACCGACGAGTGAGTATCTATGTATCCCATCACATCCCCATCAGACTCCTCCAGACCCTTCTTGACCTGGCAACGGATCACCGATTGGGCTCAGGAGCATTATCGTTGTCGGTCTTTTACGAAAGACGAAAAAATCCCTGCTCGTCCTGGCTTGCTTTATCTAGTTGAACGGGGATCGATTCGCTTGGTGGGTGAAGCTCAGGTGAGTGCATCCAGCAGTAATTCACGCATTTCTCGTCCTTTAGAGGCTGAGGAGGCATTTTTAGGTTTTGTTGGGGCTGGGCAACCCTTTGAGATTGTGGTGCAATCGCCCTTTACCCTGCAAGCCTTCGCCCATGTTGATCAAACTTCAGTCATCTGGCTGTACTGGCACGACCTAGACCATTGGCCTCATTTTCGTCGCGAAGTGTTAGACGCCTTCCGTCATCAACACCAGCGCAAACTGCTCTGGCTTAGCACCCTAGGGCAGCGGCGGACGATTGATCGGTTGCTAGGGTTTATTACTCTGCTCATTGAAGAGTTTGGTGAGCCCTTTGACGATGGCTATTATCTTCCCTGGACTTTGACTCATGCTCAGATTGGTAGCGCGATCGGCTCCACCCGTGTTACTGTTACCCGCCTGATGGGCAAACTCCGTCAACGCGGGCTGATCTGCTCCTATGCAGATAACTTGATTGCCCTACCTTCGGATAACCCTGTCTTACAGAAGCGGCAGGCATAGGTCATCAACGAATAGCCTTATAGGGCAAAAAGAAGGTGAAAGCTTTGCTTCCACCTTCTTTTTTTGCCTGCTGCGGATTTAGTTTGATTAGAATTTAAAGTCTTTGCCGTGTGAGTTAACCTCAATTCTAAGAAGGAAATAGGACAGTGCGAGTAGTTATTCAACGGGTACGGTCATCACAAGTTGTAGTTGATGGAGAAGTCGTAGGACAGATTGGACGGGGACTAAACTTACTGGTTGGGATCGCAGAAGGGGATGCTGAGGAACAGTTGCAGTGGATGGCACGAAAGTGTCTGGATTTGCGGATATTCTCAGGAAAGGAGGGCGATCGCTTCGATTGTTCGGTTCAGGAGATTGGCGGAGAATTGCTCGTTATCAGCCAATTCACACTCTATGGCGATTGTCGCAAGGGAAGGCGGCCTTCCTTCGACCAGGCTGCTCCTCCTAGCACCGCAGAAGCACTGTACAACACCTTTGTGTTAATTCTGCGGCAGAGTGGTCTACGGGTGGAGACAGGACGATTTGGTGCAATGATGCAGGTTTCTATTGAAAATGATGGGCCTGTAACATTGCTTCTGGAACGCGAGGCGATCTTCTCATCGTAGGACTTAGCGTTGCTTACGCTACCAAGGTAGTGTTCTAGATGTGTGGATGAGATGTGGTGAAAGGGGTACGAAGTACCCCTTTCACCACATCTCATCCACACATTTGAAACAGGACCCGCTATCAGGCTCAACACGACGAGAAGGTTGGTATTGAAAAATGCTATGGCTTGCGTGTGAGAGGACGAAATTAGTGATGGAGCCAATCCTTGTGGGCCTAGGTGCTTAGGTAAAACCTGATACATAAGATTAACTTATTAGTCAAAGCAGTTAGTTTTTTTGCACCTTATGAAATTGTGATATTGTGAAGAAGTATTTAAATTTAATTCGATTCAGCGTACTCGGATGGGGAACGTAGTTGCTATTAGCCAAAGATTAATATCCATGGTTCCCGGTGCCAAGAGAACATCCACTTGCGCTCCGATGACTGTGTTCTGTGATTTTGATGGGCCAATTCTTGATGTATCTGAGCGATACTATCAGACCTATCTGTTGGCCTTGGCAGATGTTCAAGCTGACTGTCATGCTCAAGGTACCGCTCTCCCTATCCATCAATTGGATAAACAACAGTTCTGGCACATGAAACAAAATCGAGTGCCTGATCTCGAAATTGCAATGCGATCGGGTTTGCCAGCTGAGTATTTCGATGCATTTTTACAGCGGGTAACTCATATCGTTAATCAGCCTGCATTACTCCATCGAGATACTCTACAGCCTGGTGTTCGTTGGGCTCTGTCTTTACTGCACGCTCAGGGAGCGCAGCTTTTTCTAGTGACCCTGCGATGCCAACAGCAGGCTGAGCAAATTTTGCAAAGTTATGGTTTAGCTCGGCTCTTTACTGATATTCGCGGAACCCATGACAAGGATGCGGCCTATCACAATCAGGCTGAGCAGAAAAATGCTCTGCTTATGCAAGTGATGGCTGACTATGGCATTTCACCCAATGCTCATGCCTGGATGATTGGGGACACTGAGGCTGATGTACTGGCAGGCCAAGCCAACCACATTCGCACGATCGCTGTTACATCAGGCATTCGCAGCCAAACCTATCTAAATCGCTTCCAGCCAACCCGTATTCACCATGATCTGCTTTCAGCCGCTCACTACCTGGTTTACCAGACGGAAGCGTTTCCCGTGTTAGTTGGCTAAAAAATTCTCATGTATCAAAGAGAGTGTGGATAAGCCCTCACTCTCTTTGATATTGCGGAGCCATTTTGCTAATTCTTTTCAAGATAGCAACGGGCAAGCGCGGTAAGTACAGTAACGGTGGTGTGAGGCACGAGGTGCTACACCACCGTACTTAATCAATGTGCATAGCACTATAGGAATAGGATTTACGTACGCTCACCCTAGTTAAAGCATTAATGTTGTGCGGTGTACTTTGCACACCACACAACATTAATGCCAGCAATTCTCAGTATGGGCATCAAAGCCAAGAGTTCACGCCCTACGGGCGTGAACTCTTGGCTTTGATGCCCGAAAACCGCGCGCCAAAGGCGTGCGGTTTTCGGGCCTGATTTCAATAGGACAAAGGCTGAGGGGCATGCCTCACCGCCTTTAGCCTTTGCTCACGACGGTTAACCCATCTGGGCCTGTTCAATGGTCTCTATCATCTGCCACCAACGTTTCAAAGGGTAGTAGATGACCGGAGCCCACAGGCTGCTTAAAATGGCCGAACAGAGGGCAATTTGCTGATGAAACAGCCAGATTTCACCAATGGTTGGATAGGTTTCAGATACTCCCCGGATGCTGCCCAGACTGAACTGTAGAGCAACGACTGTTTCTGCGACTACAGCCATGCCAAATACAATGAGGGCAATGGAAATGAAGTCTTCCTGAATATAACGCTGCTTACGAATACGGGCTGTTAAAACAGCGACGATCGCCAGACTAACCGCATGGCTCGGATGAGGCGTTGTCATTCCGTCTTGAATCAGACCAAGAATTAGGCCTGCCAGCGCGCCTTCCCAAGCCGTGCGATTAACGCTCCAAACGACGACCCAAATTAACATCCAGTTTGGGCCAACGCCTAGCAGCTCCATGCCTGGGAACCGGGTTGGCATGATCAGCAAACAGACCAATATAGAGAAGATGGTAACAGCCCAATTGAACGATCGCCGCTGCAAAGGGGACCAGCGATAGGGGTCAAACACAGGCAGACACCTCCGCTACCAATCCTGAGATTTAGAATTTGACGTCACAATCACCCAGTCCAGATAACCAATGGGAGCTGAAAGCTCAATGACTGCTTCTGGAGCTGGGCTCTTACGCAAATCTACAGACTCTACCTGCCCAACGGGTAACCCCGCAGGCATTAAGTGACTGATAGGAGACGTTGCGACCACATCTCCCGGACGAACATCGGGCACTTTCTCAAAGAACTGCATAACCGCACGGTTGCCCGCCTGACCTCGCATAACGCCCACTACACGGGAACGGCTAATGGTTACTCCAACCTGACTTGTTGGATCTGTTACTAACAATACCCGGCTGGTATTGGGTGTCACCTGGGTTATCCGACCAACCAGGCCCCCCGTTCCAGATACCACGTCTCCAACCTTAATGCCATCATTGCTTCCACGTCCTAGAACGACTTGCTGCCACCAGTGATCCGCGCTACGGCCAATGACGGGGGCAACAATCCCCTTGGATTGGCCATCTCGATAATTAATGAGTTGGCGCAGGCTCTGGTTTTGGCTTTCCAGTTCCACAACTCGGCTTTGAAGCTCTCGAATAGTGGCATTTTCTAGAACGAGCTGTTGCGTATCTTCTTGGGGTTGAAAGGGGAGGGTCAGCAAGCGGTAAAGTTCATACACCGCTCCACCCTGAGACTGTTTCAGCCCCCAGGCAAAGGATAGCGCCAAGCCAATCAGAATTAACCGAAGCCCTTGACGACTCCACCAGCGGCGTAACGTTAACATTCCGGCATGTGCACTCTAGGGTTTGCAGATTCGAAATAAGCAGGAAGCCTGTTGGCATTAAGTTGTGTGATACCAACAGGTTTCATCAACTTACATATTGCGAGAGTGACCGCTGAATACCCGCTCCAATTGCTTGAAGTTCTCAAGAACACGACCTGTACCCAGAACTACACAGCTAAGAGGATCAGCCGCAACATGAGTCACTATTCCTGTTTCATGGCTGATGAGAGTATCTAGACCTTTGAGCAATGCACCACCCCCGGCCAGCATAATTCCGCGATCGATAATATCAGCTGCCAGTTCGGGAGGTGTACGCTCCAGGGTTCGCTTCACGGCCTCAATGATGACTGTCAATGGCTCAGCCATGGCTTCGCGAATTTCGGCGCTCTTGACAGTAATCGTGCGGGGTAACCCAGACAAAAGGTGAAGACCGCGTACCTCTAATGCAATCTCGTCTTCGTCCGTGGGGTAGGCGGAACCAATGCTAATTTTGATTTCCTCGGCCGTGCGTTCCCCAATCACCAGGTTGTGGACCTTCTTCATGTACTGAGAGATGGCTTCACTCAGTTCATCACCAGCCACTCGCACGGACTCGCTCAACACAGTACCTTGCAAACTGAGGACGGCAACTTCAGTCGTACCGCCACCAATATCAATGATCATGTTGCCTGTTGGCTCGGCAACAGGCAACCCCGCCCCAATGGCTGCCGCTACAGGTTCATCAATCAGATAAACATCACGGGCTCCTGCTTGAGAAGCCGCTTCCATAACAGCCCGACGCTCAACCCCGGTTACTCCGCTGGGAATCCCGATCACGATACGGGGTGAAACGAGGGTACGCCCTTCATGAACCCGGCGAATGAAGTGCTTCAGCATCAATTCGGCGGTATCAAAGTCGGCAATTACACCATCGCGCAAGGGGCGAAGCGCAACCACGTCACCAGGGGTACGGCCTAACATTTTCTTTGCGTCTTCACCAACAGCCAGAGGCAATTTTTTGTTTTGGTCAATGGCGACGACGGAGGGCTCTTGTAACACGATGCCCCGGCCCGAAACATAAACCAGCGTGTTAGCAGTACCGAGGTCGATACCCATGTCACGCGAAAGTGAAAAGCGATTGAAGAGTCCCACGAGTTTACCTAGCTCCTAATTGTCGTCAAATGCCTGCTCTTCAGTTTCGAGCGACCCGGCGTAAACCTTAACTGCACCACTCTACAACGTCAAGGCCCTAAAGAAGGGCAGTCGAGGTGGATTTTATTACGTTTCTTGTCAAGAGTTTACAGCACCCGATTGTCCTTTGAATGATGAATAATTGAGAAAAGTGGAAGGAACAGGGCGATCGCTCGCCCACCGGGTAATACAGCCCGTACTGAAAACTTGTCAAACCGCCGAAGTATAAATTGCTTCTCGGCTCTTCTGAATTAGTACAAATAGACTAGTATTAAAAAGAGGTAGCCTTCTAAATTTGTTGAAAGCTCTACTACGATGCCTGTGGGCAGGGCTTTGTACTATGATTCCCACAGACTTTGTACAAATCCGTAAATTTCCGCCATAATAACTGACTTTGTTGCCAGGTTTTCACCACTATTGTGCTTTTGGGGTTGAACCACGATGAGTTTGAACGTTGTAACGCTGGTGGGTCGGGCAGGTCGTGACCCAGAGGTGAAATATTTTGAGTCGGGTAGTGTGGTCTGCAATCTGACCTTGGCGGTCAACCGCCGCAGCCGCAATAATGACGAACCCGATTGGTTTAACCTCGAAATTTGGGGTAAAACCGCTCAGGTCGCTGCTGATTATGTTCGTAAGGGTAGTTTGATTGGTGTGACGGGTGCGCTGAAGTTTGACTACTGGCAAGATCGCGGCACAGGCGCTGAGCGTTCCAAGCCTGTCATTCGGGTTGATCGGTTGGAGTTGTTAGGTTCGAAGCGGGATCAGGACACTGACATGTCGGGCTACGGCAGCGACGAGTTCTAATGCAGCAGGCATCTGCACTCAACTAAGCTTTGGCAGTTCGCATTCGGGTTGGTTCTTGAGTTCCTCTCAACTGTGTCACTTAGGAGTTCAAGTTGAGGGTTATCTCACTCCTGGAGTGGAAGGTTGTATTTCAAAAGTTTGGTTGATGGTTGTGGAAAGAGCGTTTTACGTTCCCTGCCATAGCCATCAACCAAACGTCCAACGCAGTGCTAAGGATCACAAACAAAATAACCTGTAATTTTTTTGTGGAGGTGGCGAAGCCGTCTCTACAAAAAAATTACAGGTTGCGAAGTATCTGTTTCTAACAGGGCTTACGCAAGTCCGCTATATCTAGAGCATTTATGCTGTGAGTGGGGTGCAGAGCACCCCACTCACAGCATAAATGCGTAAGTCCTGTCTAAGTGAGATAACCCGAAATTTGGGGCTGAGCATCAGGCCTCAAAGTTTTTGGCGGGTCTACCCGGTTGGTTGTTGTATCTGAAGATGAATGAGACCCAATATTAATAGATGAGCTGGGTAAAACAGATAAAACCAACGGGCTTTTGCCCCTCGCTCGCCATTGGTCAGGTGAAAGATTAGGGGGGAAAGGACGGCAGGAAGTTGGTTGTACCCCCATTGGAGTTCAGTGAAGAGGTGGAGCAAAATCCAGAACAGCCACCAGAGGGCGGTAAGTTTGTAGGTGCGAATTAGGGCGATCGCTCCAATTCCATAAAACCCGTAGCTAGCATGACTAAGTTCTGCCAGCACACCTCCTCCAACCCAAATGGGTAGCTCCCATTGGGGGTATTGGCGACGCCCTCGTAGGCACAACGCACCTAAAGCCAGACTGAACAGAATGTTGAGATCGGGCTCACTAATTTCAAAAGCCCAGAGGTAAACCGGGTGTGAGATAAATCCCCAGGCAATTAAGCGCAGCAAATAGCGTGGCATGTGGTGGGTATACTGCTCGCCTTGCACCAGAAGCCAGGCAAACAGTGGAAAGCTAAATCGACCGATCACTCGCAAAATCGGCAGTTCCGGAAAGAAAATAACGCCCACATGGTCAACCACCATGAGCGCTGCCGCCAATAGCTTGATGTGGTAATTGGTTAAAGGAGGGACCATAAGGGTCTGCAGTTCCCTGTGCTGAGGAGCAAACCCGGATTGATCAAACCAAGAGGGGGTGTTGACTCAATGAGCAAAGGGTTGCTCTTCACCACGTAGTGCGAGTGGAAGACAACCATTCAAGCTCCCTCTAATGGTGTGCTGCATGCCACGCATTAGCGCGTTCCCGAATTTCTGTGAGTTCTTCAGGTGGCATTTTATCCAGGTTTTTGAGAATGAACGTCATGCGACCCTGACTGGAAAGTTTCTCGCGATGGCGAGCCAGGAAATCCCAGTAAAAGAAATTGAAGGGGCAGGTCCGATCGCCTGTCCGAGCTTTTGGATCATAGCGGCACCCTTTACAATAATCGCTCATCTTATTGACATAATTTGCCGAGGAAGCGTAAGGCTTCGATGCCAGTATGCCTCCATCAGCAAATAAGCCCATACCAATAACATTGGGCTGCATGACCCAGTCGTACGCATCAATAAAAGCGGCATGGAACCAGCTCTCTACCTCCTGGGGAGAAAACCCAGCAATCAGTGAGAAGTTGGCCAGAATCATCAAGCGTTGGATGTGGTGGGCATAGCCCATGTGCTCAATTTGCTTCAGAACCTGATGGAGGCAGTTCATATCTGCCTGGTTGGAATTCCAAAAGAATTTGGGTAAAGGTTGCGTGTGGTTGAAGAAATTGCGCTGAGGGTAATCCTCATCCATATATTGGTACAGGCCATGCATATACTCTCGCCAGCCCAGAACTTGTCGGACGAATCCTTCAACTCCATTGATGGGCAGATCATGGGTTTCCCAAACCGCCTCCACAGCCTCAATAATTTCCAAAGGGTGAAGGAGCCCAAGGTTCATGTAGGGGGACAGAAGGGCATGCCACAGAGTGTGTTCGTCAGTCACCATGGCATCTTGATAGGGGCCAAAGGTTGGTAGCCGGGTGGTAATGAAGTGATCCAGTACCCGCAGCGCGTGATCTCGGGTTACTCCCCACCGAAAGGGCTCAGCTTCTCCATAGCTAGTAAAGTCGCCGTTCTTCACCCATTCCATGACCTCCTGGGTAATGGCATCAGGCTCGAACCACAAGGGATGAGGGGTTTCTAATTTTCCCTTAGGCGGTTTGCGATTGTCTTTGTCAAAATTCCATTGCCCTCCTGCAGGTTGATCCCCACGCATGAGAACAGCAAATCGCTGTCGTCCCTCTCGATAGAAAAATTCCATCAGCAGGTTTTTGCGTTTTTTAGCCCATTCGCGAAAGGCATCGGTTGTCCAAAGAAAATGATTATTGGGTAAGTAAGTGATCGGGACCGGCAGATCCAACCCGTCCATGAGTTTGCGGAAGGGGCGATCGCTCGGCTGCATAACCTGCAGTTCCGTGATCCCCTCAGTCGCGATCCACTTCTGCAAAGGTGCTTCGAAATCCTCAGCAACCTCATAGGTTACGGGCCATCCTTGTTGGCGCAGTTCTTCTGCAAAATGGCGCATCGCTGACCAGACCAGCACCAACTTTTGCCGATGATAGGGCCGCTTTCGTACCCACTGAAGCGATTCAATGAGAATGACGGGAGTTTGGGAGGAGCGATCGCCATACTGTACTAATGCTGCCTGTTGATGGGATAGCTGATCCCCCAGAATCCAGATACCTACGGTCATACCCTTTCTGATAAGCGTTTACATATTGTAATAAGCCTTGGGCTCACGCCAATACTCCGTGGCTCTGAATTGCTTGGCATCCAAAGAAATGGTTGTGGGAAGGGGCAAAACCAGTGGTTCTCCCAGGTTCAATCAATACCTATAGCGCTGTGCATGTTGATTAACGTCAGTTCGGGATAAGCTGAACCGCCCATTATTGCGTGCGCGACGCGCACGCAATAATGGGCTTTTTCGAGTGCCGCGCGAAGCGCGGCACTCGAAAAAGCCCTTAACCCGAACTGAGGTTGATTAAGTACGGTGATGTGGGGCACTTCGTGCCCCACACCACCGTTGTTGTACTTAACGCACTTGCACATTGCTATAGAACCTATCCAAAACCGAAAACCGAATTTTGGGAGAGCGCGGTGCATACACACCGTACCCTTCCAAAATTCGGTTTTCAAATAGGCTCTGAGGTCGACTTTATTTGTCGGAGGTAGCTGGCTGGCCTTTGATCAGTAGTTGAAGTGCTAATCCAATCAGCCCCAACGTTGTGACGCTGAACGTAATAGTGCCCAAAGCTCCCATCCCAATGACCAGCGATCGCACCAATGTAGAGATCCGCACCGTTAAGTAGTTATCCGAGACGATGGGAGTTGCATCTAAGGTTTGGTGAATGGAGGTCGTTAGCATGTAAAGGCCAACGGAAAATAATGCAGAAATGACTGCCCCGGTGACGCATCGAAGCACGGTGGGAGGCTTATCAAGCGGCTCTTCCTGCGTCTTGGGCTTAGCGGTTTGCAGGTTTTGAGAAGGTTCGTTCACCATACAGCGGGGGTTCCGTTTGGTCTGCAGAATCATTCTCATCCTAGAGCAGGATGGATTCCTTGTGGGTAAATAAAAACTGGACTTATTAGCAATGTGCAAGTGCATTACGTACAGCAACGATGGTGTGGGACACTTCGTCCCCCACACCACCGTACTTAATCTGCGCAGCGCTATACCTCAGTTTGGGCTGAGAGTATTTTTGAGGGCAGCTTATGCGTCGCACTCAAAAATACCGAATTGTGGAACGTTTCAGCTTGAGGCCAACTGAATACCGGTGGGGCATAGCTCTGTGACCCAGAGTTGCAGGTCGGGGTTGGGGATGGTTTCCCGTACTCGGTCTCGAATCTGTGCAGCGGCGGCGGGGGTTGCGGCTAGGGCAAACACAGTGGGGCCAGAGCCAGACATCATACAACCTAAAGGATTGCAAGCTTGCATTGCAGCTTTTAATTCTGCAACCTGCGGGTACTCCGGGAGAACAACTTTTTCCAGGTCATTGTGAAGGTATTTGCCAATCTGGCCCGTGTCCTGGTGGCTGATGGCGCTAACCAGAGCACCGGATTGCATTGCTTGACGCTGGGTGGAAAACCGATCGCTTTCTCGAATATAAGTGTGACCAAATTGTTGGCGATAGGTTTTGTAGGCCCACGGTGTCGAAACGGAGAGGCTGCGGTATTTGCCCAGCACTACAGACAGCCCACTTAAATCCGTGAGGGGTGCTAACCTCTCACCACGCCCGGTGGCGATCGCCGTTCCCCCAGACACACAAAAAGGAATATCTGACCCCAATCGCGCCGCTAGTTCCTGCAATTCAATTTGGGTGAGACCTAAGCCCCACATCAAATCCAGACCCACCAGCACGGCGGCAGCATCCGTTGAGCCACCCGCCAGCCCCGCCCCAATGGGAATGTTCTTTTCAATAAAGATGTCTACGCCACCATATTGACTGTAGGCATCCTCAAACTCGTCTGCCATGAGTTTGGCCGCCCGATAGGCGAGATTTGAGGTGTCTGCTGGAACTTCAGGGTTATCGCATTGCACCTGGATACGAGTGGTTCCGTTGGGGCGAATCTGAATGCGATCAGCCAGGGCAATGCTCTGCATCACCATTGCGAGTTCATGGTAACCGTCAGGGCGATCGCCCAAAATTTCTAGATAAAAGTTAATTTTGGCGGGGGCGGTCAGGAGATAGGAGCGCATGGGTACTGAATCCATGACATTTTTGCAACTTTCCTATCATGCCACTGTTGGGAATGTTTATCTGAATGCTTCAGTTCTACAATGCAGGTGGGATGGGAGCGATCGCCTCTATCTCCTCCTCCGCAGGAACCTCAGGTAAAGCTGTAGAACCTTCACTTAATAAGGTATTGCTGAGATTAACCCAGTCGCTAACGCTCAGGTCCTCGGCGCGGGCCTGGGGGTTCAGGTTGAGGCGGGTGAAAAGGTCGGTGAGAGTATCGCGCTCACTCCCTTCCCCCTGAACATCCTTCACAATCCCTTTGAGGTTGTTACGAAGCATCTTACGGCGGCTGGCGAACCCCAGTTTGACGAGGGTTTCCATGTGGCGTGGATTTGTGGCCGGCGTGGGGAAGGGGCGAGGACGCAGCCGCACGACGGCGGAATCTACTTTTGGAGGTGGCTGGAACGCTCGGGCCGGGACGTCGCAAATCCAGTCTGCCTCAGCGAGGTATTGAACCCGGACGGAGAGGGCACCGAAGGTTTTCTTGCCCGGTTTAGCACAGAGGCGCTCGGCAACTTCCTTTTGCATCAGCAGCACAAGGCTATCAAAGGGGCGGGGATTGGGTTGATGAATGCTACCCAGAAGTTTTTCCAGGATGGGGCCGGTGATGTTGTAGGGAATATTGGCGACAACCTTATTGGGAGTTTGAAACGCAGGTTGGTTGGCCAGGGCTGCATCCAGATCGAGGGAGAGGAAATCCCCTTCAATCAGGTGGAATGTGGAGTGTTGAGCGAACTCTTTTTGAAGGAGTTTGACCAGATCTCGATCAATTTCGACGGAAACAACGGCCCGAGCCAGGCGAAGCAAGCGACGAGTCAGCAAGCCTGTACCCGGACCGATTTCCAGTACGATGTCGTCCGGCAACCCCTCATCGGATTGCGTAGGACGGACGAGGGCTTGACCTCCTGACAGATTCGCGGCGGAAACAATTCGCTGAAGGGCTTTCTCACTGCGTAGCCAGTGCTGAGCAAATCGTTTTCGCGGTCGGAAGGTCATGACGTAAAGTTCCTATGCAGCAAGGCTCCCTTCGCTGAGGGGCACCATCTCACCTGTCGTTGTCCACCCCAATATCATCCGTTCATGGGGCTTGATGATTTTACCTGTTAACGCGCACGTTTCTTCTTGTTGGGCGATCGCGGCCACACTGGCTCGTATTTGATCCGGCGTTAAACTGGGTCTAAACTGTCCCGATTTCTGTTGTACATAGTTCCACAACACATCTCGGATAAGGGCTTGATAACCCTGGCTGCCTGCTAATTTCTTAAGATGCTCTTTGAGATCTCGTTCCAGCCGGATGCTGGTGACTTCCATTTCGGTGGTTGGGGTGCGATTGATCGTGTACATTAGGACTCTCCTTTGTTCATTATCGACATCATTGTATTACAATTGTAGTATGATAATGAGGATATGAACAACCCAGGCAGACGAAGCAGGCCGGGAGGGCACAACCCAACAACTTGCTTCGATGATAGCGCCCTTCCCCACAAAGCGTCTCAATTTGTCCATGACCTAAACGTCAACATCTTTCGTGGATTGTCTGGAAAGACGGTGTTGAAACACGTGTCTATCTAGAACCAGATTTTGTTTGCCCGATCCCAAAACGTTGCTCTGCAAAACCGTTTTTCGGAGTCATGCCGACGTTATGTTGAAATTCACGTTTACGGAAACCGGATTCTATTTAGAGTTATTACCTGAATCGCTGGAAAGCTGGCTGCCCCCTCGCCTCACATTAATGCTGAAATCTGGACAATCGATCACCCTGGAGCGGTGTTCAGCATCCTTTGTGTTGGCTGCTAGCACTCGCTGTCGGCGGGAGTTAGCAGCGTTGATGCGATTGGAGGATGAGGGGGCGATCGCTGTTTCCCCCTGTGATGCTGAAACTTTAGAGGTGAGCCTGCGTGGTACCTGGCTAACTTCTCGGAAGGATTTGCCTGAAGGTGTGTTTCTCGCCACACTGACCCCGCCAACTGAGGCGATGCTGTATAACCTTTGGCAGCAGGAAGCCCGCCAGAATCACATAGGGGCGCAGGGATAGAACCTGCGCCCTTTTTCGGCAGTCCAATGCAGTCCAATTGCTTAACTGCTTTCCCTTCGCCGGTACTAGCCGGTCTCAGGTTCTAAGGGTGTAATCTCAGCCTGGCGTAGCTCAGGCACCCCCAGCATTTGTCGGAATGATAGTAACACGGTACACGGTTATCTGTTCAAAAAAGTATTGGCATTGAGTGATGTGTACTGTACACATCACTCAATGCCAATACTTTTTTGAATGTTATGTACCCTGGTTGGGTGTTATGTGCCCTGCTTGGGGACGCGCCGCTCCCCAAACCCCTCGGCTGGGGGAACGGGGCGCCGTCCCCCAGACCCCCTTGCGCTAAGGGGTTATCGGTAGGAGGTGAATGTGGCGCTTCGCATCGGTGGGTGAGGATCAAGTTTGTGCACCGATGGAAAAAATGCTTTGCATCCTAATCTGATTGCGCTTTTTGTCATAACCGATCACATCACCCCAGCCTGATCAAAAACCCAACAGATGCGAAGCGGCTTGACACGACTCCTGCAAAATCTCCTTGCCTAGGGGGTCTGGGGGAGGGGCACCCCGTCCCCCAGTCGAGGGGTTTGGGGAGCGACGCGTCCCCAAGCAGGGAAAATGATACCTACCCTTATTCAAAGACAACAGAAATGCTGGACTGTGCATAAAAGCCAAACTCCCAGTGTCTTTAAAGACACCGGGAGTTGGAAAGACAGACAGTTATACCGTTTGAGCAACTTGATAAACGTGGGTAAGTTTATCGAGTTGTTGCACCAGCAGGCTCAAGAAGAGGCCAACGTCAGTAACCACGCCAACAGATTCAACAGAGCCGCGATCGCTCAATTTGGTTACCACAGCGGGGTTAATGTCAACACACACCAACTTCACACCAGCAGGGGTCATGTTGCCGACGCCGATGGAGTGCAGCATAGAAGAGAGCATCAGCACCATATCCGCACCGCGGATATGGCGAGAGTAGTCTTCCTGAGCTTTGATCAGATCCATTTGGGTATCCGGCAAGGGGCCATCATCTCGGATGGAGCCCGCCAAAGAGAAGGGCACCCCATTCTTCACGCATTCGTAGAAGATGCCGGTGGTAATCATGCCCTGCTCAACCGCATTGGCAATATTGCCGTGGCGACGAACGGAGTTGATTACCTTCAAATGGTGACGGTGACCGCCACGAACGGAGACACCCCGCTTCATATCCACACCGAGGGAGGTGCCGAGAACGGCCTGCTCGATGTCGTGGACGGCGATCGCATTTCCACCCAATAACGCCTGCACATAGCCCTCACGAATCAGGCGGGAGAGGTGCTCGGAACCACCCGTGTGAATGACGACCGGACCGGCAACCACAACGACTTTACCGCCACGATCGCGAATCTGCCGTAGTTCCCAGGCAATCTGTTCGACCACCAGTTCAACGCGGCGTTCGCTGGAGACGCCTGCGCCCATAAAGCCGAATTCCTTATCACTGCCGCTGCGCTGGTCGCGGGCTTCGGTCTTGCGAACCGTCCGAATCCCTTCGACCCCGACAACGACGCGATCGCCCTTCTTTAGATCCCGCAACAGCTTGCATTCAGCGATCAGCCCTTCTGGCGTCTCACTGACTACAATGGCCCCATCCATGCGCTGGTTCTGCACGCGCACCCACTCGCATTTGACCCGTACTTCTGTCGGGTAAATAGTCGTGACGTAGAAATCGTCAGGGGCAACGCCGTCCAGTTCTACGGTTTCCAGGGGGTTGTCGCAGACTTCCTGAGGGGGGGCAACGGCACCAACATCGATGAGTTGCGACACAATGTCTTCCATCACATTATGGTCGGGAGCCGTGACCTTAATTTCGGCCTGAGACGTACTCTGGCGTTGTTCACCCAATTGGAAGTTCAACACCTGGAAGCTACCGCCCCCTTCCACAATCAGATCCAATGCGCGATTGATCAGGCCGGAGTCAAGCAGGTGGCCTTCTAGACGAATGGTGCGGCTTTCGATGGTTGCGGCACCGTGGAGCAGGGGTTGAATGGGCTCGGTGACGCGCAGAGTCAAGCACTTCGCTGCACCACCGGCTTTCAAAAATTCTGTCAGTGGCGTTTCGACGACTTCGAAACCTGCTTGCTCCAACCGTTCACGCAATTCTGCACTGGCTTTGTTCATAATCACGGTGTGATTAATGTTCACCGTGTTGCAGGCAAAGTTTGCGGCATCGGCTTCACCCACCACAATCCGCTTAGACTCAGGAACGCGCATCTCAATCAAGCGATTGGAGTAGGCGTCAAATGCTGGGGGATAGTACATTAAGTACCCATCCGTCAGCGGGCAGAAGCAGGTATCCAGGTGATAGAAGCGCTCGTCCATCAGTCGCAGAGATAGCACTTCAATATCCAGCCACTTGGCTAGGTAGGGGTGAGAATCTAACTCAGAGCGGAAGCCGTAGCCGGCCCATAGCCAACGGCCTTCCCGATCTAATAGCGCATCCCCGGCTCCCTCAAAGGGCAAGTCTTTCGGCAGTTCATGCACCGTAAAGCCTTGTTGCAAAAACCATTCTTTGAAGAAGGGTTCTTCCCCTTGCCGTTCTTTGTGGAAGAAACGGCTGAGCACGACGGTCTTATCCAGCACTAATCCAGCGTTGGCCGTGAACACCATATCCGGCACGCCCTTTTGGGGTTGCACCAACTCCACCACGGCCCGGTCTTTGATGATGTGGTAGAGGTCTTGCCATTGTTCAACGGCGCGATCGCGCGAAGATTTGTGAATGTTGCCTTCCATCCATGGATTAATCACATAATCCACGTCGTAATGATCCGGCGCACACATGAGGAAATGAATTGAGGAAGCCATAAGGAACTTACTTGCAAGTAGATGAATTATTCAGTTGCACACCCTTCATCAGGCTCAAGCAGACTCCCGCTAAAAATGTGAGAGGATGTTCGAAAAGTCCCAGAAAGGGTATATTTCGTGTGCGTAACGCACGCAAAAATAAACTTTTCAAATATCTCTGAAGGGGCAACCTAAGAAACTATTCCAATCGAACTATTGACAGAGCCAATCTCATATTTTAGTACCCTATAACCGATACCTGGGTGGATTGCTATTTTTGTCATGAACTGCTGACATAAATATTCAATTACTTCTGTCGCATTTTTTCAGGACGAATAGCGAGCTGATGGCTTTGCGTTATTTCGTAGAAGCGATGATGGGTTTCCTGTCGCAGAGTATCTAAATCCTGCTCTGAGAGGTTTTGGATGTAATTGACTTTAAACTCTTCTAGAAGGTCAATTACTAAATTTTCCAGGTTTTCCAGCGTGTTATTTTCGTAGATCTCGCTACGGAATGTTGTTCCTACACGGTTAATCAGATTACGGGTAAGCTGTAAACCTTCGGGCTTTTCAAGGGCAGTGGTAAGACTGTCATAAGCCGTTTGTGTGAGGTCAGAAACCAGTCGCTCGCCAAGCTGGTCGGGAATGTCTTTTAGGCCCGGTACCTGAGCCAGGTTTCGGTAGAAGGGAGATTGCTCTAGTACACAACTAACACTGTAGCGAATTAAAGCTTCTAGTTCCGGACGAATATTCGGAAGGACTTGATAAACGGTAAGGGTGATCAATTGGCGGGCGATCGCTTCGGCCTCATCTACACCATTAATGTCAACGTAGCGGCGACGGTTGTTGGGGTCGAGAAGCCAGTGCGTCAGCTCTTTCTGCGATATGAGATCTTGCATTTGCTCGATCACCCGGAGCACCACTACCTCGGTTAGTTCGATGGCAAAGCTGGCGGCTAATCCACGAGTCAGACGATCGCGCACCGGAGTCAGGTTTATCAGCCGCGATTCGTGAATTCGCATCAGGGTGGATATAACTCGCAACCCACGCCAGAAGGGTAAAAACAACGGTATGTCATACCAACGCCATAGCATCGCATCGAACCAGTTTGTTCCTTTATAGCGACGGCTAAGCCGAAAGGTTCGAACTAAAAAGTCTGACGCAAAGATGACGACAAAGGGTAAATCAAGAATCCAAAACCTATTAATTAAATTTCCCCGGTTGTTGAAGCCACGGTAATAGTTGCTTGCCATTAGCGGGCGAATTTCATCGTTAAAATAGTCCAGCTCCTGATCAAATCCGGCCTGACTCAGGTAGCTTCTGCTCCAGAAGCGCTGAAAAGCATCTTTGGATGATTCCTCATCCATGTGGTCACGCATGCGATTCTTGATTCGCTCCAAAGTACCCGTCTTATCAGCGGCGGCAAACGGGTTTTCGTCGACCATGGCGACGCTGCGATCGCGCAAGTTTGTCAGAAGGGCCGCAGTTTCCTGGGCGTTCAACCCCTCCTTCTGCAACCTCTCTACCTGATTCAGGTAAGTATCTGTGTCTCGATGGGGCTCAATTCCCTTAAAAGTCGCCCCATACCATTGCGTAAACCCTGGCATATAGCGTAAATAAGAGTCTCGCCAGGGGATATAGCTCCAGTCGAAGGCGACTAACCCCAAATTGACGACGGCTAACACCGCCAACACCTTGTTAGTGGCTGTGCCTGGGGTTACTGATTTGCGCTTAAACATGGAATTTGCAGAATGTGCCATCTCCCATTGAAGTACGGAAGAGAGGAAATTTCATGGCTCTTCAGGTTCAATTCAGATCTAGGGCTTGTTTTAAGGGTTATTTTTTATTCATCCCGTGGATAAGAAATAACCCTTAGAACAAGTCCTTAGAACAGAGCAGCAATTCTCAGTATGGGTTTCAAAGCTGAGAGTTCGTGCCCTTCGGGCACGAACTCTCAGCTTTGAAACCCGAAAATAGCCCGCCGAAGGCGGGCTATTTTCGGGTTGGATTCCAAAATGAGAATTGCTGAGAACAGAGCCCAGCACTTGACCGCTTCAGTTTATTTACCTTTGAAGGTGGTAGGCGCAATCATGAAATTCTCTATTACAGGATAGGGGCTAGAAAAAAAGGACTCAACTTCTGAAATTCACAGTCTTTTTATAATTTTGAATTCTACTTACACCGAAATTCAAAACCATCAGAAGCTTCACAGCAATCCATCAATTCTTCATCAAAATCCAGGTGCTGTCTTTTCCTCTAATAGGTAACTTGGTAGAAGGAAAGTTTTGAGGGGTGTAATCACGGACTGTTGTCCTATGACGTATGACTTCTTGACAAAGCCCTCTTAAGAGCCATACGTAATTTCAGGACTCCCGATGCCCTTCATCTTGGTCTAAGACAATTTCTGCAAAGCATCTACCTTAATTGAATTGTCGCGGAGCTTTGTTCTCCCCACTATTTATTGCCATGGTTCCCTGGACGCCATTGGGCACTTTTTTTGTCATTTGATTGATCTCGGAGAAGCTAATCATGGTACTCGAAATTACGGTTACTGATCAGTCCAATTCTGCTCAACTTCCCAAAGAGCTAACGGATGTTAATGGCAAGCTATACGTTACAGCTCAAGATGCAAATGGCGATCGGGAACTTTACTTTATCGGCCCCAATGGTGCCCCTACAAAAATCAATATCAACACCGCAGGAAGCTCTTCTCCAGAATCTTTAACCAATGTCAATGGCACTTTGTTCTTTAGTGCATTGGATACATCAGGAGATAGAGAACTTTTCTATTTAGATGCTAATAACAACCCCGTCAAAGTGGGTGGTGCAAATGGCGTAAATTCGACAGGTAGCTCTTCTCCAGATTCTCTCAATAATGTGAATGGCTCGCTGTATTTCAGGGCTACAAACTCCAGCGGAGCATTGAAGCTTTTTATTGTTGACCCGGATAAAAATCTGATCGAAACACCTTTGACACTGCCGGGTGATTTCTATCAAGAGCCAGTTTTTATTGGTGATACGCCCTACTACAGCGCCCAGGATGCAACTGGTGATCAAGAACTTTATTTCCTCGGTGTAGGTTACTCGGCTAACAAAATTGACGTGAACCCAACAGGAAGTTCTTCTGCCCAATCATTAACTGAAGTCGGGTCAACTCTCTTTTTCAGAGCTAAGGATGCTGATGGAGCCTGGAAACTCTACTTCCTTGGCCCCAACAATGCACCAACTCAAGTTCCACTCAATAGTAATCTCACTCCAGAGAACTTAATTGAAGTGGATCGAACCCTTTACTTCACGGCTACAAATAGCACGACAGGTGCTCAACAGCTCTACTACTTAACCCGGAACAACGCTATTCCGGTGAGCGACAACTTTGTTGCGAATCCCATTTCATTAAATGGCATCACAGGCATAAAGGCGCTCACATCAATCAATGGGAACTTATATTTCTCCGGTACGGATGCTACGGGTGATAGCGATGTCTTCTACATCAATGACAGCAAGGTTCCCGTTAAATTGGATATCAATCCAGCCGGAAATGCTGCCCCCGATGAATTGTCTCTATTCAATGGAAACCTGTTCTTCATCGCAAATAATGGCAGCGGTGGAGGAACGTTTTATGGTCTGGTCGAACGGATCAGTGTAACGGGTGTGACCCTGCCCGACGCTAAAAGCTATGGGACAGGACAAGCCCTTAATTTCGTCGTTAACTTTGATGAGGTTGTCAATGTTGATACGACGGGTGGAGCGCCAATCTTAGGGCTTTCCCTAGATAGTGGTCCGGTCGATGCAACCTATGTTTCGGGCACCGGTACAAAACAGCTAGTCTTCAGATATACCATTACGGAAGGCAATGCTGATTTAGATGGTATTTCTGTACAGTCTCTCAATCTGAACGGTAGTGTTCTTCAAGGTAATCTCAACGGCATCCCTACTCTGACGCTTCCTGGCAACATCGATAGCAGCGGTATTCGGGTTGATACAGTAAACCCAACGCTAGCCATTGCCCCTGTTTCTTCTCTTGTTCAAGATGGACGTGTTAATCCTGCAACGGGTACCGTTACCTTCAGCTTCAGCGAGGCCATGGCAGGCTTCAACTTGTCAGATCTTCAGTTGACCCGTAATGGCGCGTCGGTGAACTTGTCGGGAGCTACGCTCTCGAATAACGGCGGTACCTATACTCTCAGTGGGTTAGCTCCTATTACAGGAGTCGATGGGAGTTACAGCCTAAGCCTGGATGTGGCGGGTTCGGGCATTACGGACGCGGCTGGCAACCCACTAACTGCTGGAGGTTCTATCTCCTGGAAACGGGGTACCACGGCTCTGCCTCCCGCTCCTCTCCGGTTTACGGGTGGATTGCGTGGCCGTACGTATAGCGGAAAGGCTAGGAATGAAACCATTCTGGGAACAACTAGAAACGATACGTTGTCGGGTGCGGGTGGTAACGATACGATTCGTGGCTATGCCAGCAACGACATTCTGAGCGGTGGCACCGGCAATGACTCGATCTATGGCGGCACTGCAAATGACCGGGTTAATGGGGGAGCTGGAAAAGATAACCTATTGGGTGAGGGGGGCAATGACCTCCTGAAGGGTGATGCTCAGAATGACAAGATTAACGGCGGCGGCGGTAACGATATGCTCGTCGGTGGTCTGGGTGTGGATACGCTGATTGGCGGAGCTGGCCGTGATACTTACAGCTATAGCCAGCTGACGGAAAGGGGCGATATCATTCGGGGCTTCCAGATCGGGCAGGATGTGATCGATCTGTCCCCCATGTTCCGGAAAGCGCCCTTTAATACGGGGGCCACAGCCTTTGCTAAGTTTGATCGGTTTGTCAAGCTAACTCAGGTTGGGGCTTCTACCGCTGTCCAAGTTGATCAGGATGGAAGTGGAGCTGGTACGACGTTTGTGACCTTAGCAACGCTAACCAACATCCAGGCTAGTGCGCTGACCAGCCGTAGTTTTGCGATCGCCTAACCTATCGCGCTGATAACGCGTTGATGGGCATAGATTGAGTGGTGTGGAGTATGAAATACCCCACACCACTTTTTTGTGTCGCACTGCGCCTTGAACCAGGAGGGCCATTTCTGGAAAGCCGAGTTCTGCGCAGCTTTTCAGAAATAATCATGAATAGACTTAGGAGGTTTCTGCATAAGAATTTACCCAGAATGTTGGTACTTTGCCCGCGAAGTGGGCAAAGTACCAACATTCTGGGGGTAATTTCATTACTGGAAATCTCCTTAGTTAGCAGATAGAAACTGCTACACGCATGCGTGTCAATATTACAGCGCTTTTCAAGCACTTAAAATCTGGTTGATTCAAACGCAAAGCGCTGTAGAACCTGGATTTTAGGCCGGAGTAGGGTGTGAGGATGACGACAATTGCCACAGTTGTGTGTGCCTCTTGGGGCCTCTGTCCTCTAACAGATGCGTCTCTAAAGACTCTCCTGATATAAGGGTAAATATTCGTTGAACGAAGAGGGAAATGCAGCCTACGCAGATCGTGCTAAAGCTGATTGCGGGTAGCTATTTTCTCTATCGCCTTAAGAGTATGGCGGGTATTGACTTGGCCCACCATTACCACGCGGTTGAGATATTCTGGCATCCTGTAGAAGTTTTACGGGATCTTATGAGGTTCTATGGGTAATTTACGAGATGGACGCTTCGCAGTAAGGGTTTATACTCTGATGTTGGGGGCTTCACCTATGTTCCAAACCCTCCGTTGAACGATTATCATAGCGACTATCTACTACCGTCAGAGGGCGGTGTTCTACGTTTCTGCAAAGGGTGCATCATGCTAGGCGATCGCGAACACTCTACGGCCAATTTGCCCATTTCAAACCCAGTTTCGACGGCTCTACGTCCAAATCCTTTCACCACCTATCGAGATCCTGATACAGGGCGCTGGGTGGTTGTTTTTCCCGCCAGTTCTCTAGGAGAAAAATCTTTAAGCCATAGTCTAAATTTGGCTCGGTAGAGCAGGAATCCGCTCAACCCGTGTGCTAAAGCGCCCATCTGGAAACAGTTCTAACAACCGAAAACCGGGCAGCACGGAGTCGGCTTCAAAGTTGTCGCTCCCTGATTTGAGCTGCACGCAGGTCGAGGGTGAGCCCAGGTAAGTAACTCCCTGGCGATCGCCCTCGAATTCCTGATGAATATGCCCAAACAGAACAATTTTGACCTGCGGGTGCTGATCGAGCACCTTATAGAAGGCATCTGCATTCTGCAACCGAATTGCATCCATGCAAGGACAATGGACCGGGCAGGGAGGATGGTGTAATACCACTAGCCCCGGCAATTCAGATGCAGCCTGCAACTGCTGATCTAGAAATGTTAGTTGGGCCTCGGCCAACTCCCCAAAAGGTTGCTCTGGAACGGCAGTATCTAATAGAACGACATTCCATCCGCCTGTCTGAAACCCTCGGGTTGTCTGAAACACTCCATCCTGCAAGATAGGCTGCATAATTGCCGGGATATCGTGGTTGCCGGGAATCCAGTAGGTGGTAGCTCCCAGCGGGGCTATGGTTTCCCGTAACCGCTCATAAGATTCAGGGGTTTCGTCCTGCGATAAGTCTCCTGTTAGCAGCACAATATCGGGCTGTCGCGGTAACGATCGCACCTGATCTGCCACGGCCTGAAGTGAGGCGGCAGACTGAATGCCCATCATGGCGCTACTCTCATCGGCAAAGAGATGGGTATCGGTTAACTGAGCAATCAAGAGGGAGTTGGAGGGCATAGGGGAACACCCATAAACAACACTTTCAGCCTACTGGATTCCGCAGCGATCTGAATTTAGTCTGTTTTAACCTCAGTTCGGGATAAGCTGAAGTGCTCATTTTGGCGTGCGCTTCGCGCACGCCAAAATGAGCGTTTTCAAGTGCCGCGCAACGCGCGGCACTTGAAAACGCCCTTAACCCGAACTCAGGTTGTTTTAGGGCTGTGGAACCTCAAGTTTTATGCCTTGTCAGGGCTCAGCGATTTTATAAAAAGAAAGGGCGATCGCTTCTATATTTTTAGGCCGCGACTTCTGATATACTAGGTAATCGTTGAGAGATACATCAATCTCCATCGCGGCGGCATAGCCAAGTGGTAAGGCAGAGGTCTGCAAAACCTTTACCCCCAGTTCGAGTCTGGGTGCCGCCTTCTGTATGTTTGTGTGCCTTTGTACGTTTGCATGATAAATGTCGCTATTTGCGCGATCATGTCGTTTTGGGGCGATTTTTTGATGGGTTTAAATTCGCGCGATCATGTCGCTGAGACTATATAACTTCTCTGGAAATCACCTAGACTGAATCTGAAATTGAACCTTCTCAATCTGTTTTGTTGCCTGCATTTGCCCAAACAGCCGCAATGCCTGCTCGAAGGATTTCTGGCACTGTTGCAATTGACCAATCGCCCGGTAAGTGAGTCCCAGTTGAAAATAAGCATTTGCCAGATCGCAAACGGCTCCGATCGTCTCGAGTAGGGCAATCGCCTGTTGGTGGTAGCTCAGGGCAGAGTCTAAATCGTGCTGTTGGCGGCAAAATTCTGCCAGTCCATTCAGCGTCTTCGCTTTGACCTGGGTGTAATGGCTAGCTCCTGCAAATGCCAGGGCGCGATCGTACATTGCCTGTGCCCGTTCAAACTTGTGTAAATTCGTATAGGTTTGACCCAGAATTTGAATGAAATAAGCGAATCGTCCGGTTTGTTCAATCACTTTCTGGGTCAGGATGAATTGATAAGCAGTCTCCGCTAAGGAATCGGCAGTATCGAATTGTCCCAGATAGGAATGGGCGAGGGCTAAACAAACCGATGCTTTTTCTGCCCAGGGATGATGGGCGGTATTTTGCGCCAGATCGATGACCTGTTGAAAGAGTCGGGCAGCGACCTCCAGTTCCCATAAATCCATCTGATATAGCCCAATGCTGAGAAGCGAATCCACTTGCAGCATCCGCAGATAGTAAACGGTGTGCTGGTTTTGGGTGGCGGAAGAAAGCTTTTGTTGAGCAGCCTCCACAAGGCTAATGGTTTTTTCCTGGCAGGCGATCGCTTCGCTAATGCGCCCCCTGATCCAATACAAATCGCCCAGGATATTGTAAAGCTCGCTTAGTTTCGGGGGAGATTGAATGTGAGGAATGACTTGAACGATCGCAGCCAAAACAGGTTGCAGCAATCCCATGCGGTAGAGGGTGCTGCCCAGGGGTAAAAACTGCTGCCACTGATTCGTGCGGCTTTTGAGAACAACGCTGCCGGCGGCTTCAAAGTCTCCTATTTCGATGTAGTGATAGTGTGCTTCCAGGGCTTGCAGCGCATCTTGAACGGTTTCAATCGTTAACACCTGACTTGTCCAGAATTGGGCGGCTTTGCGGTGGCTAATTTCCCAGTCCAAACTGGCACGCAGTCGGACGATCGCCTCTGCTTGAATCGTAGGATGCAGCCAGTATTTGCCCTGCTCACACTCCACCAGCGATCGATCCCGCAGCGCAGTCACCACCTGTCGTCGTTGGTCGGGCGGCACATCCCAGAGTAAACACAGCACACCTTCTGAGGGAACGGCTGGCATTTCCTGATAGCGGTAGCATCCCAATCGGCAAAGCAATCGATAGGCAGCCGGATCTAAGGCTTGCAGGCGATCGATCTGACTGATCACCAAATTCCTCAAATCTCGCGTTGCCAGCAAATTCTGCTGATTTTCCTGCCAGTAGGCTGCCATGTCCCCCTGAAAATCCTCTGCAATAGCACCGCACAAAATTCCCATGGCTTTAGCATTGCCCCTATAGGCACGATGGATTTGCCCCAGGGTGAGCGGATCGATCGTCATTTGGCGGCTGAAAAACGTTTGCCATGCAGCCAGATCGAGCCGGGGCAGCTTGTAGTGTTTGACTGCCAGGTCGGGTTCACATAGTCGATCGCGACTGGTAATCAGGGTGACAGACTGGACTCTGGCATCAGACAGGACTCGCAGTAGCTCCACATAGGAGCGATGGGGCGAAATGAACCGACCTTCTGCGTCCAGCACGGGTTCCAGGTTGTCAATCAAGATGCCGATGCGTCGCTGGTGAAGCTGGCGTTTTAAGCGTCCCAGGGAAATGCCCAATTCCGTTCCTGGCTCTTGCTGGAAGTCTTGTTTTAACCACTCCTCCACAATGCGTTCTACTGAGGTAATATTTGAGGTTTCCTTTGCCATTAAGAGTTCCAGCACAGTTTCAAATCCCTGCGTCTGGAGATAGTGCTGTGCTAGCGTCGTTTTCCCTAACCCGCCTTCACCTTGAATCACAATGACTTTGCAACCCTGCTGCACCAGATGATCCAGGTGGGCGATCGCCGCTTCCCTGCCCAGGAGCGTTTCAGCTGGAGTGTGAGGCGGTAGTGCAGGAAGGACTGTTGTAGAAGCCCCAGACTGCTTGTGGAGATACCGCTCCAGAACCACGCGACAGGTACTTTTAGTAATACGTTCTCCTAATAGCCCGGACAGCACTTTCCAGAGGTGAGCACTCACGTCCTTGATGTGTCCCTCGGTATAACCAGAATGCGCTGCAATCTCCGGGTATTTTTGCCCACGCAATACCCTAGCCAAAATGTCCCTTTGTAGGGCATTAAGCTGTTTCCCAGTCTTGAAAGTAATTAACTGGTCCACCCATGCCAGCGCCGTTTCAGCTTCCATTGCGGAATCACTGCTGAAGTTTTTTGTACATTCTACTGAATCAGCCCAGTGGGTATGACTACACCGACTTTTCCGACTTTTCCGACTTCTACACCCATCTAATAGGCGACTGTTGCCGACTGACGCGAAATAGATGAATTGCTTAGGCTATGAACGATCGCACATTAATCTCGGACGAATATCCCTTATGACGATCGACCTGCCACTCATACACAACAAGTTGCATTACAATCAATCCGCTTCTTCCGATCCTTCAGGTTCTCCCACTCAGCAGGATTTAAGGAACCTACTGGACCATTATTTTTCAATCGCTCACTTAAACGATCGCCTTCAAGATTTACCCCATCAATTTCATCACCCCCAATGCCGCCCCTGGACGCCGATCGACTGGCAAGCAATTGCGCTCGATCAAATTGTGGGCATACAACCGCAAGTCTTTCTGTCAATTCTGCGGGGGGCGATTGATACTGAAGCTCCCATTCGAGGTTATACCCAAACCAGCCGCCAATATCTAGAACCGATCGATCCTCGGATGGCTCGCTTTGTTGGGGGAGTAGTGGGGGAGGACGGTCAATTGCTGGAACCGGGTCTTTGGGAAAAGGAGGAGCGGCAACATACACCAGCATTGCTCAAAGTTTATAGCCAACTCACAGGGGAGAAAGTTATTCCCCAGCCCCACCGGGTTCGAGCCTATCAAGCTGAAGCTAACCCAACCGTTGCGCTTTACCGTCATGGGCTGCACCGGGTTGCAACGGAGTATGGGGCTGCCTGCCTTTACCTCTGGTTGATGGCACATACAACTGGACCTTTGCAAGCGGTGCTACATGAACTGCTGCTGGATGAAATCAACCACATGGCAAAGTTTTGGGGCTTTGGAATTTGGGCGTATCCCAATTCATCGCTGCCTCATATTGGCTGGACTTTACTCCAAACGATGCAGGGGCGAGTTGGGTATCAGCGCGATCGCAGCAGTCTGGTCGGCACGCTCCAACGCATGACCGATGTGCTGGGATGGCAAGCCTGGTCAGCCAGAAATCGATGGACGTTTACCCTGACCTGCTTCCACGCACTAGGGCGGCTGAGTCGCTGGAACCAGCATCTCACCCCAGCTTTTTTGCAGGACTTATTGGGGGAAAGCCCCTGTCATTGCAGCAAGGAGAACTTTTAGTGATGGCGAACCAAAACTTTCTAACCTTACCGACGAATCTCGATCCGCAACGGTTGCCCTGCCACATCGCTGTGATTATGGATGGCAATGGACGTTGGGCAACGCAACGAGGATTGCCCCGGTTTGCGGGACATCGCCAGGGAGCCAAAGCGTTGAAGGAACTGCTGCGCTGCTGCAAGGATTGGGGCATTCCTACGCTCACAGCCTATGCGTTTTCTACCGAGAACTGGCAGCGCCCGCGATCGGAAGTTCAGTTTCTCATGGGTTTGTTTGAACAACTGCTCCAGCGAGAATTAGCAGAAATGCAGCGGGAGGGCGTCAGAATTGCTTTTATTGGCGATCGATCAGGGCTTTCCCCTGCTTTACAGCAAGCAATGCATCACGCCACGCAGGAAACTGCTCTGAATGACAGAATTTATTTTAATGTCGCTATTAACTATGGCAGTCGAAACGAACTGGTTAATGCCTGTCGTCAGCTAGCCCAACAGGTTCAGCAGGGAACGCTACGCCTCTCAGAAATTAATGCTGCACGGTTCGAGGAACAGCTTTATACAGCAGGACGTTCTGATCCAGATTTGCTCATTCGCACGAGCGGTGAAATGCGTCTGAGCAATTATCTGCTTTGGCAAATGGCATACTCAGAACTATATTAGACTTTATCAGTAATAGGGAAGCAAAAAGCTCAAAAGGCTTTCCTGGTAAAGCTTTCAGTCATTTTTGCCTCAAAAAGCTGGAAAAGCTCATGAGATAAGGCTTTAAGCCACTTTTTCGTCTAATTTCCGATTAAGCCTATTTTACCGATGTGTTGTTTCCCGACTTTGATCGCGAAGCACTGTATCACGCCTTGCTACATTATCAGAAACGCGATCGCCGCTTTGGAAAAGTTGCTGTGTCTATGCCGCAAAACCTTGTAAGTGACAAACAAAATGAAACGATCGGGATAGTCTAAGCAATGCTGTTGCGGTTGTCTCTTCAATAATCTGCATATCAATTGTCAGAAGGTGGAGGGTGGAAGCTCGATCGCGACTTGTCTTGAAGGCGTGCAAATTGCGCCATTTTATTGGCCCACCCACAACTGTTAAATTTCTAGTTCGACAATTTCTGCATGCACGGCTGAATCATTTAGGTGTAACTGGGCAACGGAGATTGGTAACTTAAATCTACGTGGGCCTGCACTACCTGGATTCAGAAACAAAACACCTTCGCGTTCTTCTATCAAGGGTTTGTGGGAATGGCCTGTGATGACTACCCCAATTCCTTTTTCTTTTGGGTCAAAGGTGAGTTCTTTGAGAATGTGCAGAACGTGAATGAGAACACGCCCAACTTCGATGGTTTCGTGTTCGGGGATGTGTTCGGCCCAAGCGCCTTTGTCATTGTTGCCTCGGACGGCGATGGTGGGGGCGATCGCCTGCAACCCTTCTAAAATCTCTGGTTTACCAATGTCACCCGCATGAAGGATGAGGCTAGAGCCCGCTAATGCATCGATGGCTTCTGGTCGGAGTAGGCCATGGGTATCGGATATGACGCCAATGAGCGTGTCCGTTTCTTTCGGTTGTTTGCTACTAGCCATTGTTCTGGAGGTCGCCGTTCTACTGCCACGCTAGGAAGAATACACGATGACTGGCTCACAGGTACTCGTCAGAACGGGAGACTTTTGGCTCAGTTGCTCTACAGAAATTGAGCAAGTAGTTTTGTTGTGCGCAATTGCGATGCTTACTCTACAAGTAGATCACGCAGGTAGTAGAAGCGATCGCTTTGCAGACTGGTTCCCTGAATACGGCCCAAGTAACCCACTAATGGAGAGGATAACTCAATTAGAATCTCATGCGTGGTTTCATTATCTAGAACCTTTCCATCCTGGCTGGCAAAATCTGCGTTATAGATAACACGAATTTCGGTCACTTCAAACTGTCGTCGATTCTGCTCAGTCTCGGCTAATTTTTTGACAGTTTGAATAAGATGTGAGCGAACTCTGAGTCTTTGCCAAACTTGTTGAATGTACTGATTTACCTTTTCCTCAGACTCCTCTCCAAAGGGCGTCCGTTCTAAATAAGACTTAAGCTCTAGCAAATTAATAGAGCCTGGATATTGAGACTTTAAATCAACTAAATTTTGTAATGTTTCAGGACGCATAACGTTCATTTCACTTTCAACAGCTGCTTTTTGTGCTGCTTTCGTCAATGGACCAGCCGCAAAAATAATTTTTACTGATTCTCCGAAAGTTTCTTTGCCAAGATGAGTAAGACCTAAGTTGATAAGCTGAGCTGAAACGCCATTAGGTACGCTTTCATTCTCACTGGCCTTACATTCTCCAACTAGGGAGTAAGGATAATCACAATACACATCTAATCCTCCTGCACCTCCAACCGCATCAGGGTTCAGGCTTGCTCTAGGATCATTTCGGGAATTACTAAAGCCAAGAGTAATTAAACTTTTACGTACTAACCTTTCAAATTCATTGCCATTACTCGAATTGCCAACATCAGCAATGCTCTGAATCCATTCAGCCTCAGGGTCAAATTGCTCATCATCTTGAATGCTCCATCCCAGTAACGCTCGAATCTCAGAATTAAGTTCCTGAGCGGCAGCGTTCGTTTTAGATAACAAAGCAAGACTGTTGTGTAGTTCTTCCAACTCGGGATAAGAGGGGGCTTCAAGTTCTATCAGTTGATTTTTGCGTTTCTGAAACACAGAATCTTTCAGAACAGGAAGCAGTTTGTTGATTCGTAAAGGAATGGTGGCTTCTTGCGCGATGTCTAAAGCAGGCAAGCTAACAAACTTCCCAAATTTGTCTGGGCTAACGATATTAGTGGCTACCTGTATAGGCTGAGGCAACTGATAAACTCGCAGATAAGCGAGGAAAATATGTCCCCTCTGCTTTAGTGCAGTGTGTAAAGCTGCTTCTGTCCAAACTGTTAATTGAGACAAAAGCTTTAACTCTTCTGCATCGTAAAACATTTTGTACGATTCACATTTCGCCCACACCTTCATCTCAACAGTTGCCTGTTTTCGCTCCCCTAGGGAAGCTTGGGCTAATTCTATAAAAGATGAATGATATTGTTCCTCAATCTTGAGTGAATCGTCTAGTAGCTCGCAGGGGTACAGAGCAAAGGTCCAACCCTGCTGTATCTGCATTTTTGGTATTGCAACGATCATTCGTCCATCGACCAAAGCAGCAATATCAGCAGCGGGCAGACACAATGCTCTGTCAAGTAAAACTGGTTCAGACATTAAGCAGCAGCACCATCAGTAGTCAACAATTCTGCTAAATCAGTAGCTTCGGCCTCATCAGAATCATCTGCAGGTTTACTTTCTGGTTCTGCCGGTGCTTCTGGCTCATCTTCGATGTCTTGAGGAACTTGGTAAGACGGGTCACTGAGAATTTCTAGGAGTAATTTATTGTGAATTCCCAAGCCATTAGCAGCTCCTTTTTCCTCAATAAACCTAGAGATGTCATCCTCTGTTACTCCATAGTCTGACTCGCGCTTCTGATATATGGAGCGAATAGCAAGCAGAGGCTTAATCTCCTCTTCCTTCAACTCAACAAATTCCCCACCATTCTTAACTAATGGATCAAGGTACTTCTTCTTGAAGTGGTATTTGATCGGTTTAGCTTTAGATCGTACTAAGCAGCCCCGAGTCAAATCAAACTGTTTGTCCTCATCCATCAGACGTCTGAAGCCAGCGCCTAAAGCAGCACCGCCTTCGTACTGTAAAACAGCAACTCCAATGGCAACTTCTTTGCCATTCTCCTCGCCAAGGATCTTAAAGTTAAGATAAGGATCTCTACGTCCTTTTTTCCCAACTCCTGTAGTTACGTTCTGAACTTTTACATTTTCAACAGTTTTACCAACCAAGCTTTGGAATCCTGTCAACAGAGCCTCAGCTACTACCTGGTTGTTATCTAGACCGTTTGTAATATCATCGCTGATTTCGGTAATGAAAGCCATCTCAACTGGGTTGTCCGGTTCAATAGGAACTACCGGGCCTTCTTCAAGGGGTGGCTTACAGTTTTCTCGGCACCATTTTAGAACCTCTCGAACAGTAGGCTTCTCTTTGCCAATCGTTCTAAGTTGTTCCTCATTGAAGGGATAAACAGGGTGGGGAGGAGTTATTTCCCTAGCATCGTAGTATTCCTTTAGAGAAAAGGCGATCAAATCAACTGTAGAATCGCTGTCCAAGTATTTTAATGGCAGGGCCTCGCCTGCGGTTTTCATTTTGCTGGAAAGACCTTTAGGCAATACATCTTGAATTCTTTCCTTCCAAGTGCCAGGCATCATTACACTTAAAATGACGCCTCGTTGCAAATTCTCGACTAATTCCTTGACTAGATTTGCTACGACTTGTGATTTGTGCAAACCGGCATCATTAATTTCTAAAACATCCAATTCATCAAAACAAACAACCAGCTCGTTATATTCGCTAATGAGTGATAGAATTTGAAGCACCGCATCAAAGGATTGCTTTTGTGTTGGCAATCTTAGATCATTCGCTTTGAATTGGGCTAGTTCTTTGCCTGCCAGCCAATTTGATGCGTATAAAGCTTCTTCATCTGAAAGTGTCCAGAAGATAGCCCGAACAATGTCAGGATCTTGAACAGTTTTAGCTCTACAGAATGCTTTAGTTAATTGGTTAATCCACTTTACATTCTGTTCTGTTTCACTGGCATCAAACTTTTTAACAAAATCCTTGGGGGCCATTGTTGGTAGACCAAGAGATTTAGCAGTATCGTTCGCCATTGATGCCGCAAGTTCTTGCCACTGCTTAACGCCTTGGCTTCCAATATTGCTTAAGCTTTCAGCCAGAAGCTGCTGGAATCCTTGTTTAATTTGGTTTAAGTCATTGAACTTATTCGCAAATACAAATAGAGCACCGCCTTGCGCCTGAAGACGATGGCGAATACGGCTGATAATGTGCGTTTTGCCGGTTCCATCCTGGGCAGTAATCAAAATCGAGGTTGTTGAGTAGTGCCCTGCCCGGATTTCATCCAATGCTTTAAATATGGCATCTGATGCATGGGCATTTAGGGTTTCAACATCAGGAAAACCTTTGCCCCAAACGTTATTGGCGTTTACGAAAGGGGGTTGGGCAAAAGGATTGTGGCTTTGAAGCGCAGCATTAATTTGCTCTATATCAGAGACAGCAGCAATGGCATTCATGATACTTGTTAGAAACGAGTTAAGGGATTGGGAGTCGTAGCTTAATGAACAAACGCTTACAGTCGTTTAGCGTAGTAGCGTACTCCCCCTAATGCTGTCTTGATGGAGTCTTGAGCCTTGTCAGCAGTAATATCTGGCATTTCCCCACCAATCAGCTGCAAAATGTCGCCACTTTGCATCTCCAGCAACCACTCATCAAATTGAGAGCGGGAAACCTGTTCACCAATTTCTCGACGAATTCGGTAAATAGGGACTAGATCTTCATGATTAAAGTCACGATTGAGGCGATCATATACTTCTAGTACAACAGGTTTGAAAGCCTCGTAAGAGGCGATCGCATCTTCTACAACCTTTCCGTTTGTATGCACTTTACCGTTAGTGCTAGGGCTGGTTGTACCCATTTCACGCACCCACTTCAGCAATGCATTGGCTGTTTTTGCCCCGACTTGAGACGAAAAGGCAAAATCAGCATTCTTTAAATTTTGGCTGAGTAATTCTACGCCCTTATCAGATAAAGAGATCGTGTTCTTAGTGACGGCGATCGCCCCATCGTCTGTTAGTTGATCAAGGACATTCTTATAATCCGTACTCTTCTTGCCCTTTTGAACCACCCGCTTGGTCAGTTCTCCGCGCCTAACCTCACCTCCTACTCCTCCTAACTCCCAGAGTGTGAGAAGGATGCGGGTTGTACTCTGTAACTCAGTTAGATTGACTGCTGCTGTGGTAGCTGGCATACATCAGTTATCCTAAATTTTCTGAAGAAGAGCGCTGTGGAGTGGCTCCTGATTCAGAGTACCCAAACATTTCCGTGTGATCACTATAAAAGCAATCTTTGTCGCAGAGTTTTTACATAGGTACTTGAGAACTTCACACAGATATACAGAATCCTATAGCATTACAAACTAAACCTTTAACAAGTTGAAAGGTTTACCAGTCAGTAATATGGTTCCTGGATTGATGATTCAAAATCAAATCTTCATCAAACCAGGGCGATTCTGCGATGGCTAAGTTATTTCCCCATCCACAAAATTTTAGGAAGCTGTCTGAAACATCGCCTCAAGGAATCGCGTTGATAATCCAGGACAGCAGCATATTTGCATACCCAGCTTGCAAAAAGCCAGCTTTGATTATCTCCTCTTCTCATAACGAGATCATATTCAATGAGGATAAATATCATGCTGCCAATATTGAATATTGCAACGACATATTCATTTACTTGATGTCGTTATTTTGTTTGATGTCGACATGTGTAAAGGTGATTGCATCCCCTTCTTTTTTCTCTTAAAATTTATTCCTTTCATTATCCTCTCTTATATTTCTTTGCTGTACTTCCGTATATATTTCTATTCGGCAAGTGATTAGCTGGCTAGTTTCAGTGATCGCCTATTTCATCTTTTTGCTATTTAATCTGAAGTATTGGAATGGTTTGTGGGAATGAATTTTGATGTATTGATGATTTGTGCTAAATAGTTAGACTATTGTTTTCTTGTCTCTTCCCTGGCATCAAAAAGAGTAATCTTTTAAAGAGCTTAGGGTATTGAACTGACTGGTTAACGCTGTATTGAACTCAATAACTAGATTTCTGGTTTTATGGGAAGAAGCAGAGATCTAAATCTTGTATGTCAGTGCCATTCGGTTATAGAACTACTGAATGATTTGTACATTGACCTTCCACTAAAAGTATTGCGATAGACTTACCACTCTAGTTGTTCTAATGCGCTGAACGTTACGCTTGCTTTGTGGAGTGCCTCAACTGGTCGTGCAATGAGGGGCGATCGCATCCAATGAAATAGCCTTAAACTGGCATTCCTTTCCAGAAATGTTTAAAACCAATAGAAGGTCCCTCCCACCCCTTATTTTTCTATGACAGATTCTAAAGAAACCCTCTTTGAGAAGTACCTGTCTCCGCTATTTCAGCATGTCTTGCTCGACCAGAATGCCTTAATGGCTTACTACCGGGGCAAAGATTGGGAAGCGGAGAGCGATCGCCTGCGCAATCCTACGATTCAATATCCCGATTACTACGAGTCGCAGAATTTTCATGGCATCAAAGGAGGTTATCTAAACCTTCAGGCCGCGCTCACCTACGATGCCGTTACCCAATACTTCTTGCCTCCCAACGAAGCCTGGGTACGCCAAGATCTGCTTCGCCATATTCGTTGTCAACCTCGCCGGATTGTGGATTTGGGATGTGGTACAGGCTCCACCACACTGTTGTTGAAGCAGGCATTTCCCGATGCCGAGGTAATTGGGATAGACTTGTCGCCCTACATGCTGGTTGCGGCAGCAGACAAGGCGCAAGCGGCCCAGTTGGACATCCGCTGGATTCATGGCAACGCCGAGCAGGTTCCATTCCCTGACAACAGCGTTGATCTGGTTACGGCCTCCCTGCTGTTTCACGAAACGCCCCTGGCCGCGACCCAGGCCATTTTGAAGGAAGCCTTACGACTCCTATGTTCGGGCGGAGAGATGCTGGTGCTGGATGGTAGCCAATCTACCCTCCGCAACACCCTCTGGCTAACACAGATCTTTGAGGAACCCTACATCCAGGACTATGCAGCAGGAAGCCTGGATGCCTGGATGGGAGCTGCCGGTTTCGGGGATATACGCACTGAGCCGGTGTGGATGTTGCATCAAGTGACCCGTGGCCTTAAACCTCTCTCTTATCAACGCATTCAGTTTGAAACGCCAACGATCGCGGCGGAGTGGGTTCCTGGCTAAATTTTGAATGTAGGGTTCCTACGAAGTGAGTTCAGTCAATCACGGGCAATGTCTGAAAGACCCAGTTCCTGCCTGGAATCGGCTGAGGGGTGGAGGGCGATCGCCCTCCACTCTCTCCTATATAAAAGAGAGACAAGGATCATCACTCATTTGACAAACACCCCCTAACTCGAAAAGATCAATAACAGCCCAATCGTTCCGATAGTCACCCAACAAACCCATGCTCAAGGCAGTTCTGTTTGACTTTAATGGCGTCATCATCAACGATGAACCGCTCCACGACAAACTGCTGGAGAAAATTCTCCTGGAGGAAAACCTGCGGGCCAAGCCTGGGGAGTTCTGGGAGATCTGTTTGGGACGGAGCGATCGCGCCTGTCTGGTAGAACTCCTCAATCGCCGTGGGCGCGTCGTCACAGAGGAGCAGCTCAACACGCTGATGGCCCGAAAATCCCTCTACTACCAGGCGGAGCTGGAAAAAATTGAAAAGCTTCCCACCTATCCCGGCCTGGAAGACTTTATCTATCAAATTCGCTCGGCCCATTTACCTATGGCCGTTGTCAGCGGAGCGATGCGGGCAGAAATTGAAATGGTGTTAAATCGCCTACATCTAGCCGAGCACTTTTCGGTCATTGTGGCGGGGGACGACATCACCACCAGTAAACCGGAGCCCGATGGCTACCTTCTGGCTGTAGAGCGGCTCAATGAAACGTTTCCCAACCTCAAGCTGCAACCCGCCAATTGTCTGGTCATCGAAGACACATTCCCCGGCATTGAGGCCGCCAAACGGGCAGGGATGCAGGTCGTCGGGTTAGCAACCACCTACCCTTTCCACATGATGCAGCGCCAATCCAACTGGGCGGTAGACTACTTCACAGATCTGGAGCTGGATCGCATTAAGCGGGTGTTTGCTGGAGATACAAAGGCTCCAGCCGTTGCCTAACGGCCTCTACGGCAATGGTACATGGGGTCATGGTTCAGGGTGCACCCCACTGTAAGTGAAGCGGGCAAAGCCCACTTCACTTACAGTGGGATGCACCCATGGTTCAAACCCGTGGATGGGGTGGGGTGAAAGGGGCACGTCATGCCCCTTTCACCCCACCCCATCCACAGGTCTAAAACACTACCGTACACGGGATTGGGCAAAGCTGCTAATATAGCTAGATTCCGGGGAGTTGGCGCAGCTGGTAGCGCGTTGCGATCGCACCGCAAAGGTCAGGGGTTCGAATCCCCTACTCTCCATCCACCTCAGTTCAGACTGTTTTCGGGTGCCACACCGCAGCACTTGAAAATACCCTCTGGACTCAGATTCGTGCGGCTGCACACCCCTAAAAGAATAACTGACTGCACGAATGACTGTCATAACAGGGAGAAGTACGCCACAATAGGAGATTGCGAGTTGTGAACCAGCTCGTCTGTTGTTGCTATCGGGTACAAAACCCCAGCGATCGCCCATGCCCCAGTCTTACGCTGAGATCGAAGCCATTCGTGAGCAGTTGGTCAAACAGTATCGAGCATTGTCTCCGCTTGATCAGTGCATCGTCCAGTTGTTCTCGATCGCCTACGAGCCCATGCGTCGCTCGGTGTTTACCACTTGTTTCCAAAACACAGGAATTCGAGATTCCAAAGGCAAGCCCGTCAACAAAAATCTTCTGTTAGAACGGCTGAATCAGCTATTAGCCGCTGAACTGCTCATTGACGACAAAGATCAAGATCCGCGCTGTCATCCGCTTCTGATCGAAGTGGCTACGCGAGATGCCTTGAAAGCAAAGCGGTTTGATGCTCTGGCCAACGCCGTTCAAGACAACCTGCCGATTCATGCCTACGGGAAAAACGGCCCCTACTATTTCAACAGCCCCGATCAACTGATCCGTCAGGTCCGGATTAGCTTCTATAGCCAAAATTTGAAGGTAGCTGAGCGCTATTACGAGAGTTACCTGAAATACGGCATCTATGGCAATCCGCGCCGCACGATGTTGACCCTGGAAGAGATTATTCGGCGCATTTGCAGCAATCCGTTTGACCCTGCTTGGATCAACACATTGCCAGCCGACCTGTTCAAAACGGTGATGACATCCCTGCTGAGCCAGGCGGCGTTGCAGTTGCAACCCCTGGAAGAAGCGCTACAGCTGCTACAGGCCGAGTGGGAAAAACCCGATGGCCGGAGCTCCTCTGATCTCCGGTTACAGGCGGTAGACCTGTTAGTCTTGCGAGGAGATTTGGCCGGAGCCCGGCAGGTTCTAGGCTCTGCCAGAGGGTTGCCAGGGGAGCAGGAGGCGATCGCCTACGCTACCCTCCATTTCTTTGAAGGCGAACAAGAGAAGGCGATCGCTCGCTTCGAGGAGGCCGCGCGCCGCATCAAGAAGGCGGGAACTTCCCGCACTGTAGTCTATGGAGACCCGCAGGAGTTCAGTGGCCTGGGAGATCTGGTTTACATCCTCACCCATCTGAAGGAAAATACCCCCCCATCGCTGGAGCTGGCCGCCAACCATGCCAACCTGATTACCAAATATCCGAAACATTGGCTGAAAAACGCTTGCATCTCGCTGTACCACGTCATCCAGCTACAACGGGGGAACCTGAGCCATCGGGACAGCCTTCAGAGCCAGGAAATCGAACCCTATAACCAGGGGCACAGTTTGGAAACCCTGGTGCAATGCCTGTGCCTTTACTGGGTTGACTCTGAAGGATCGAAGCGAGTCCTGACGCGTCTCCTCGAGCCGCTTTATAAGCAAGCGGCAGAGTCAGGATATACCTGGATGGCCTGGGAAGCCGCCCAAATGCTGGCTCGCCTGAAACCGAAAAGTACCTTTAAAGTTCAAGCAGAAATTCTCAAGCCCGAGCGCTATGGGCCAACCCTGGTCGAAGCCGTGCCCTTCCGGGAGTTGTGGGAATTGTCGCTGCAAGCCCTGGTCAATCTGCGATACCAACCCGTGGTCGCCGCCAAGCCTCCAGCTCCGATGAGGCTGGCCTGGTTCCTCACCTATGACTCCAGTGAAAACTATCTAATTCAGCCCCGCGAACAGAAGGTGAATGCAAAGGGTGTGTGGAGCCGAGGCCGCCCCATTGCCCTCAAGCGTTTGCGGGAAAACCGAGATATGGATTACCTGACCCCGCAGGATCATCAAGTTTGTGCTCACCTGGAGGTGGACTATTCCTACAACTACCAGGGCCAGTACCAGTTTGGAGAACGGGCGATCGTAGCTCTGGTTGGACACCCCCATGTTTATCTAGAGGAAGCACCTGAAATCCGTGTAGAAATTGTCAAGGGCGAACCCGAGCTGATTGTGAAGCGGGATGAGAAGGGTGAGCGCCTCACCCTACAATTCTCCCCGCCCATTTACGATCACGCAGCGGATGTGGCCCTGGTCAAGGAAACTCCGACGCGGTTTAAGGTGGTAGACATTACCGCTGACCATCGCCAGATTGCCACCATTATCGGCTCCCGGAATCATCTAGACGTTCCAGCGGCAGCGGAGGAGGGCGTGCTGTCGGCAATTAATGCCGTATCAAATATCGTGACCGTTCACTCGGATGTGGGCGGTGGCGTATCCGATGTTGAGTCCGTGCCTGCCGTGAGTATTCCCCACATTCACCTGTTGCCCATTGGGGAAGGGTTGAAGATGGCTTTAATGACGCGCCCCTTTGGGGAGAGCGGCCCTTACTTCCGGCCCGGAAGCGGTGGCGCAACAGTAATCGGTGAGATTGACGGCAAGCGCCTGCAAACAACCCGCGACTTAGCAGAGGAACGGGAACGAGCCGCAGAGGTGATCGCCATTTGCGCAACGCTGGAACGGTTTGAAGAGGAAAATGGGGAATGGATTCTACCCGCTCCGGAGGATTGTCTGGAGTTGCTGACGGAGCTGCATCAGGTGGGCGATCGCGCCATCCTGGAATGGCCGGAAGGCGAACGTCTGCGTGTGACCCAGACCGTCGGTTTTGGCAGCTTCAAACTCAAAATTCAGCAACAGCGGGATTGGTTTGAGGCCAGCGGTGAGTTGCAGCTACCTGATGGTCAGGTGATGGATATGAAGCGCCTGATGGAGTTGATGGCGACTACCCCTGGACGTTTCATTCCCCTGGCCGATGGGCAATTTCTCGCCCTGACGGAAGCTTTCCGTAAGCGACTGGATGAGTTTAGCCGCTTCTCAGATATGCAGGGGGATAAGGCGCGGTTTCACCCCTTGGCGGCGATCGCCCTCACCGACTTTATGGAGGAAGTGGGCGACCTCAAAACCGACAAACACTGGAAAAACCACCTTCAAAAACTCCGCGATATGCAGGAGTTTCACCCCCAACTGCCCTCGACCCTGCAAGCGGAACTGCGGGATTACCAGGTGGATGGCTTCACCTGGCTGGCGAAGTTGGCTCACTGGGGTGTTGGTGCCTGTCTTGCTGACGACATGGGCCTAGGAAAAACGCTCCAGGCTCTTGCCCTCATCCTCACTCGCGCTCCTCAAGGCCCGACACTGATTGTGGCTCCCACGTCCGTTTGCATGAACTGGATGGGGGAGGCGCAACGGTTTGCACCGACCTTGAACCCGATTCAGTTGGGCGGCGGCGATCGCCAAAAAGTTCTCAGCGACTTGCAACCCTTTGACATGCTGGTTTGCAGCTACGGCCTGTTGCAGCAGGATGATGTCGCGGAAATGCTGGCGAAAACCCAGTGGCAAACCATTGTGCTGGATGAGGCCCAGGCGATTAAGAACGTGAACACGAAGCGATCGCAGGCGGCGATGAGCCTTCAGGGTGGCTTCAAGATCATTACCACGGGTACCCCCATCGAAAACCACCTGGGGGAACTGTGGAACCTGTTCCGCTTCATCAATCCGGGTTTGTTGGGGTCGTTGGAGCGCTTCAATGAACGCTTCGCCACTCCCATCGAACGGTATCAAGATAAGGCAGCTCGCCTTCAGTTGAAAAAATTAATTCAACCGTTCATCCTGCGCCGAACCAAAAACCAGGTGTTGCAAGAACTGCCCTCTCGTACGGAAATTCTGCTCCACGTGGAGATGAGTGCTGACGAGATGGCGTTCTATGAAGCTCTCCGTCGGGAAGCAGTGGAGAAGCTCCGGGAGAGCACCGCTGAGGCCGGAGCTAAGCACTTGCAGGTTCTTGCAGAAATCATGAAGCTGCGTCGTGCTTGCTGCAACCCCCGTCTGGTGATACCCAATGCCCCCGTAAACAGTTCCAAGCTGGAGCTATTTGGCGAGGTGCTTTCGGAACTGCTCTCCAACAATCACAAAGCCCTGGTGTTCAGCCAGTTCGTCGATCACCTGCACATCATCCGCGATTATCTGCATGAGCATCAGATCTCTTACCAATACCTCGACGGCAGCACCCCGGCGAAGGAGCGCAAGAAGCGGGTGGATGCGTTCCAGGCAGGTGAAGGGGATGTGTTCCTGATTAGCCTGAAGGCGGGCGGTACAGGTCTCAACCTGACGGCCGCCGACTATGTGATTCACATGGACCCCTGGTGGAACCCGGCTGTGGAGGATCAGGCGAGCGATCGCGCCCACCGCATCGGCCAACAACGCCCGGTCACTATCTACCGCCTTGTCGCCAAGGGCACCATTGAAGACAAGATTGTGGACCTGCACCGTCAAAAACGCGACCTGGCCGACAGCTTGCTAGAAGGTGCCGACATCAGCGGCAAGATGTCTACAAACGAGTTGCTGAACCTCATCAGCGAAGGCTAAATTCAAGACACCGGGTGTTTCTTAGGATCAAAAACAAAATAACCTGTAATTCTTTTTGTGAGAGGGGCGGCTTCGCCGCCCCTCTCACAAAAAGAATTACAGGTTATTTAATACACAATCCTTAAGAACATCCGGTGTCTGCCAACTCACAGTTCGATCCAGTATCTGGTTTTACCGTCCGCAATAGCTGCCAGGGAAGGTGTAGTCATTGCCAGGAGATTACCCATGCAGCTGACGCGGATTGTCAAAAATAGAGCCTGTTTCGCCCTCAGTATTGGCCTATGGATCTGTTCCTTCTTCTATGGCAGCCAGTTAATTAATGCCACGCATCTCTGGGTCGGGCTGTTGCTATACAGCACCACCCTTGGCAGCTCTGCTCTCTGGCTCTATCTCGTGAGGAGCCACCAGATTTACGTATCTCGGCTTTCCCATCGCCTTCAACGGGCAGGCATCTCAGCTCATAAAGGCGAATTGTTAAAGCTGCCTGTTTTAGAACCATACAAAGTCGATCGCGTCTTTTCCCTCATTCAGGAGGGCGACGATTTTGAAGTTATTCAGTCTTTGTTTGCAATAGAGACAAAAGCATGAAATCAAAGTGGATGATGGTTGGTGTATCCAGCTTCTTGCTATTAAGCAGTGGATGCACAGCGGTCTTTGGTACCCGGATTGACCCTGGTTATTCAGGTTTGCTGGTGGATAACTATGGGGATGAGCGAGGGATTCAAAATGCCACTCTATACAATGGTGGACGCGTCACCTACAACCCCGTCACTCAGGATTTGTACGAGTACCCCGTTTTCTTCCGCACCTATCAGTTTGCCGATGCTGATACTGTCGCTTTTTCAGTGGGTGGTTCCAAAGCGTCGATGGATTTAGGGGTTACCTATCGCTTCCGCATTGAGCCTATCGAGGCATCCAAGCCCGATTACACTTACTTGCACCAATTCTTCCGCAACTACCGGGTAGACCCCGATGCCTTTAATGCGGGGGCGCTCCGTAATGCTTTGCGCGATTGTGCGAATGAGAGTGCTGCTGGAACGTCTCCAGTACAGATTGCAACCAATCCTTCTGGTTTTCAGGAGCCTTTGTTGACCTGTTTGCAGGGGAAGTTTCCTGAACTGGAGATTAAAGAAGTTTCGCTTCTAAATCCCCCTGTGCTGCCACCTCAAATTCAAGAATCCATCGATGCTGCTTTCAAAGCTCAGCAGGATGCTGAAACGGCACGGGCCAATGCCGCCCGTGCGGAAGCTGAAGGTAAGGCGAAAGTGGCTGAAGCTACTGCCAGCGCTAATGTGCGTCGCATCGAAGCCCAGGCTGAAGCCGAAGCCAATGCTATTCTCAGCCGCTCCATCACACCGGCATTGCTGGAACGGGAACGGCTAGAAATTGAACGGCTGCGCGCTGAAAAATGGAATGGTCAAATGGCTCCGAACATACAAACACCGAATGTTCAGCTGGGTAATCAAACAGCGACTCCCCCAGCACAGTAATCGTTTAGCTAATGTGTTGTTGAAATAAGCTCAGAAACCGGGTGTTTCTAAAAACACCCGGTTTCTTAAGTCTGCTTTCAAAGTTATTTATTCATGCGCTTCTGAGCACCTGTATAGATGCGGAAGATGCAGCAACTCGACTTTGACTAAATTGGGTTTTGCTTCGCTGAAGAGCTTGCGTAGTTAGCTTTTCAGCGAAGCAAAACCCGAAAGCCTGCTGCGCGGCAGGCAGAATTAGTCCAAACTCCAGATTCTAAGGAATGGAGCCTTCAACCTCGCGATACCTTTCCCAACCTGGCTCTATTTTTTGCGTTGATTCACCACATCCAAAACAGCTAAGGAGTCCAGAAAAGAACTTCTCCATTTTTTGGAAAAAGGACGCGGCTTCGCCGCGTCCTTTTCCAAAAAATGGGGATATTGTTTCTCATAAACCTCCTAAGTCATCTGATCCCTGGTTGAAAATTATGCTTCTTCAACCAGATTTGATATCAATGGTCATGATTCACATCGTGTCTAGACGAAGTAAGCTATTGAGACAAATCTTCAACGCCTGCCGTCTGCCATGACTCAAACCCGTGGGGCGATCGCCGCCGGACACCGCAAAACTGCCGAAGCTGGCATGGAAATTCTGGCACAGGGAGGCAATGCCTTTGATGCTGTAGTGGCAGCGGCTCTGGCAGCCTGTGTAGCTGAGTACGCGTTAATTTCTTTGGGGGGCGGTGGTTTTCTGCTGGCTCATACCAGCGACCATCACAACACATTATTCGACTTTTTCACCCAAACCCCTCAGCAACGGAATACTCTTCATCCAGACTTCTATCCAGTGGATGTCAACTTTGGAAGTGTGATCCAGGAGTTCCATATTGGGTTAGGGTCGGCAGCGGTTCCGGGTGTCGCGAAAGGCTTACTGCATGTTCATAAGAAGTTGGGACGGTTACCATTAGCGACCGTTGCTGCTCCTGCGATCCATTACGCTCGTACTGGGGTAGAGATGACCCCGTTCCAGTGTTACAGCTTTAGCATTTTGACCCCTATCCTGGCCGCCTGTCCCGAGATGGGGCCGATTCTGGTGCCGAATGGGAAGGGGCTACAGCCGGGAGATATTCTACGCATTCCAGCCCTAGCGGATACCCTGGAATTTTTGGTGGCTGAGGGCGCGCGAGGATTTTATGAAGGAGAACCCGCTCAGCAATTGGTGCGCGCCTGCCAGGAAAAAGGCGGATTCCTGACTCTGGCGGATTTGAAGGACTATGCCGTCATTGAGCGATCGCCCCTCGTTGCCGACTATCGCGGTAACACCCTTCTGACCAACCCACCCCCCAGTTCGGGTGGTACGCTGATCGCCTTCGCGCTGGGGTTACTCTCCCAGATTGATCTGGCTGCAATGCCCTTTGGCTCGCTGGAGCATCTCACCACCCTGGCCCAGGTAATGCGCCTTACCAATCAGGCCCGCGCTGATGGTTACGATCGCCAACTCTACGCCCCCGATGTCGCCGAACGCTTTCTTTCCCCCAACCACTTACACACCTACGCCCGCGCCTTGACTGGCAGCGTCAACAAGTGGGGAAGTACGACCCATATCAGCGTTATTGATGGGGAAGGTAATGCGGCCAGTCTCACCGGCTCTAATGGTGAAGGTTGCGGTTACAGCATTCCTGGAACGGGGGTAATGCTGAACAACATGCTGGGCGAAGAGGATTTGCACCCCACGGGGTTTCACCAGTGGCAGGAGAATGTGCGGATTTCCTCGATGATGTCGCCGACGATTGTGTTGCGCGATCGCCAACCCGAGCTTGTTCTTGGTTCTGGTGGCTCGAACCGCATCCGTACGGCTATTTTGCAGGTGATGAGTAACTTAGTAGATTTTGGCATGAAGGTCGAAGCCGCCGTCGAAAGCCCTCGCATTCATTGGGAGAATGGAGTATTTAGCCTGGAACCTGGCTTTGGGTTGGAGTTGGAGCCCCTTTCAGACTTTCCCTTTGACCAGGAAGTCAATGCCTGGGCTGCCAGCAATATGTTCTTTGGTGGGGTTCATGCCGTCAGTCAAGCACCCGATGGCACCCTGGAAGCCGCAGGAGATTCGCGGCGAGATGGGGCGATCGCTCTCCTGTAGCCTTACGCAATCTGATGGTGAAAGCGATCGCCCACGCTGTGCTGTCACGCTGTACTGTAAGGAAAGAACGGGAATTCTGGCTCTCCCTTCTGCCGTTGAAGCTGTATGAAATACCCTGTGCTCCGCGTCGTTCTGGTTGTGTTGCTGGCTGTGTTGCTGACCAGCTGTGGAGGGCGGTTGCCCGATAGCAGTTTGGTGGAGAAGGCGATCGCCCTTCAATTCAGCCAAACCCAGATCGAACTGGCTCAACAACTGGGCGTTCCCGCTGCTGCACAGCCTTCCTTCAACCTTGACAGCGTTAAAATTGACAGCCGCCAACCGCTCAGAATTAATGGGCTCAAAGGCTATCGCGTAGAAGGTAGCTATACCCTTAAACTCACCTATCCCGATCGCACCCTGGTGCAACGCCGCAATCCCTTCGAGGTGTATCTGCAACGCCAGGTGGAGGGCAAAACCTGGCGGTTAGCTCGTCTTCAGTTGGCTTCTGAGGAGAATGGTGACGAGTGGGTGACACAACTCATTCGTTAATTCGCTTTACAAGACTTCAGGCCTTACGTGTCGGTGTGATGCGCGCCGCACATCACATTCCATCCACACGTTTGCAACATGACCTAAACGCATAGCGCTATATATCGATGTGTAAGTGCGTTAAGTACAACAAAGGTAGGGTGGGGCACGAAGTGCCCCACCCTACCTTACTTAATCAATGCGCACAGCATTACAGAAGTCTGGAAATTAAAATTGGATGGAGACCCCACCGTGGTTGACGGTCAAGATTTGCGATGACTGGAGCCACTGCGCATCAAATGAACCCAGATGAGTTGTCGTAATCAAGGTTTGAAACCGATCTTGAATTGTATCCAGGAGTTTGTTCTGCCGATTGAGGTCGAGTTCTGCTAACACATCATCGAGCAGCAACAGCGGTGGCTCTCCAATGACAGACTCGATCAGCTTCAGTTCGGCGAGTTTGAGGGCGAGAACGAGGGTGCGTTGTTGCCCCTGAGAGCCAAACTGGCGGGCAGGCGTATGGTCGATGGAAAACTCAATTTCATCTCGATGCGGGCCCACGAGAGAGGTGCCCTGAACTTGCTCCGCGATCGCCCGCTCCTGAATGCGCTCCAGAAATGCCTGCCGAATCTGCTCGGGGTCATCGGTTTCCGCCGCTACGTTGGGCTGATACGCCACCTGGAGGTGTTCTCGCTGATCGCTGATGTTTCCATGCCAGACCGTTGCTAGCGGGGCAATGCGGGCGATCGCCCGAGCCCGGCGTCGGATCACCCGAGTGCCCAAAGTCGCGAGTTGTGCATCCCAAACGGCTAACTCTGTCGTATCAGGCTTGCGAATATCCTCGGGCTTGCTCTGCTGCTTCAAGAGAGCATTGCGCTGACGCAGCACCAGATTGTATTGCTGCAACAGATGCGCATAGACTGGCTCCAGTTGCACTAAAAGGGTATCAATCCAGTTGCGGCGATAGGTTGGCCCGCCACGGACCAATTCCAGGTCCAGGCTGGAAAATTCAACCGCACTTAAGATTCCTAAGTAGTCGATCTGACGCTTGAACGTTTGCCCATTACCGACGAGAGTACGACGACCGCTACGCCGAAACACGACCCCCAGGTCCACAGGACCCGTCTCCTTTTCCAGGGTGGCGGCAATGCGGCCCTCCTCGCACCCCTCCAGAACCAGATCACGATCGCGGCTGGCTCGGTGCGATCGCAATGTTGCCAGCAACTCCACCGACTCCAGCAGATTTGACTTCCCCTGAGCATTCTCCCCTAGGAGAATGGTTTTGGGTGCCAAAAACTGCACAAACTGATCGTGGTAGTTGCGGAACTGCCGCAGATGAAGGGTTTTCAGAAACATCCCGGGCCGAAACAGACAATATTGGGTGAGCGCAACCCTATCAGGGTACTGGAATTTGGCCTGTAATTGGTTTTTGTGAACTGTGAAGCTGGCCATTTCAATGTCGCAGCCTCATAGAAAAAGAGGGTGGAAGCAACGCTTCCACCCTCTTTGAGTTAGCTATGCTTGCGGGTGTGGTACCACCGGATGAATAACTTCTCCATCTCGACCCAAACAAACATCAGTGCGCTAAATCCAAGACAGATCATCAGCTCTGTGCCACTGAGCAAATGCGTTCCAAAGAAGTTGCGCAGGGGCTCCACGTAGATCAAGGCTAGTTGCAGGAGTGTTGTCAGGGTAACAGCCGCAAGTACATAGGGGTTCGACAAGGGATTCAACTGGATGGTCAATTGAGTATTGGAGCGAATCGCCAGGGCATGGCCCATCTGAGCAATACAAAGGGTTGTGAACACCATGGTCTTCCAGCGCTCGGGGTCGCCATCGGTTGCCAGTTGAGTGGTGTAGTAGTAGGAGATCGTCATCAAGGCGATCGCAATAATCCCCAATACAATCCCAATCCGAATCATATAAGCTCCTAACCCGCGAGCAAAAATGCTTTCCTGAGGATCGTGGGGTGGGCGGTTCATGACGTTGGGTTCGGCGGGTTCAACTGCTAGAGCGAGGGCAGGCAGACCGTCGGTCACCAGGTTCATCCAGAGAATTTGAAGTGGGGTCAGAGGCACACCGCCCGCCGCCAGAAGGGGAGAGGCGGCGATCGTTAACACTTCCCCAATGTTGGAACCCAGAATGTATTTGATGAAGCGGCGAACGTTGGTATAAACTACGCGGCCTTCTTCCACAGCCGCTACGATCGTGGCGAAGTTGTCATCCAGCAATACGGTGTCGCTGGCTTCTTTACTCACATCGGTTCCCGTAATACCCATGGCAATCCCGATGTCGGCTTGCTTTAGAGCGGGAGCGTCGTTCACCCCGTCTCCGGTCATGGCGACGATCTTGCCCTGCCGCTGGAGAGACTGCACAATCCGCAGCTTGTGTTCTGGCGAGACTCGGGCATAGATGCTGACCCGCTTCACCTCCTGATCCAGGTCTTCCGGGCTCATTTTTTCCAGTTCGCGCCCTGTCAGAACCGCATCGCCTGGTTGAGAAATGCCCAGGTCTTCCGCGATCGCCTGAGCCGTCAACTGATGGTCACCCGTAATCATGATGGGACGAATCCCGGCTGTGCGGCAGCGAGCCACCGCATCTCGCACCTCAGGACGAGGGGCGTCGAGCATATCCACCAGACCCAGCCAAACCATGCTCTGTTCTGTCTCGGCTTCAGAACCATCTGGGGGAAGTTGATTCAGGGGTTTGTAGGCAAAGCCCAATACCCGCAGACCCTTGCCAGCAAGACGGTTGTTGGTTTCGAGAATTTGTTGGCGTTGCTCCTCGGTGATGGGTTGGGGGCGATCGCCTTTAAAGATGAGTGTGCAGCGCTCCAGCACCAGTTCTGGCGAACCCTTACAGAAGAGAGTGTAAGGTGAGGGGTTATCTCGGTTGGGTAGGAGGGCCAGAGCGGCCTCTTTGCCAGTGCCCCCTGTCTCGACCATAACGCTCATGCGCTTCCGCTCGGAGGAGAAGGGAAACTCAGAAACCCGCTTCAGCTTATCGTCCAATAGATGACGATCAATTCCGGCTTTTGCGGCGGCTACCACTAAGGAACCTTCGGTCGGGTCCCCAATAATGATCCAGTTACCATTTTCTTTCTGCAATACCGCATCATTGCAGAGCATACAGGCTACCAACAGAGCGTTGAGTTCGCGATCGCTCTGAAGATCAATCCGCTGACCATCTCGCTGAAACTCGCCCTCTGGGATGTAACCGTGACCTGTGATACTGGTGGATGCGCTAATGGGGTGAGCCGCTTGCACCACCATTTTGTTCTGGGTCAAAGTACCCGTTTTGTCAGAGCAGATGGTTGTCACTGAACCCAGGGTTTCCACCGCAGGCAACTTACGAATGAGAGCATGGCGGCGCACCATGCGCTGAGTCCCAATGGCTAGAGTGACCGTGATAACAGCCGGTAAACCTTCGGGAACCACCGCCACCGCCATACTCAGAGAGACTTCTAAGAGTTCGCGGAACTGTCCCCAGCCAGAGACGAGTAAACCGACACCAAGCACCACGCCTACCAGAAGCATGGCCCCGGTCACGAGCACTTTACTGAGCTGATCCATCCGTTGTTGCAGAGGGGTCGGTTCCGTTTCGACCGACTGCAACATGGTGGCAATTTTGCCAAGCTCCGTTTTCATGCCTGTGTTGGTGACCAACACAGTGCCCCGACCATTAACAACCTCGGTGCCCTGAAACACGGCGTTGAGGCGATCGCCCACCGGAGTATCAGGCCCTAAATCTACATCGACCCGCTTGGTAACCGCATGGGCCTCACCCGTCAGGGCCGCCTCCCGGATCTGTAAACTACTGGCCTCCAGTAACCGGCCATCGGCGGCAATCTGCACTCCGGCCTCCAGTAGCATCACATCCCCGGGTACCAGATCTTTAGAGTCAATTTCAGCGAGCCGACCATCCCGGTTCACTCGCACTTTGGGCGACGACAAATTTTTCAGGGCTGCCAATGCTTTTTCGGCCCGGCTTTCCTGCATGTACCCCAAAAGACCGTTCAAGAACACGATCGCCAGAATGGCAATGGTGTCCTTAAACGGAATATCGTTGGCTTTGACATTCCCCTGACGCAGGTCAATCAAGTCCATTATCCCGGAGATGAGCGCCACCACGATCAGCATGATCAGCATGATGTTTTTGAACTGATCAATCAGAATGCTGAACGAACTACGCCCCCCGGATTCCTCGAGCTCATTCGGGCCGAAAAGTTGTTGACGCTCGGCTACTTCTGCCGATGTAAGACCCAGTTGGCGATCGCTTTGGAGTATTTCAACCGCTTTGTCGGCGGGAAGGGTGTACCAGAGCGTCGCATCATTTGGGAGAAGGGCTGTCATGAACTTAAAACCTTAATTGAGATGGATTTGGGGATACAACCTTGGATACAGGACAACCTAAAGATTTGGAGTCCGGGGTTGAAGCGTGTTGGTCGCTATTTCCTTCTTGAGGGTTGAGGTTACCTTCGACCTACTGGCGACTACCCGTCGAAAGGAATAACAATGCTTCATAGGCCCAATGATCAGGTGATACATCACTAAAAGGCAATTCTACCTGAGAAATACTGGGAGACAGGGGAACCGTAGATGAAGCAGGCTGATCAGGCGACGTGACAACGCTATTGGGAGGGGTAACTTCATCGGAGGCTGGGACGGATGCTTCTGGGACAGGTTGTAGCACTTCTATCGGGGTAGATTCGGTGTCTTGCTGGGATACTTGGGCCTCTGCTGCCATGCTGAATCCGCTCACCAGGGTGATAGCGATCGCTATCCATCCACCAAAATTCAACGCATTCATGGGATTTACCAAGTGTTGGGTGCGAAAAATAATCAAGTTCGGTCACGACTTGAACAATACTTATATTAACCTCTGGACCGATGTCCCCTGGGAGCAAGTTTACTAATGCTTACCCTGCAAAACCCTGACGCACTACCTGATCCATGCCTTCTCCTCCAACGTCCCGTCAGCTCCTGGTAACAGGGGCGAGTGGTTTTTTAGGATGGTATGTATGCCGTGCGGCGGCGGCGACCTTTCAGGTGACGGGCACTTACCATCGCCACCCGCTTTCTATCTCAGGTGTCAACAACCAATCCCTGAATCTGACAGATTTTGGGGCGATCGCGGCATTTTTCCAGACCTTACAACCGGACGGCGTGATCCATTTAGCGGCTGAGTCCAAACCTAATGCCTGTCAGATGGATCCGGAAGGAAGCCGCGCCATCAATGTTACCGCCTCCGTACAACTGGCGGAACTCTGTGCTGAAGCTGCGATCCCCTATGTCTTCACCTCAACGGATCTGGTATTTGATGGGCACCACGCCCCCTATCGAGAAGCAGATCCGGTTGCCCCGGTCAGCCTCTATGGCAAACAAAAGCTTGAGGCTGAACAAGAGATTTTGCGCCGATATCCCCAGGCGGCTATCTGTCGTATGTCGCTTATGTTTGGGGCGGCTCCAACGGCTCCCAGTTTTCTGCAAACCTTTCTGGAACAAATTCGCCGGGGGGAACCTATACGGCTGTTTACCGATGAATTTCGTTCACCGTTGAGTGGGCGCGACGCCGCCACGGGGTTGTTGCTGGCTCTGGAGAAGGCCTCGGGAATTCTGCATCTGGGTGGGGGCGATCGCCTCTCCCGCTACGAATTTGGTCTCATCATGGCAGAGGTGTTTGGCCTCCCTCAAACCCTCATTCAGCCCTGCTCCCAATCGGATGTACCCATGCCGGCTCCCCGGCCTCCAGATGTCTCGGTCGATATTAGCCGGGCACGGGCGTTAGGGTTCACACCGGGAAATGTGCGCGAGGAGTTAATCGCGATTCGAGAAGGCTGCTGATGGTTGATGCAGGCAACATCAGTCCGGGATGACACCTCTAACGAATGGAAGGAGGGCGCTGTACCCACGACCGTGCTCTCCCTCAATCGGGGTTAATCAACTTTTAGGCGTGCAACATACACATCCTATTTCGGTTACCCCTTGGCTTCCTGAATATTGATGAGTTGCTGGCCGATCGCTGGGTTGTACAACCGCAAGTAATTCCAGTAGTTGGCAAACACAGATTCTACATAGCCCTTGGTTTCTGGGTAGGGAATTTGTTCAACAAAGAGATCCGGATCATCTAAGGAGAAACGCTCGACCCAACCTGCGACGGCGCCAGGGCCAGCATTATAGCTAGCGACGGCTAGCAACGAATGCTCGTTGTAGGTGTCGTGGGTATAGTCCAAATACCAGGTGCCCAGGTTGACGTTGTCACTGGGGTTATCCAGGCGATACTCTGTAAGCCCCAGTTGGGTCGCGATCCATTCTCCAGTAGAGGGCATGACTTGCATCAACCCCATCGCTCCCGCCACAGACTCAATCTTGGGCTCGAAGCGAGATTCCTGACGGATCAGGGCTGTTACGAGCAGGGGATTAAGCTGCCGTTCCCGTGACCAGGTTCCGATCAGGTCGGCAAAGGGGAAGGGGTAGAGAGCTTCCCAGAAAGCGGGTTGTTGCTTTAGGGCCTGATACTGAGCCTGTTCTGCCGGGTCCTCCCGGTTCTGCAAGCTCGAGATCATAAAAATGCCGTTGAGGTTGTCCTGAACACCCAATCGCATCAAGCCATCGGTAAACTGCTCATCGACCGTTGGGTCTTTAGGGTTCTTAAATTCCGTTTGCCAGTAGGCGTAAGCTTCCCGATCTTGCCCCAGGCGATAAAGCTCCTTGACCACGTCTGACCCAGCGGGGGGGACGGGACGATGATCGAGGGGGCGCACTTCCGGTTGCAGGTAGCGCACAGTGGTAAAGTCGCCCACATCCCAGCCCAACATCACAGCCGATCGCCAGGCGTAGTAAGACTCGGGATAGCGCTGCAACACACGCTCGAAGGCAACCTTTGCTGCCGCCTCATTGCCCTGCTGCCGAGCCCACTTGCCTAACCAATAGGCTGCTTCTGGAGCATACTCACTGGTAGGGTTTTGCTCGACCAATTGCTGCGCCCAAATTTGGGCTCCGGCCAGGTCACCTGCTGCCATTCGACCTTCCGTCAGCACCCAGCGTAGTTCTCCCGCGGCCTCGGATGAGCTGAACTGTTTGAGCAGCGTTTCTCGTGCTTGCGTTGCGGCGTCTGGGCTGTTGAGTGCGTCTAGTAACTGTGCTTTCTTCAGCAAGGCATCCCCAGCCCGGTTCGGGAACCGCTGGATGACTTGATCCAGATAAGGCATCCCTTGCTCGGCGGGGCGAGCCAAGTCAGCCATACGCAGCAGAGCGGTGGCTGTTTCTGGAGCATCTGGAAAGGTATCAATGGTTTTCTGGTAGTAGGCCAGGGCATCGGCACGGCGATCGCCCAAGTGGGCCCCTCGTCCGGCCCGGTACAAATTCACAGCAGTTGGAGGAGCCTTGGCATACGCTTTCCCCGCTGAGTTGTAGCGCATGTTTTCCCAGTAAGCGAAGGCGATCGCCTCCCAATCTTCCGGTGTGAGCTGAGCGTTATATTCAGCCACTAACCGATCCAGAACCCCTTTGATATCGGGTAAATCTACGCCATAGCGAGCCAGGTGGAGGAGTAATGGGGGTTGGTTAGGATTTTCTGCCAGTTGGTTTAGCACCAGTTGCAGGGTGCGAGGGTGGGCCGGGAAACGGGCGATCGCTTCCTGCCAGTAGCGGCGATCGGTCTTACCCAGCACCTCCAGGGCATCCACAGTCATGGGGCTATCCGGATACTCTTTAATGAGGGTCTGCCAGGTCGCCGTAGCAGCGGCACTATCTCCGGTAGCGGTTTGGGCCTGGGCCCGGCGGGCCAGAATGACTGGTGCCAGAATTGGATAATCTTTTTCCAGCCCATCCAGGAGGGGAAGTGCGGCACCCCCACGGTTTTGAGCAATCAAATCAGCGGCTAACAAAAACTTGGCATGGGCCTGACCCACCGAGTTGGGGCGCTGGGCGATCGCCTGCAAAGTCGCTTCTCGCTCTTGAGCTTTTAGGCTTACCAGCGGTAATACCTCCGAAGGCTGACCCGAATTGTCTGCAAGTTGAGGGTTGGGTTGGGGAGCTGGCATTAGCCCTGGAAAGGGCAGTATCCCAAAACCGACAACCGTTGCAGCTACAGCCCCCAATGTCAGGGCGGAGGCACCCGCACCCGCGATAACCAGCTTGCGTCGTGATGGTGTCATGGAAGACCTGCCTAAAGACAGAGAAGCGAACCGTCAGCATTAGGGTAGCGCATGGAAAGGGCGTGTGGGTACTTGTGTAATGGCCTGATTAAGGTTGCCAACCGGACCCCGTTGTTCGTCGCCGCACATCCCCGCCGCAATGATCGATACTGGAAAGTAACAAAAGTTGAAACGGGATAGATGCAACGTTATGGAGCTACGTGGAACTGATGCCCCCCGGGCTGAGTGGCAGGGAGATTGTTTAATTGTTGGTCTGCTGGAAGATGCCGCGGAACTGACAGGCGATCTGTCAACCCTGGATGGCCGGTTGTCGGGCACGTTACAGGAATTGATCAGCGAAATTGAGTTCAAAGGCAAGCCGGAAAGCGGAGCCGTTACCCGTGTGGGTGCGAACAGCCCGGTCCGTAAAGTGGGTGTCGTTGGCCTGGGTAAAGCCGAGAAGTTGACACTGGAAGGGCTACGGCGGGCTACCGCGAAGGCCGTACGTCTGGCCCAGAAGGAAAAAGTAAAAACCTTGGGGCTGAGCCTGCCCGTATGGAATGGAGATGCGGCTGCCAGTGCGCAGGCGATCGCTGAAGCTATTGAACTCACCCTGCACCAGGACAATCGCTTCAAGTCCGGTGATGATGACAAGAAAAATCCAACGCTAGAGAGCATCGAGCTCCTGGGGTTTGCCGGACAGGAAGCCGCGTTCACCAAAGCTCGCCAGATTGCCCTCGGTGTAATTTTGGCGCGGGAACTGGTGTCGGCTCCGGCTAACATCGTGACCCCCATTACGCTGGCAGAGACGGCGGAGGCGATCGCCAAAGAATACGGCCTGGATATTGAAATCCTGGAAAAAGAGGACTGTGAGAAATTGGGTATGGGTGCCTTCCTGGGAGTCGCTCAGGCTTCCGAGCTGCCGCCCAAATTCGTCCATCTCACCTACCGGCCTGAGGGTACGCCCCGCAAGAAGGTTGCGATTGTTGGTAAAGGGCTAACCTTTGACAGCGGTGGCCTTAATTTGAAGGTGGGTGCTAGCAGCATCGAGATGATGAAAACCGACATGGGGGGAGCCGCTGCAACCTTTGGGGCTGCCAAGGCGATCGCCCAACTCAAGCCCGATGTGGAAGTCCACTTCATTAGCGCGGTCACTGAAAACATGATCAGCGGTCGTGCCATGCACCCCGGTGATATCCTCACGGCCTCCAACGGCAAGACCATTGAAATTAACAACACCGACGCAGAAGGCCGCCTCACTCTGGCCGATGCCCTGGTGTTTGCTGAGAAGCTGGGTGTAGAGGCGATCGTTGATCTGGCTACCCTTACCGGAGCTTGCATTGTTGCCCTGGGTGATGACATCGGAGGTTTGTTCAGCCCTTATCCAGAATTGGCAGAACAATTTATGGAAGCTTCCAAGTTCTCCGGCGAAAAGTTCTGGCAACTGCCCATGGAAGAAAAGTACTTCGACTCTATGAAATCGGTCGTGGCCGACATGAAGAATACAGGGTCTCGGGCCGGTGGCGCGATCTCTGCCAGCCTTTTCCTGAAGCAGTTTGTCAAGGACACCCCCTGGCTGCACCTGGATATTGCAGGCCCCGTCTGGACTGATAAGGATACCGGCTACAACAACGCTGGCGGTACGGGCTTTGGCGTGCGTACCCTGGTGAACTGGGTACTGGCGTAAACGTTTTAGTTGCATTTTCGTGTGCGTCACGCACGAAAATGCAACCCCTTCTATCTACTCTCCCCCTTCCCATGCTTGAACTGCACTGTCACACCACCTTCTCTGACGGCACATTGACTCCAACCGAATTGGTGAAGGAGGCGATCGCTTCCGGAGTCAAAGCCCTTGCCATCACGGATCACGACACCCTTTCGGGTTGGCCCGAAGCCTACGAAGCTGCTAGCGATCATGACCTGGAAATTGTGCCAGGTTTGGAGTTGAGTACGGTATGGGGGAACCGCTCTCTGCATATTTTGGGGTTTTACCCAGACCCGGAGAAGTTGGAGGGGCCGTTGGGCGATCGCCTGAATGGCCGCAAGCGCCGTGCCCAGGCCATGATCGATAAATTAGCTCAGTTAGGCTACCCCGTCACCCTACCCGAAATGGGCGAAGGCATGGCTCCCGGTCGGCCCCACGTTGCTAAGGCACTGGTGGGAGCAGGTCATGTCAAAAGCTATGAAGAGGCGTTCGATCGCTTCCTCGCTGATGGAAAAGCGGCCTATGTGCAGTACGAAAAGTTTTCAGCGATCGATGGGGTAAAGCTATTGCGCGAGTGCGGTGCGGTGCCGGTGTGGGCGCATCCCTATCTGTTTCGGGGAGGCGACGTGGCCCAGGTGCTCGGCGACCTGATGGACGCTGGCTTGATGGGGTTAGAGGTGTACCATCCAACCCACAGTCCGGGTCAGTCTGCCGTCCTGAAGGACTGGTGCAATCAGTACGGGTTGGTGAAAACGGGCGGTAGTGACTATCATGGCCCCAATACGGGCAGCAACCATGCCCCCCACCTCAATAGCTTCCATCTTCCCCTGCAACTGCTAGATGACTTGAAAGAAGCAGCGGCCAGCCTCAAAAATTAATCCAACTGAGATATAGAAAATGCGCGGCGTTTAGCGCCGCGCATTTTCTATATCGGGTTCTTCAACTGAGCGTAGTGAACGATTAGTTGGGCCGAGACGCGGTGTTTTGCTGGCTGCTGTACATGGCCCGCAAGACCATCGCAGGGTCAACCCAGTTATTGTCGTACTTCAGACCCCAATGCAGGTGGGGGCCTGTAGTACGGCCGCTCATGCCGACCCGACCGACGCGTTGCCCAGCTTGTACAGTTGATCCTTCCACAATCCGCAGGCCGCCATCTCGGTCTACCATGGCCCGCTGACCATTAGATACTTCGACACGCCCTTCCATGTGGCAGAAAATGCTGAGCCAGTTTCCGGCTTCGACGACCACGGATGTACCGCAGTTAGAGTCATCCGACACTTCGACAACCGTGCCTGTCCACCAGTTGCGGATGTAGCTGCCGCGGGGGGCTGCCATGTCCAGACCATAGTGAAACTCGTTGTAGTTGTAGCCTTCGATGGAGCGACGATAGCCAAAGGGCGAGGTGTACGCTTGAAATTGCTCCAGCGGGAAGGAAGCACCTGACCACTGGTTATCTCGGGTAACAGCGGCAATCTGGTTGGCCGACAGGTTAGACAACCCCTGACCCTGTTCATTCGGATTACCCGTGCTGACCGCCGTGCCCTGACCACCTGCAGACGGTTGAGCCTGAGCGACTTGCTGCGGCGTGGCTTGTGTGCCCTGGGGGGATTGAATTGCGCCACTGGGAGGTAGGCCCGGGGGAAGCGTTGATGGGCTTGCGCCGGTTGCTTGGGAAGTTTCATTTAGCGATCGCGCACCTACCATATCCTGATGCGCTTCCAACACCGCTACCACGGAGAGGCTTGCACCAATTGCCAACAAAATTCGGCCGAAGCGAACAGCTCGTTTGTTCATAACGCGGGTCACATCAGAAGTTGAAGAGGAAATGTCAGTAGACACCCCATACCTTCCCAAAGAAGCCAACTATCATCCGAATGATTCTGAGAATCTTGTTCGAGAAACATTGCACAGCAATGTAACGTCCCCTCGATTCCAGAAGCACTTCCATATAGTTGCACCAGGGCTGCACCTAGTTATAACGCGGTCGGTGTGCTTAGTAACGAGTTTTTTTAGGGGATAGCCGCTTTTGGGAAATCAGCACTCTCTAAGATTGCCCAACTCCCTCTAATGAAATTCACACGGGGTTCACCGAAAGATGTCAGAACTTACGCATTTGTGTTGTGGGTGGGGTACGAAGCACCTCACCCACAACACAAATGTGTAAGTTCTGGCTGTAAAACGTTACGTGCATAGAACGGGCAGCTTGCGTTTGAGAAGCCCCCTTCTGCACAGCTTTTCAAAAGCAATCTGCCCTCACCAGATTGCTCTGGGGGTCCGTAAGCCCTGTCACAAAAGTTCAGGATGCAGATACCTGTGGTCAGAGAAAACCCTGATCTCGTATAACAGAACTCTAACAGGCTATGCAGAGTACCGGGTAAGCTCACCTGACTTCAGGAAAATTTGCAGTTAGCCTGGTGCACGTTCCAGAATGGGTGGTTGAACCCCCCATGCCTGGGTGCAGTACATTTACTACCTATTCTATGGATCGTTTACCGCTGGTACACCGATTTCGCCGCGATCGCCCAGGCCTTCTGTCCCTTTGGCGCCCGTTGTCAAGCATCACACTTGTGAGTCTACTGATCACGGTGATGACCCTGGCCGGAAGCTGTAGCCTGGGCCAGGTAAATTTGGGTACAAAACACTTCTTTCGCGGGGCCACGCCTGCAGGTTTGTCAGCCGATCCATCTCCCCGTACTGTACTGGTACATCTTTTCGAATGGCGTTGGGATGACATCGCCCAGGAATGTGAAACCTTCCTGGGACCCAATGGCTATGCTGCGGTCCAAATTTCTCCACCGCAAGAACACGTGGTGTTGGCTGACGAGCAATTTCCCTGGTGGCAACGCTATCAACCCGTCAGTTACAAGCTGGTAAGCCGAAGCGGCGATCGCACCCAACTTGCTGATATGGTCCGTCGATGCCATGGTGCTGGGGTACAGGTCTATGCCGATGCTGTCATTAACCACATGGCAGGAGTTAGCTCTGGGGTTGGCAGTGCGGGTACCCGCTTTACCAAATATGACTATCCTGGCCTGTATCGGGATCCTGACTTTAATTCCTGTCGCCGTAATATCGACACTTATCAGGATTCCGACACTGTGACCCAGTGCGAACTGGTGGGTCTGGCAGACTTAAACCTGGCCTCTCCCTATGTCCAAAGCCAGATTAGCGCCTATCTCCTGGACCTCATTAACCTGGGCATTGATGGATTCCGGATCGACGCTGCTAAACACATCCGGGCAAAAGAATTGGGTATTGTTCTGGAACATCTTCGCGAACAGGTGGAACCTGACCCCTATGTGTATCAAGAAGTTATCGATCCAGGCACCGAAGCGATCAAGAAAGTAGAGTACTATCCCAACGGCGATGTGTTTGAGTTTGAGTATGGCCACATTGTTGGGGAAAGTTTTTTGGGGCTTAACAACCGAAACCTGGCCCAACTGGAAACGCTAGGAGAATCCTGGGGGTTGATGCCTGCTGATAAAGCCGTTGTTTTTATCGACAACCACGACAAACAACGAGGCCATGGCGGTGGTGGTACCTACCTGACCCACAAACAGGCCAGTCTCTACAGCCTGGCGAATGTGTTTATGCTGGCCTTTCCTTACGGCTATCCCCAGGTCATGTCTAGCTACCCCTTCACAACATCCGACCAGGGGCCGCCCGCTGATCCGGACGGTACCACCCATCGAATCTTTGCCAACGGCACGACGACCTGTGGCCAGGAGTGGGTATGTGAGCATCACTGGACAACGATTGCTCCCATGGTTCGCTTCCGCAACCGCACCGATGGTCAACCCCTGACCCACTGGTGGACTAACGGGAGCAATCAAATTGCATTTGGGCGGGGCGATCGCGGTTTTGTCGTCATTAATCGAGATGGTCGCCCCCTCACCCATCGCTTCCAAACGGGCTTACCGGCTGGCGAGTACTGCAACCTCCTAGCTGAATCTTGTACAGAGCGGCTACGAGTTGGCCGAGACGGTCAGTTCGAAGCGAGGCTGCCAGGGATGGGGGCGATCGCTCTAGTCCGCTGAGGCGGAAATCCATCACCTATGCTTTTGTGTGGGGTGCGAGGCACCCCACACAAAAGCATAGTATGCAAACTTAGGCCGCAGCCTACTAGTCCGTAGCAACTAGTACTTTGTCAAGAAATTTTCGAGGGGTCGTAGACTCCTCAAAAATTTCTTTGCAGTTGTTCCCCAGAAACCTGATGTTTGCAAAAACATTGGGCTTCTGGGTTTTTGGCTGTCTGCCAAAATAGCTGGCTGTTCATTCTCCATAACTGACCTCTTTAACCAGACTTGAGGTGCCACATAGGAGCATAATAAAACGGTTGTGCTGTGGTAGGGACAGATGACTCCTCGTCCTTAAGTAGGGCGAATAGCCATTTGCCTTCACAGCCAAATCCTTTGCCTGGTAAAGGATTCGGGACAATGTAACGGTTTGCCCCTGCATCGAGATGATCCGTTAAGGGAAGGCGCTTGTGTTTGATAATTCAGTCATTTTAATTACAGGTGGAACGGGCTCCTTTGGGAAGCAGTGCGTGAAAACGCTTCTAGAACGGTACACGCCCAAAAAGGTCATCATTTACTCGCGGGATGAGCTGAAGCAGTATGAGATGGCCCAGGAGTTCCATAGTCCCGCGATGCGGTACTTCATCGGGGATGTGCGCGATCGCGATCGCCTCATTCTCGCTATGAAGGGCGTCGATTACGTCATCCATGCCGCCGCCCTGAAGCAGATTCCCGCTGCCGAATACAACCCCATGGAGTGCATCAAAACCAACATCATGGGGGGCAATAACGTCATTGATGCTGCCCTGGAAACCGGCGTTAAAAAAGTCATCGCCCTATCCACCGATAAGGCCGTCAACCCAATCAACCTCTACGGGGCGACCAAATTAGCCGCGGACAAACTTTTTGTAGCGGCCAATAACCTCTCCGGAGAAGGTGGCCCCATCTTCTCGGTGGTGCGCTACGGCAATGTGGTGGGCTCTCGTGGCTCCGTTGTGCCGCTGTTCCAGAAGCTGGTGCAGGAAGGCGCAGCGGAAATTCCCATCACTGACCCCCGCATGACTCGCTTCTGGATTACCCTACCCCAGGGCATCGACTTCGTACTGAAAAGCTTCGAGCGGATGCGAGGCGGCGAAATTTTCGTGCCCAAAATCCCCTCCATGACCATGCTTGACCTGGCAGAAACCCTGGCCCCAGGCGTTCCCATCAAGGTCATCGGTATCCGACCTGGCGAAAAACTCCACGAGGTAATGTGTCCTCCGGAAGCCGACTATCTGACCCTGGAATTTCCCGACCACTATGTGATTCAACCCACCATTGAGTTTCCCAATCGCTTCCACTACACCGAAAATGCCCTGGGCGAACAGGGTAAGCCTGTCCCCCCAGGCTTTCAATACAGTTCGGATAATAATGATTGGTGGCTAACAGGTTCTGAATTGCTGGACATGTTGAAGTCATGACCGATTACATCCCCTACGGACGACAAGATATCAGCCCTGACGACATTGAAGCAGTGGTGCGGGTGCTGCAATCGGACTGGATTACTCAGGGGCCGGCGATCGCCCACTTTGAGCACAGGGTAGCCGACTACTGCGGTGCCAAGTATGCTGTTGCTGTCGCCAGTGCCACCGCTGCCCTCCACATCGCGTGTTTGGCGGCAGGGTTAGGGGAAGGCGATCGCCTCTGGACTTCTCCCAACACCTTTGTTGCCTCCGCCAACTGTGGCCTTTACTGCGGTGCCACCGTTGATTTTGTGGATATCGACCCCCGCACCTATAACCTTTCGGTCGCAGAACTCGAAGAGAAGCTTCAGAAAGCGGAGCAAGCCAATTCGTTGCCGAAGGTGGTCATTCCCGTTCATTTCGCGGGGCAATCCTGTGAGATGAACGCCATTCATGCTTTATCCAAACGTTATGGTTTTACCATCATTGAGGATGCGGCCCACGGCATCGGTGGTACATACAAGGGGCAACCCCTGGGTTCCTGCCAGTTTTCCGATATGACTGTCTTCAGTTTCCATCCCGTTAAAATTATCACCACCGGGGAAGGCGGAATGGTGCTGACGAATCGGGATGATCTGTACGAAAAACTGATTCGCCTGCGCACCCATGGCATTACCCGTGATCCAGCTCATCTACAAGGGGAATCCCCTGGCCCCTGGTACTACGAGCAGATTGAGTTGGGCTATCACTACCGCATGACCGATATTCAAGCTGCTTTGGGAGCCAGCCAAATGGCACGGCTGGACGAGTTTGTGGAGAGACGGAGGGAGTTGTGCGATCGCTACCAAACACTCCTCTCCGACCTCCCGATCACCCTTCCTTGGGAACATACCGATACCGAACCAAGTTGGCACCTCTACGTCATTCGCTTACATTTAGACAAAATTCAGAAAACCCACCGACAAGTATTTGAGGAACTACGAACTGCAAACATTGGTGTCAATCTCCACTACATTCCCGTTCACACCCAACCCTACTACCAACGCCTAGGCTTTACTTGGGGGAACTTTCCTCAAGCCGAGCAATACTATCGGGAAGCCATTACTTTGCCCCTTTACTTTGGCCTGAAAGAGGAGGAACAAGACAGGATTTTGCAGGTTTTGCATGCAGCGTTATCTTAATGACTTAGTGTTTCAGGTAGCTGTTAATTAGTGGATATTTGAAGTTTGACGATACAGTATTTTGACTGGAAGTATGGATAAGAAAATTGCTATTGTTCAGTCTAATTACATCCCCTGGAAAGGATATTTTGACCTGATCAACTCCGTTGATGAGTTCATCCTATTTGATGACATGCAATACACACGGCGTGACTGGCGTAATCGTAATAAAATCAAAACCTCGAAAGGAACAGAATGGCTCACAATTCCAGTCAACGTAAAAGGAAAGTATTATCAAAAAATTAATGAAACAACAGTGGCTAGTGACGATTGGGCAATGGAACATTGGAAAACGTTAACCCATAACTACAGTAAATCCAAATATTTCTTGGACATAAAAGATATGTTTTGGCAGCTTTATGAAATAGCTAGCCAGCAGCACTACTTAAGTAAAGTTAATCATCTTTTTATCACCCAGATTTGTGATTTCTTGGGTATCAAAACACAGATTTCATGGTCATCTAACTATGAAATCGTAGATGGGAAAAATGAGCGTTTGATTAGCCTTTGCAAGCAAGCAGGGGGAACCCATTATATTTCCGGCCCCTCTGCAAAAGATTATATGGATCTTAATCAGTTTACTCAGGCAAGGCTTAAGGTTACTTTTTTTGACTACTCAGGCTATCCCGAATATGATCAACGTTTTCCACCGTTTGATCACGCTGTAAGCATTCTTGATTTGCTTTTTAATGAAGGTGATCAAGCATCTAAATTTATGAAAAGTTTTTGATTATGGATCTATCAATTGTTACAACTATGTATGGTTCCGCTCCATACCTGCAGGAGTTCTATGAACGGGTTGCAGATGAAGCTCAGAAAATTACTAGTTCCTATGAAATTATTTTTGTTAATGACGGGTCCCCCGATAACTCGTTAGATATTGCTGTCAAACTTTATGAGAATGACTCAAAAGTCCGAGTTCTCGATCTTTCACGGAACTTTGGCCATCACAAGGCTATGATGACTGGCTTATCCCATGCTAGAGGAAAGCTTGTCTTTCTTATCGATTGTGATCTCGAGGAAGAACCTGAGCTGCTTGATGTGTTCTACCAAAAGCGCATGGAGCTAGACTGTGATGTTGTCTACGGAGTTCAAAAGAATAGGAAGGGCAACTGGTTTGAGAAAGTTACAGGTGCTATATACTATCGCCTTCTCAGACAACTCTCGGGTATTGATTTTCCTAAAAACGTTGTTACAGTTCGTTTAATGACCCGACGCTACGTTAAAAGCTTACTTCGGCATCGGGAACGAGAATTGGATATGGCTGGGATTTGGTACATTACTGGCTATAAACAAGTTTCCCTTACGATTATTAAACACTCGAAAGGTGAAACAACTTACAACTTTTCTAAAAAGCTTGGAATTCTGATCAATGCCGTAACATCCTTCAGTAATAGACCCCTTATCTTTATTTTCTACCTAGGTCTGCTTATCTCGTCTATTTCTGCTTATTGCATCCTAGATTTAGTTGCTCGAAAGATATTATTTGGTATCGGTCTTGAGGGATGGACATCCCTTATTGTTTCTATATGGTTTATTGGAGGTTTAATTATTTCCTTCTTAGGGATCATTGGAATTTACATCTCCAAAATTTTTATCGAGACAAAGCAACGCCCCTATTCTATTATTCGAGAAATCTATCAGCACTCCTTGAAGCAAAAATGACTAATTCTTTTGATTCTTTACAGCAGGATGTTAATACTTACTACACCGAGAAGGTACTCACCTTTGGCACAGTTCCTAAAGGCGTCGATTGGAATTCCTTAGAATCTCAAGAATTACGGTTTGATCAATTACTCAAGATTTGTGAGCAGGATTCAAGCTTTAGTCTAAATGATTTCGGATGTGGATATGGGTATTTATTTGAATACATGGCCCGACGCAATCTTTCCTTTCATTACACAGGGTTTGACCTTTCTGAAGAGATGATCAAGTTGTGCCACGCTCGCTATGGCAACTTTGAAAACTGTCAGTTTTTATCAGGAAGTGGCTTTTCTGAAATCGCTGACTACACAGTGGCTAGCGGAATCTTAAATGTCAAGCTGCAATACTCTACGCATGACTGGAAGAAGTATGTACTCTCAATTTTGCATCAACTTAATGATTTAAGTTATAAAGGTTTTTCGTTTAACGTTTTAACTAGCTACTCAGACCCAGAATATATGCGAGATAACCTCTATTACGCTGACCCTTGCTTTTACTTTGATTATTGCAAACGGAATTTTTCTAGAAACGTAGCACTTTTACACGATTACAACTTATACGAGTTTACTATTTTGGTTCGAAAGTAAAAGTGACCAAAGTTAATTATTTGTTTTCTGATCTAAAAGGGCTTTCGTAGATGAGTAAGGTTGTTATATTTGGCACTGGGGATATTGCCCAGATCGCCCATTTTTATTTAGCCCATGATAGCGAACATGAGGTTGTTGCATTTACCGTTAATCGAGAATATCTCTCGGATCGTACGTTCTGTGGTTTGCCAGTGGTTGCTTTTGAAGAGGTTGAGCAGCACTATACTCCTGGCAAATACACTATGTTTATTGCAGTCAGCTATGCAAAGCTGAACCAGGTACGAACAGAGAAGTATGAGCAAGCAAAAGCAAAAGGCTACTCACTCATCAGCTATATCAGTTCAAGGGCAACCCACTGGGGTGATACCCAAATTGGAGATAACTGCTTTATTTTTGAAGACAATACCATTCAACCTTTCGTCAAGATTGGCAATAATGTCACTCTTTGGAGCGGCAACCATATCGGACACCATGCTGAGATTGAAGATAATTGTTTCATCACATCTCATGTTGTCATTTCTGGTGGTGTAAAGGTTGGGAAAAACACATTTATTGGTGTGAACTCAACCCTCCGTGACCATATCACGGTAGGAGCCTATTGTGTCATTGGTGCAGGCTCCTTGATTCTTAAAGATACGCAGGAAAGCGAAGTTTACACAACTCCAGGGGCAGAACTTTCTAAGGTTCCAAGTCATCGCTTGCGAAAACTTTAGGAGGTCGATAATGAAGTGGAGAAAGTTGGGTTTAATATTCTGCCCAAACAATCAGTACGAGTGGATGATTTCTCATGCTGCCAATGCGGTAGCAGAACATTTAGAGGAGGATCTCTATCGCATTTACTTTAGCTGCCGAGATGCCCAAAACCGTTCTAGCATTGGCTATGTTGTTATTAACTTAAATGAACCCGATAAAATACTGGAGATTGCCAAACAACCGATTTTAAGTCCGGGCGAATTGGGCACTTTTGATGATAGTGGTGCATCTATGGGTTGCTTGGTTACGGTTGGGGAAAAGCGATATCTCTACTATCTAGGTTGGAATTTGGGCGTAACAGTTCCCTGGCGGAATAGTATTGGGTTAGCTATTAGCCCAACTTCATCAATTGCCTTTGAACGTTTTTCTCAGGCTCCTTTGCTGGATCGTCATGCCGTTGATCCCTTTTCCATTTCCTATCCCTGGGTCATCAAAGATGGTGACCTTTGGCGTATGTGGTACGGCTCTAACCTGAAGTGGGGCACCGAACAAACTGATATGGCGCACTTGCTAAAGTACGCCGAGTCTCCAGATGGCGTTAATTGGCACCGAGAAGGACGAATTGCCATTCCTTTTAAGTCGGATGATGAGTATGCCATGTCTAAACCCTGCGTCATCAAAGAGCCGGGGCTTTATCGCATGTGGTACTCCTATCGGGGAAAAAGCTATCGCATTGGATATGCTGAGTCTGAGGACGGGGTTAACTGGACGCGATTGGACGAACAGGTGGGTATTACGGTTTCTGACTCTGGGTGGGATTCAGAAACCGTTGAGTATCCAAATGTTTTTGACCATAAAGGCGATCGCTACATGGTTTACAACGGCAATGCTTATGGAAAAACAGGCATGGGTCTGGCAGTATTAGAATCCAATACATAACGTAAGATGACAGTAAATCAGCATCTAACAACAACTCAGAACTGGCTACCCGTCGCACTAGAACAAATTAGTTACGTAGGTTTTAGCGTCGTTGAAAATGTTTTAGAACCAGCTTTTGTTGAAGAGTGCCGCGATCGCCTATACACCGTTCAGCAAAAGATTTGGGCTGAGGTGGGAAAAGACAGGCTTCATCAAGCTGGGGAACTCGGCATCTTGCGTTTAATGATGCTATTTGACCCGTTTTTCCTCAAGTTTTTACAACTCCCAGAAGTTCTGTCTATTATTGATGCAACTGTATCAGAAACTTGTATCTTGCATCTCCAAAATGGATTTATTTTGCCTCCATTTCCACCAGGAGAAACGCCAAAAGTTTTCCAAAATCAGTTTCACCAGGACTTTCGGCGTGTCCTAAATGGCTACATGGCTTCCATCAACGTGATGTTTACGATTAGTGACTTTACCCATACAAATGGGGGAACATTGGTAGTTCCTGGATCCCATCAGAAACTTTCCTCTCCCGATAAGGATTATTGCCATCAAAACGCGTTACCTATCGAGTGCCCAGCAGGTTCGATGATAGTATTTGACTCAACCCTCTGGCATGCTGCGGGGATGAATGTATCAGGCCAGGATCGTTTAGGCATTAATCATCAGTTCACCCGCTCATACTTTAAGCAGCAAATTGATTACTGCCGGGCTTTAAATAACCCAGGCCTTTTTAAAGAAGGAGCATTACCCGCAAGAACCCAACAACTTTTAGGGTGGTACACCCGTGTCGTGACCAGCCTGGATGAATATTACCAACCATCTGAAAAACGCCTGTATCGTGCAGGGCAGGGATAGATCGAATCAAAAATCAGGTAAAGCCGAGCTGAAAAAAACCTTTTTCGTGTCGTTCTAATTCGACAATCAACCTTCATAAACATTCTCAAACTGCTTTCAAGAGGGATTCATGTCATCTCCCCTACCTCCCGGAACTATTCTTCAACATATGTATTTCAAGGAGCGTTTACGCTACTTGAAGCCCGGTTCTTTTATCGAGATTGGTACAGGGCATGGCATTTTATCAAGAGTGCTGTTGGAACAGGGATGGCAAGGAGTTGGGTATGATTTAAATGAGCGATCGCTCGCCATTGCCTCTCAAATTAACCAGCCATATATTAAAAGTGGTCAATATAACATTCAATGCAAAGATTGGCTCCACAGCCAACCTTTGCATACCGTTGACATGGTCATATCTTGCATGGTTCTTGAGCATTTCAATGAGGCAGATGAAAAGCGCTATTTTGACCAGTGTCGAGAGTTTCTAAACCCTCAAGGAACCGCAGTTCTATTTGTGCCATCTTCACCAAATAACTGGGGAATTGAAGATGAAATTGCAGGGCACTACAGACGATATACCTTTGAAAGACTCCATAATCGCCTGAACGAATTCGGCTGGAAGATCGAACATATAGCAGGTTTGACTTACCCACTGTCAAACCTGTTACTACCAATTTCAAACTTCCTGGTGAATCGTGCTGAGTCTCGAAAAAAAGTTTTGGATATGCAGGCAAGGACGGTGGCGTCGGGCGATCGCGATGTTCAGTTTAAAACAACCTTCCCATCCGTTCTAAACTTGCTTCTGAACGAATATACCCTTACCCCCTTCCACCTGCTTCAAAAGCTAAACCGACGCCATCCAAATTCACTGGTTACCTATGTTGAAGCAAAAGCTACTTAATCTCTTATCCAGGAGAACCTAATGAGCCACGGTTATATCTTTGCCTCAATTCTCTTTGGAGTTTTGAGTCAAATCATCGTTAAATGGCAAATGAATATGGTTGGAGCTCTGCCAGAAGGAGTGCCGGAGAAAGTTATCTTTATGCTACGTCTCCTGATTAATCCATGGATTATCCTGAGCGTATTTTTAACCTTTCTAGCAGGGCTGTCCTGGATGGCCGCAATGACTAAATTTCCGATTAGCTATGCTTACCCATTTATGAGTCTTTCCTTTGCTTTAATTCTTATCTTAGGATCTATCTTCTTCCATGAAACTCTCACCCTTTCAAAGGGTATTGGTCTTGGATTTATTATGGCAGGCATTATCATCGCCAGCCGTCAATGAATTTTGATGAGCCAGAAACCTCGAAACCTTTTGAAATCTGGAAACGAAAAATATAAAACCTTAAAAGAACATGAATTTTAAACTCATATTTTACATTGCATTAAAAACGATAGAACCATTTTTTTGATAGTCATTAAGATCGCTAGAAGCATACAAGAATTTATACTATGAAGCACTGTTGCCAATGCAGCACCCAGTTTCACAGCAAAGATTGGGAATGCCCTGAGTGTGCCTTTCGCCCCAAAAACATAGATGGGTTTTTAGCTTTCTCTCCAGAACTAGCACTATCTAGTGAAGGGTTTGAAGCTCATTTTTTTAACCTGCTTGTAACTCTTGAAAGTAATAATTTCTGGTTCCGAGCACGAAATCATCTATTAGCGTGGGCATTAGAGACCTATTTCCCAAACGCAAAGAGTTTTTTGGAAATTGGTTGCGGCACTGGTTTCGTGCTGTCAAATTTAGAGCAAACATTCCCGCACCTAAAGCTTCAGGGGAGCGAAATCTTTACCACTGGGCTGAAATTTGCGGCTCAGCGACTTTCTAGAGCCAGCTTATTTCAAATGGATGCCCGCTCAATTCCTTTCACGGAGGAGTTTGACGTGATTGGGGCATTCGATGTGCTAGAGCATATTCAGGACGATACTCGGGTTTTGAGCGAAATGTATCGAGCAAGCCAGCAAGGAATTTTACTCACAGTGCCGCAACATTCATGGCTCTGGAGCCGAGCAGATGATTATGCCCATCACGTTCGTCGTTATGAAGCGAGGGAAATCAAAACAAAAGTTGAGGCTGCCGGTTTTCGCATTGTGCGAATGACATCCTTTGTCTCCCTATTGCTACCTCTGATGCTGGTATCTCGCTTGCGAGAAAAGGGCTCAACTCAAGCCTACGATCCGGCAGCGGAATTTCGGATCGCCTCCTGGTTGAATGCTACCCTAGAGGCTGTCATGGCTATAGAGCGTCAATTAATCCAAGCCAAGCTTTCCTTGCCTTTAGGAGGTTCTCTTTTGGTTGTTGCCCAAAAGGTGTAATTTAAGCTGACGGGCCAAGCTGATATCTGGGCTTGCCAGCCTCTTCTCATACTTTGCGCAGTGCCACGTCCGCTCATAAACCTATGCCGCAAATCAACCAGGGAATTCGGGCTGTGCTTCAAGCCCCTTTCGTTTACAGCCTTTTTGGATGGTTAACGGGGGGTACCCGGGGGCGAACCATTTTGGTTCGTGACTATATTCGTCCAGAAAGTGGGGATCAAATTCTGGATATCGGTTGTGGGCCTGCCGATCTGTTGCCTTTTCTGCCAGATGTAAACTACACCGGCTTCGATATCAGCCCTGACTATATTAGTGCAGCCAGGAAACGATTTGGCGATCGCGCCACCTTCATCTGCGAGCCTGTCACTACCACTACCTTACCTAAGCAGGAGTACTTTGACCTGGTACTCGCCATCGGAATTCTGCACCATCTAAATGACGACGAAGCTATTCAGTTGTTTCATCTGGCCCATACAGCCTTGCGTCCTGGAGGCCGACTCATTACGTTTGATGGGGTCTATGTTAAAGGGCAGTCTCCCCTTGCCCGTTGGATTATTTCAAAGGATCGTGGGCAAAACGTGCGTACCACTGAAGGGTATCTTCAGTTAGCCCAACCGGTTTTTGATAGAATCTCTGTCAATATAAATCACAAACTGTTACGAATTCCTTATACCCACCTCATTCTCGAATGCACCAAATAACGATTCCCTTTAATCGTCCGTACACTGTCGGTACTGAGTTTGCTCAAATCCAGTACGCCATTGACAAAGGATGGCTATCGGGCAACGGCTATTTCACCAAGCAGTGTCATGTTTGGTTAGAGTCGCACCTTCGGTGCCGCAAAGCTTTTCTGGCCCATTCCTGCACAGCAGCATTGGAAATGGCGGCAATCCTAACGGAAGTAGAGCCGGGGGATGAGGTCATTATGCCGTCGTTTACGTTTGTTTCGACGGCGAACGCGTTTGTGCTAAGGGGGGCAATTCCCGTCTTTGTGGATATTCGCCCCGATAACCTGAATCTCGATGAGACGAAGATTGAGGCTGCCATTACGCCTAAAACTAAGGCGATCGTCCCCATCCATTATGCAGGGGTCCCCTGTGAGATGGACACGATTATGGCGATCGCCAATCACCACCGCCTCTGGGTTGTTGAAGATGCCGCACAGGCCCTCTTTGCTTCCTACAAAAACCGCCCCTTAGGCAGTATTGGGCATTTGGCAACCCTTAGTTTTCACGAAACGAAAAATATTATCTGTGGGGAAGGGGGCGCCCTTCTCGTTAACTATCCCCATTGGCTCGAACGCACGGAAATTATTTGGGAGAAGGGGACGAATCGGAGCCAATTCTTCCGAGGAGAGGTTAATAAATATAGTTGGGTTGATATTGGGTCTTCATTCTTACCCAATGAGATTAGTGCCGCGTTTCTATGGGCTCAGTTCCAGGAAGCCGAGCGCATTACCGAAGGGCGGCGTTATATCTGGCAACGTTACCATGAGGCTTTTGCAGAGCTAGAGCAAACAGAAAAATTGCGGCGACCCATCGTTCCAGAAATCTCAGAACATAACGCGCATTTGTACTATTTACTACTTCCTAGCACTGAAAAACGAAACCAATTCATTCGAGACTTGAAGACGGATGCCATTGATGCCGTCTTCCACTACGTTCCCCTCCACTCGTCTCCAGCCGGCCAGAAGTTTAGTCGTGCCCATGGAGAGCTAACCTACACCGATGACCTGAGCAGTCGCCTGGTTCGATTGCCGCTCTGGATAGGCATGACTGATGAGATGATTGATCGTGTCATTGAGGCAGTCCATCGCCATGTCTGAACCATTTAGTATGGGGGCAGCATTGCCTCCTGTACCTACCCAAGAAGTCTCCATTCAGAAGGCCCGGCTGACTACGGCAATATTTTGTGTAATGTTGGCGATCACCCTCTCCATCTGTTACACGGTGGTGCAACCCGACATACTGCGGGGCTTTGAACAGGTTCAGAATTCTGCCGCAGTCAGTGTTTGCCTACTACTGTTGCCTCAAGGTTATCGGGAATTGCGGTCTTGGTTAAAGCAATCATCCCAGACTGACGTGGGAATGGATGCAATCGTAACACTATTAGGACTGGCAGTTCTAATTGGGCTTAGTTGGCTAAGAACTTACCTGTCCGTAAACTTCATGCCGTTTTTTTGGGTTTTGGCAGTGCTTCTCCTCTGCTTGAGTCTGTGGCGATTTATGCCCACAAGGCTGGAATGGAGACACTGGGCGGTAGGGGGAATTGTTTTTGCGTTCTATACTTACATTGCCTGGGTAGTTTGGGGCTTTCGCTATATGAGTCTCCGCCCTAACGCAAGTCTTCTGGCGGCAACCCTGCATATTGACAACCTGTTCCACAGCAGTGTTGCAGCTATGATTCAAACTTATGGAGTACCGAGTACTGGAATCGATGGTCCAGTTTACCTTCCCTATCACATTGCTAGCCACTGGTTATTTGCTCAGCTTGCACCATTACTCGACTTGAGTGTTTTTCGATTCTACAATTTAGCCTATCCAATCCTGATAGTACCCATTCTCTTTCACAGCTTCTTAAACTTTGTAGTAGATTTACGCTCTTTAGATAAACTTAGTTCTTGCAAGCAAGATCTAAGAAAAGATTGGAAATTTTGGGGATTGTTGTTTCTTGGTTTTGTCGGCTTTTTACCGATTGTTCTATATTCGAAACTTAGAATTTTTCTAAGCAGCAGCATAGTTAGTCAATCTCAACTATTTGCCCTCAGCCTAGCTTTTCTTTGTCTATCCTTATGCTTAAAGTTTCTAACTTATCAGCATAAAAATAAAAATTCTATTTCAACAGGGTTACTAATACTTTGTGTTAGCTTACTTCTATGGGCTATTACGTTATCTAAAGTATCGGTTGGCTTCGTTTTGTTCAACATTGTTTTCTATAGCGTTTTACGCCTCCGGCTTTATACACATTGGCTAGTATGGGTAGGTTTAATAGCTTCCATAGGTTTACAGCTTCAGGCCTTGAGCTTTATGGGGTATTTAGGTGGTTCTCCTATGCCCTCTAACCCTGCACAACCTTTTGCCTATCTTGCTGCTATCGAGCCTGGTCTTCGAGTCTTTTGGTTTCCTATACTCTTTTTATGGTCTGTTATCTACCTCAGTCTTCGACTTCAAGCTATAGGCCTTAGCACAGTAGGTGATTTAGTCATAGCTTGTCGCACAGGTAAAATTGTTGAGGTCGAAATTATTGTTGTTGCCTGTTTCTTAGGTTTACTTCCTGGGATGTTATTGGACTTAGCGGGCGGGGCTGCTTACTACTTCATGGATTTCCAAATTTGGTTATCCCTTAGCTTTCTTTTAGGAAATCTCCATTGCTCAGATGGACTGCAAATAGTTTTGAACCCTCGCTGCAGATCTTACATATCTTAAAAGTTATGTCTTTGATAAGGGGAAACTTAGAGTAAGTTTAGTTTTTTTCGAAATTTTTTGCAGAGCTAAATCTTAACTTCAGCGGCTTGATAGTTGAGTTCACAAATGCTCAAGTACATTGGTCAGATTCCACTCAAAACTTTATTGTTTGCCTTTGTAGGGCTCCCCATCGTTATTGCTTCGATAAGTAATGTTATAGGGGCTGTAAAAGGGGTTGAAGATTCTATAGATCTTCCTAAAGCTGATCCGAAGCGAAAAGAATTGCTTGCTGCTTTGCAAAAAATTGGAACCATGCCATCTTTGGAGAAAAGAAAAACTCTTCTTTTTATTCCCCAAAGTTATAAGTTGTATTGGAAATGGTATAGGAACTGCAAGGTTTCTCCTTTTATTGCTCCTGCTATTACAGGAGTAGCATTACTTGATGGACTACCTGCAGCAAACTGTGATGCTACATTTTATGGGTATCCGTCGTATAAGTTGCGATCGCCCAATCAACCCCCTCTCAAAGCATCAGATACAAATGGTATTTGTTTGGCAGCCCAAAAACGAGGCTTTGCAAATGTTATTGTATTAGATTCTAAGAAAAACCGTGGGATTGAAGTTCGCCACTTGAATTGTAAGCAATAGAACTCACCCTAAGTTACAGAAAAGCTACCTCTTTTTCATGCCTCTACTAAATTATCAGCCTCTTGTCAAACATGCCTTATAACATTATCGAATTTGCCAATACACATGGTGGTGATCACAACTATGCAATAGAGCTAGTTAGGTCGTTTCAGAAATACACAAAAGGTTTTGGAATTAAGTTCCAGGCCTTTCATCCTGATTTTCTCGCCACAGAAAATTACCAGTGGTATGAGGTTTATAAAAAACTTTTTTTTTATGAGACCCAATGGGAACAATTAATTAGAGAAGTTGCCCAAACAAAAGATGTTTGGCTCGATATTTTTGACTCTTATAGCGTTCAAATCTTAAAAAACAATTTTCAGGCCATCTACGGTATTAAATTTCAAGCTTCGATTCTATACAACTACAGCCTGATTAAGGAAATAACAGCTCTCGATTTATCTAGTAAAAAGCTGATTCTTAATATTGCGTCATTTACCTTAGATGAAATAGATGAAATCACTCAAAGGTTCAAACGGGACTTGCAGCCTGAGGAGCTGTTGTTAGAAGTAGGATTTCAAGCATATCCTACACAAATTGAAGACTCTGGAATTGGCAAAATTAAAGCAATTAAACAATGCTTTAACTGCCGTGTTGTCTTTGCTGATCATGCAGATGGTACGACGGAGGATAGCATTTGGCTGCCTATTATGGCGATGATGCAGGGGGCTGACGTTCTTGAAAAACACGTTATGTTAGCAGACCGAGAAACTCCTTATGATTATTTCTCTAGTATCACGCCCGAAAAATATGACTCATTCATTGAAAAACAATTTGTATATGCAGGCTTAGCTGAACAGCCTTTTATTAATGCTAAAGAGAGAGAATACTTACAGAAAACGTTAATGATCCCGTTCCTAAAAACGGATGTGCCTGCGGGAAAACTACTCGCATTGAGTGAAGACTTAGTTTATAAACGCTCCGATAAAACAGGTCTTAGTGCAAGGCAAATTAAAAGCTTGCAGGACACATTTCATATCCTGGGGACAGAAAAGGTAAGTGGGGATGCTTTCTACAGCTATGACTTTAAGAAAGCAAAAATCGCGACGATCGTTGCCTGTCGGTTGAAGTCATCAAGACTACCCAAGAAAGCTTTGTTAACTTTAGGCGATCTCACCTCCGTTGAGTTTTGTCTTCGGAATGCTCTCAAATTTCAGAATGTTCATCACACTATATTGGCAACATCTGATCTAGAGAGCGATATGCCCTTAAAGGATTATTTATTTTCCTCCAGCGTTATCTTCTACCAGGGGCATCCTGAAGATGTAATTCAGCGCTACTTAGGTGTAGCACAGCAGTTAAAAATTGACATTATTATTCGGGTGACGGCTGATATGCCGTTCATTGATAATCACATCTGCCAACTATTGCTAAAATCCCATTTTGAAAATGCTGCAGACTACACTACAGCAAGTAGAGCAGCCGTCGGAACGAACTTAGAAATTATCAGTGTGCAGACCCTTGAAAAAATACATCGCCATTTCCCAACCGCTCAGCATGCTGAGTATATGACATGGTATTTTCAGAACAATCCAGAGCATTTTAGGCTCAATTTTGTTGATTTGCCTGATGAGTTAGTTAGGGATTATCGATTAACTCTAGATTATGAAGAAGATCTGCTGCTATTTAATCAGTTGCATCAGAATTTTATCGCTCAGGGCAATGTGAGCTATACCCTAACTGATATCTTTTTATTTTTAGATAACAATCCAAATGTTGCATCAATCAATAGCCATAAATCGCTTAGGTATCGCGATGACAATCAATTGATTGCTTTATTGAATGAAGAAACAAAAATTGTTTAATTACAAGGAATTGGTAAAGGATGGACTACACGGTTGATCCTGAACTTTCTCAGCCATTTCTGCAGAAAGGGCATCGGCAGGGAGTTGACTTGGACGTCTCAATCTATCTAAGACCTGCAACTGCTGAAGATGCCCGCTTGCTCTGGCAATGGACGAATGATCCTCATGTGCGAGCTGTGTCTTTTTCCACATCTCCCATTCCTTGGGAAAACCATACTCGTTGGCTGCAGCAAAAACTGACAGAGCCAGGGTGTTATTTATGGATTGCTTCCCATAACGGGAATTCAATTGGGCAGGTACGGTTTGATACAGTGTGTTCTGGGGAGGCAAATATTAGCATTAGTCTAGCGCCTGAGATGCGAGGGTATGGATATGGCAAACTCTCCCTTAAGACAGCGTGTTATCAGGTGTTCCAAGAAACGGATATTCACACTATTCATGCTTATATTAGAGTTGACAATTTAGTGTCTATTCGAGCATTTGAGGCTGCTAATTTTATACAGTCTGGTCAACTTACCATTCAAGGATGTGAAGCTTTTCACTACCGGTGTTTAAAGCCCTAGTTCCTTGTCAACCATGCCGATACTATTACTTAGTAGATTTTGCTTTTTATGAATACGGTTACTATTGGCGATCGCCCCATCGGTCCCCACTATCCTCCCTTCATCATTGCGGAGATGTCGGGGAACCACAATCAATCTCTTGAACGGGCTCTAGAAATTGTTGAGGTGGCCGCTAAAACTGGGGCTCATGCCATTAAGTTACAGACTTATACTGCCGATACCATCACGCTGGATGTGTCGGATGGAGAATTTTTTATTGATAATCCCAATAGTCTTTGGAAAGGCAGTTCACTCCATCAGCTTTATCAGCAAGCTTATACCCCCTGGGAATGGCACTTGCCCATTTTTAAGCGGTGTAAAGAGCTGGATTTAATTGTTTTTAGTACGCCCTTTGATGAGACTGCTGTTGATTTTTTGGAGGAGCTAAACGTTCCTTGCTATAAAATTGCATCTTTTGAGAATGTTCATTTGCCGCTGATTCGGAAGGTGGCCAGCACTGGCAAACCCATGATTATTTCCATCGGCATGGCTTCCATTGCCGAGCTTGATGAAACTGTCCGTACTGTGCGAGCCGCAGGATGTGAGGATATTGTCCTGCTGAAATGTACCAGCACTTATCCTGCAACTCCTGAAAATTCCAACCTCAACACGATTCCCCATCTGCGAGATTTATTCGGTGTGCAGGTGGGCTTGTCGGATCACACCATGGGTATTGGAGTGGCGGTGGCCGCGATCGCTCTGGGCGCAACGGTCGTTGAAAAACACTTCACCCTGCGGCGGGCTGATGGGGGGGTAGATTCGGCATTTTCTATGGAGCCCGAGGAAATGCAACAGCTCGTAATTGAAACGGAACGGGCGTGGCAAGCCATGGGTCAGGTTCAGTATGGGCCAACTGAAGCAGAGCAAGCGTCATTGCAGTACCGGCGATCGCTCTACATTGCTGAGAATATGGAGGCGGGCGATCGCCTCACTTCTAAAAATCTCCGAGCTGTGCGCCCTGGTTTGGGGCTTCCTCCCAAATATCTAGAAACCCTTCTCGGGAAAACCATCAATCGAGCGGTCAAAAAAGGAACACCAATGTCTTGGGACTTGATTGGCTAGTCCGGGTCTCGTAGCACCCAAGCGACTGTTTTTCCACTGCAACCATCAGTTCACCGCACCGATTGTGCCAGGGTGGATGGAGCCCGACTCATCTACCCTGGCACAATCGGTGCGGTGCAAGATGAGTCAAAAACAGCCTCTCTGCGTTCTGCGTTAGCATCAAAAACATTGCTATACAGCCCTCGTTATGTTTACCCGCCCCGTTGTTGTGCTTCAGGCTGCTGGAAATCGCCACATTGGTGTCGGTCACCTCTCCCGTACCGCCACCCTGGCCCAGGCATTGCTAAAAACAAGCTACTGGCACCGTGTTCTGGTGATCTGGGAGGCTCCACCCGAATTGGTGGAACACTTTGCCCCCAAAGGTTGTGAAGTCTTGGGCGTCGAGGATCGGGAGACGGCATTGGATTGGCGATCGCTCCTCGCTCCCCCCGGCACTTATGCCGTCCTCATCACCGACTTGATGGACCTGGAGGATAAGGATTTCCAGGCCGCCCGTGATGAAGGGTATCGGCTATTGGTGCACCTGAACGACAGCGCTAGTGGGCGTTTTTCGGCTGACATGATTGTGGACGAAGATAGCTCGAAATCCACGGCTGATCTGCCTGCATCGTTTGAGAAGGCCGCATTGATCGGATCGCCTTATCGAGTGATTCGGGAGTCAGTGCGAGACTTACGACCGGAGCAACCCTGGCAGGACGATCGCCTTCGCTGCATTCTCGTGACTCTGGGAGGCGCTGACCCTGCTAACCTGACGCTGAACTTTCTGCAGCGGCTGCGGCCCCTCTTGGACGAGGCCGATTTAGAGGTGACAGCGATCGCCGGTCCAGCATTCCATCCCAATCATCGCTATCATCTACAAAACCTGGCCCAGAAGGAGCCACGCATTCGCCTTTTGAACGCGCCATCGTCTCTAGCGGAGTTGATTGTGGAACACGACCTGACTATTACGTTAGGAGGTATCACAAGCTATGAAGTGATGTGCCTGGGGCGGCCTTGTGGAGCGATCGCTTGGGAAAACATGGCTCCTTACGTAGAACCTCTAGCGGCACTGGATTTGCTGGAGAACTTGGGAGCTGTTGAACAGGCAGCGGATACCTTACGAAGTCGTCTGATGGATCCAGCACGCTTGAGCGCGTTAGCCAGTAAAGGGTGGCAAACGATTGATGGACAGGGGGGCGATCGCATTGTTCAGCAAATTTTGCAACGGGTTCAGTCCTGATAGGATAATTCCGGGGGATGTATTCCAATTTTGCAAATTTGGAAACCCACTTGTGTGAGCGAGCTTCACCTACCTCAAACAAGTGGGATGTATTATCCTCTATGGGTTGTGAGAGAATGGTGGGGCTCAATCTGCTGAGCCTCTTGGAATCATGCTTAGCAGGATTAACTACCTATCTGTTCTTTAGCCTTTTTCCTATGTTTGAATTAACTCTGGACGAGACCCTGGCACAGCAGGAAAACCTGGAGAGTTTGTGTCAGGAATGTCCCGAGGGGAACGTTGAAATTTTTCATGGAAATGCGTTTTATGGGGGCGATCGCATTCTCAAAACCTATGCCAATCTTCCCCCGGATTACGCCTTGAAGGGAGTGGTTCCTCATGGAGTTTATTTATCAGATACTTTTATTTGGCATAAAGAAATTTTCAGTCCTTTGCCGGCTGCTTTCTACTTTTCAGAACACCTTCAGAAAAATTACGAAAATAACTTAAAGAAGCAGCATGTTCATAAACGCTTATACCCTTTAAGTTCGCCGTTTCTCTATTTACTAGATCTCTATAAAAATGCACCTAAGCCCGAGCGCGATGGCACTCTCTTTTTCCTGACGCACTCGACTCATCACATTACCACGGCATTTGATCCTCAAGTTGTTATTGATAAGCTTCATGCGTTAGAACAACGTTACCATCCTGTTACCATTTGTCTATATTGGCGAGATTTCCAGCTCGGGTGTCAAAAGCCCTTTGAAGCGGCGGGGTTTCGAGTCGTTTCGGCGGGGCATATGTACGATCCCCTCTTCATGGCGCGACTTTATCATTTGCTGTCACTGCATCGCTACGCGGCAGGCAATGATATTAGCTCTCATGTGTTTTATGCGGTTAAAACTGGGTGTCCTTATCTCTACATTGATACTGGTAATGTCACTCGTTCTGCTGCAGACCCGAAGCGTTTAGCTTTGACCTTAGCCACATTGGATGAGCCGCGTATCCAGAAAATTAAGTCCCTATTTCAGGAGCCATCCGATTCTATTACTCCGGCACAATTAGAGTTAGTAGATTATTACCTCGGAGCCCAATATTTTCAGTCTCCTGAGGGTTTAAAACAGCAATTTTTAGACCTGGAGCCCTTATACGAGTTGGGTTACAATACGCCGCATTATTTTCAGGTATCATCCCCTGAACTTTCAGCCCAATTGGATGAGGTTCCATCAGAGGTTTCTGCTAAAGAACGGCGTTTTTTATATAACTACTTTGCGAAGTTCTGGCCAGGGAATGAGGATGTTTTCGAGATTGGGCCATTTTTAGGAGGAACCTCGCGAGCGATCGCCCTCGGTATGGCGGCAAATCCTCAACGAAACCCCGAAACAAAGTTCTATACATGCGATCGTTTTGACGAGTATTACGACCCTCAACAGCTCTCCAATTTCCTTCAAACTTCATTTGAAGAAGGGCGATTACCTGCTGATTTAAAGGCAACGGTTGAAACCTCAACTAGCTTTTTGGAAGTCTTCCAACGCTTCCATGAAAATCAGCCTTACAGCGCATTCTTGGTCTCTCAAAGTCAGGCTTTGCCTGATTATCCTGAGCAGGTCGGACAGCTTGAACAAGAGTTTGAACCTCCTGATAGCCAGTTTGGTGCTGTTTTCGTAGATGGGTGCAAAAGCTGGTATGGCACCCAGTATTTCCTGCTAAAAATGGCCCCTCACGTTCATAAAGGCACCATTTTTCTATTTCAAGACTACGGATGGTACACCTGCTTTTGGATCCCCCTGGTCGTTCAACGGTTGGCTGACCATTTTGAGCCCATTGCCCATGTTGGCTCAACCTATACTTTTCGGTTAACGCAGGAGTTGCGGGTGGAAACGGTTGGCGATCGCCTCCCTGACACTTTGTCAACTATCGATAAAGGGTGGATCGATGACGCCTTTGCTGCTCTTTTCTTGCAAGCTCATGCTCGTCAAGATACGCGTGCTCTGGCCGTTTACACCTTGCAATGGGGGGCTGCACTGGCCTACCTGGGCTGTGTGGATGAAGCCAAAGCTACCCTGGTGTCCCTGCTTACCCAACCCTGGGTGAAAGAGGTTGAGCCTTTCCTGAAAAATGCGCTGATGTTTCCCACCTACACAGGGCAGCGGGATCAAATCCCGCTGTTTACCGAGCAGAACTACCATCATCTGATGCAACAATTGGGGCGTTTTACCGCTAAAAAAATTAAGGATGAGAAACTGGCCTTCAAGCAGCAACAAATTGAGAGCCTGCAAGATAAGCTGGCTCAGAAAGTGGCTCAAACCGAGAAAATAGAGCGGCAGAAACGCAATCTGGCTCGGCAGCTTCAGGAGTATCAGGATGCTCTACACGATGCTCAGACGAAGCTAGCCGCCCTGGAAAATAGTAAGTTTTTGAAAATGCAGCGACTCTGGCTTCAGGTCAAGCGATCGCTCCGAGGCGGAGACCATTAATCATGAAAGTTGCCCTACTCAGCACGAATGATGTGGACGGGGGAGCCGCTCGCGCGACCTATCGGTTACACCTTGGTCTTCAGCAAATTGGGGTGGAATCTTCATTAGTGGTGCGGAGCAAGCGATCGCCGGACCCTCAGGTTTACGCTACTGACACCGTTTACTCCGAAGAGTACGTGCGGCGAATGGGGCTGGCGGCAATTCAATCTGTTTTTATCGACCAGGATCGCTCAGACCTCACCAATACGCTCTTTTCGCTGCCTTACCCGGGTGTGGATCTAAGCCAGTTCCCCCAAGTAATGGGGGCTGATGTGATCCATCTCCATTGGGTTAGCAGATTTCAGTCTGTGACGACCCTGCAAAGGCTGCTACAGCTCGGTAAGCCCGCCGTGTGGACGCTTCATGATTGCTCAGCCTTCACAGGAGGCTGTCACTATCCGGCGGGATGCGATCGCTACCAGACCACCTGCCATGCCTGCCCTCAGCTAGCCGAAAATCCGGCAGATTTGCCAGCTTATCTGCTGCGAGATAAGCTGGCCCTGCTGCAATCTCCCATTACCGTGGTCACTCCCAGTCAATGGCTGGCCGATTGTGCCCGCCAGAGTGCTTTGTTTCGGCAGCAGCGGATAGAAGTCATTCCCTATGGGTTGGAGACCGATGTGTTTCGGCCCTGGCCTAAGGGAGAGGCAAAGCGGGCGCTGGAGTTGGATGAGGGGGCGATCGCTCTACTCATTGGAGCCAACAATGGGAACGAGCAGCGCAAGGGATTTCTGCCATTATTCAAAGCGTTGCAGCAGTGCCGTGCGAACCCGCAGTTTGAGAGCTTGATCGAGGCGGGTAAAGTAACACTGCTCTGCTTTGGGGCCCCTAGTGAAGATCTAGAAACCCTCCAAATTCCGGTGCGCTCCTTTGGCACCATTGATTCAGATGAGACCCTCAGCCAGCTCTACGCCGCAGCCGATCTGTTCATCCTGCCGTCTCTAGAAGACAACCTGCCCAACACCATGCTGGAGGCCATGGCCTGTGGGACACCCGTTATCGCCTTTGCCAGCGGAGGTATCCCTGATGCTGTTCCGGATGGGCAGACCGGAGCCCTCGTTCCACCCGGTGATTTAGAGGCCCTGGCCCAGGCAATTGTGACGTTAACCCTGGCACCTGAACAACGCCAAACCCTGGGAGAAACAGCTCGTCGTCATGTGGAAGCGAACTATGCCTTGACCCTTCAGGCCGAACGGTACCAGGCATTATATGCTGACTTACCCTCACCACCTCTGGTCGAGCGATCGCCCGCTGATCGCGATATGAGCCTCGACACGAGCATGGGGCCTCACTTTGCGACCCTGTATCCAGACCTGGCTCAAGAAGCTCTGCTGCGGGAACGACGAGCGCTAGAGAAACGCCTGGATGCTACTCAGGAACGTTGGGAAGCAGACAAGTTGCTACTCCAGCAAACCAAACAGGATCTTCACGAAACCCGTTCAGTACTCCACGAGAAGCGGCTGGAGGTGCAGAAGTTGCGGCCAGAGGTCCAAAGGTTGCAGAAATTGCGGCCGGAAGTACAAAGGCTGCGACCGGAGGTGCAAAAGCTGCGAGAGCGGTTGGCCAATCAGCGGCAGCAGGTCAGTCAGTTAGGGGAACAGTTGGTCCACACACAAGAGGAATTGGTACGATCGCAGGCTAAAATTGCGGAGATGGAAGGCAGTCGATTCTGGAAACTGCGAAATGCCTGGTTCAGGTTGAAGCAGTTGGGACGGAACTCCGAGCCGTGAAGCAGCGTTTGTGCACCAATGAAAATTGTTCAGGTCAACACCCGAGATATTCGTGGCGGAGCGGCGCTGGCGGCTTATCGCCTGCATAAATCACTTCGACAGTTGGGGCAGGATAGCCGCATGGCGGTGCGCTGGAAGGTCTCGACCGATCCCACTGTCCTGGAGGTGACCTCACAAGCGCTCGAACTGGAACTCCAGTCTCCTGAATGGCTAGCCATTCAGCGGCGTTACTTGAACCGTAATCTGACCAATCGAGCCAAAACCCTTTTTACGGCCGCATATCCAGGGTTAGATTTAACGTCGGTCGAGGCGATCGCCCAGGCCGACATTATCCATCTGCATTGGGTCAGCCAATTCATCTCCCCCACCTCTCTGAAGGCCCTGCTGGAACTAGGCAAGCCTGTCGTCTGGACGTTGCATGACATGGCTCCGTTTACTGGAGGGTGTCACTACAGCTCGGGGTGTAGTGGCTACACCGATAATTGCGCCCCCTGCCCACAATTGCAGAATGACCCCTACCATCTTCCATCCGCGGTGCTTCAAGACAAATTGGAGCTCCTAGCGCACGTCCCCAACCTGACGATTGTGACGCCGAGCCGCTGGATGGCCCAGGAGGCACGACAGAGCCGTCTCTTGGGGAACTGCCCCATTCATGTCATTCCTAACCCGATCGAAACGGATGTTTTTCGACCCCTGGGTAAACCTGCTGCCCGGCGACGTCTAGGTCTTAAACCGGGAGCGTTCACCTTCATTGCCCAGAGCAGCATCGAGTCTCGGAAGGAATTCCCCCAAGTGTTGGAGGCGATTCGCCGCGCTCTGCAGAATGGAAAGTTTAGGGCCGCTGCCAATGCTGGTAAGATTCAATTCCTCTTTTTTGGCAACATCAGCCATCCCCTGGATGCTCCTGACATTCCATATGTTCATGTGGGCTTTTGCAACTCGCCCCAAAAGCTAGCAGAACTCTACTCAGCAGCAGATGCGTTTATTCTGCCGTCGCTAGAGGATAATCTGCCCAACGTCATGTTAGAGGCTATCAGTTGTGGCACACCTCTGATTGGCTTTGATGTGGGTGGCATGCCGGATGTCATTCGGTCGGGTAAAACGGGTTGGCTTGCTCCTGTGGGCGACTTTAAGCGCATGGCAGAGCTCATCGTCGATTGTGTACTACAGCGCGAAGCCTCTGTCGCTATGCAGTCTCTCTGCCGGGAAATTGCCGAAACGGAGTACTCCATGCCCGTGATCGGGCAGCGCTTTTTAGCGTTGTATGAGTCCCTGCTCCAATCGTCTTCAAATGGGAGTTCCAGCAGTACAAGCTCTAACTCCGGGGGCACAGCGACGCTCGTGAACACAGTTCTAACGGAAACTGTCTCACCTCCGGTTCAGACTAGCCTGGCTGGCTTCAATGCCACTCTGGGTGAACACTACGAAGCAATTCATAAGCCTGTGCTGGTTCATGCGCTGCTGCACGATACTCAGGAGCTCCAAACTCAGGAACGACGCATCCAGTTTCTAGAGGCCGAAATGACTCAGAAGAACCAATTAATTGAAGCGATGGAAACCAGCAAATTTTGGAAATTGCGGGGTCTCTGGTTTCGAATTAAACGGCGTTTAGGTCTTCCTGCCGAGGAGTAATTGTATTCCCCTCTCGTGTTCGTGTTTCCCTCAACTATCCTGCTATGAAAATCACGGTTATCACGGTCTGTAAGAATGCTGAAGCTCACATTGAACAAGCCATTCAGAGCGTTGTCAATCAAACTTACCCGAATGTGGAGTATTTGATTATCGATGGGAAGTCGAGCGATCGCACCCTCGATATCGTCCAGAAATACGCCTCGAAGATTGCCCGTGTTGTCAGCGAACTTGACGGGGGAATCTATGCGGCCATGAACAAGGGTATCCGCATGGCAACGGGAGACTTTTTGTACTTCCTCAATTCTGATGATTACCTCGTTAATCATCAGGTCTTTGAGAAGTTAGCAAATTTCATCGCCCAGCAACCAAAATGTGATTTTGTGTACGGGCAAATGGAAATGCGAATTGTGCAAAATAACCGCACGATTCATCGCGTACCCCGGCCTCCTGAAGAACTGAAAGAAGCTCTTTTGTGGTTTTCGGATGGCCCTCAACATTCTGCCAGTTTCTTCGGTCGCCATTTGTTTGAGAAGCTGGGACTGTTTGATGAGACATATCGAATTTCAGCGGATTATGACTGGTTTTTACGATTGGCTCAATATCCTGAAGCTGTAGTTTGCTATTTTCCTGAAATCATTGCTTCTTTTTCGAACCAGGGCTTTTCCTGCCGCGAACAGACTCTTTCACTGACAGAGTTTTTCCGTGTTCAAAATAGTGCTCCTCTTTTCCAGCAAGACGACTGGCTTCAGCAGCGGGTTCGCTATCTTCAGCATGAAGTTATTAGCCTTCATGAGAGCTTAAGCCGAGCTGCGAAAGCTCGTCCTGTTTTTGCGAATACACCCAGAGCTAAAGCTCTTCTGGAAAAAGGTGAAGACCTTCGCAGCCAGTTAGCTGATTTGCTTCATTCCAACCGATCTAACTCTATAAATTCCTAATCGCAATGCTGAATCGCATCAAAGTTATCAAAGAGCTACTTCTAAACAAACTGGATGAGATTCTTCGTCGATTAGAACAACTCGAAGGACTCTCAAAAACGACTCAGGATATTGCGGTTTTAACCCGTCGGTTAGACAATTTTGCAGAAGCTCAATTGGAAAATGAAACGGCACTTTTAGAGGCATCAATTCGTATCTTGCAGATATTAGAAGCAAGGCCTACGCGATCCTTTCTCCTGCTAGGTAATGCTCAGGAAACAGCGGCTGCTCAGCAAACTTTAGGGATTCCATCTTCTAACCTCCAAGCGATGGGTTGGAATTGGCACGACGATCTGGAACTGTCCGTCATTTCGGATAAGACCCAGATCATTCTCTGTAAGCTTCCTACTGAACCTCACCATTGGGAAAGCCTACAAAAACTGCAACAAAAAGTTCCTGGCTCTCTCGGTATCTTTTCCCTCATGTGATTTTCTGCGCGTAAGAATTGCAGTTCTTCAAAAACTGCAATTCTTGTATCTCAAACAGTTTTCAGAAAGACGGAATGATATAGCAAAATCTTATGAAAATTGCCCTTCATTACCCCTTTGAAGAAAACTGGTTTGCTGAAGCCGAATTAGCTCGCCGTATTGAAATCGCCGCGCAACGGTTGGGCTGGCAAGCTGTCACCTGTCGCAATGCTCAGGAGATCCAGGATTTTCAACCGGATTGCGTGCTGGCGATGCACGACAACGCTCCTAAGCTGACGTCATTTCCTACATACGGGTGTATTTGGAGCCCGCCCCACTTTTTTGAAGGGGTGGATAAGGCGATCGCCCACATCCTTTCCTATGACGGCTATCTGGTTGCCGCCCCCTACATCGAGCGGTGGTTGCATCGTTTGCTGAGCAACACCCCCAAGCCGTTTCTGCGGATGCCTTTTTACACCAGCTCCCCCGCCACCGAATACCAGCAGCCTCAACTTGACAACCCACAATTGGTTTACTGTGGCTCTAATTGGGATGGACAGCGCTTCTCCGATCTGTTCCGTGAGCTGGATCAGCGGCCCTATATGGCAGTGTACGGCAATCCTGCTGGGTGGCAGTACTTGAAGAATGCGTACCGGGGTAGCCTACCCTTTGATGGCACCAGTCTTTTCAAAACCCTCCATCAAGCAGGGGTGGGCCTGTGTCTGCATCGGGATGAGCACCGACGGGCTGGGGTTGCCTCCATGCGCATTTTTGAAATTGTTGCTGCTGGAGCTGTAGCCGTTTGTAGCGATCATCCCTTTATCCGCGACGCCTTTGGGGATTCCGTGTTGTATATTGACGCGGAAGCTAGCCCGGTAGAGCAGGCCCGGCAGATTGATCAGCACATGGCCTGGATTTGTGGAAATCGGGAGGCTGCGATCGCCCTCACCCAGCAAGCCCACGCCCACTTCAACGACCATTACACCCTGGAAAAACTGCTGCAAAACCTGCCTCAGCTTCAGCAGGAGGTACTGCCTGAGAAGCAGTTTGTGGCGCACGGCCACTTGCAGATCGAGGAGGAATGCCCGGTGCAGATCCTCTTGATGGGGGTGGGAAAGTCGGCGGAAGAGGTGGGGCGATCGCTCGACAGCCTCAGCCGGCAAACGTATCCCAATCTCTCCGTTACCTTAATCCAATCCGCCACGGATTCTGAACGGGCAGAATGGCATCACACCGATGTTTCCATGATGCGGTTGGAGGTTCCCGCTGATGTTCCCTTCAGCACTGCTTTGTGGAAGGGACTGAGCCGCATCCACAGCACGTACGCTGGAGTTTTGGACGCTGGAGATGTGCTGTATCCCAATCACATTGGGACGCTCGTACAAATTCTGGAGCAAAATCCTGAAGTGGGAGTTGCCTATAGCGGAGCTGTGGGGCGATCGGGCGATCCCCTTGAGTTGTACAGCTTTCATCCCTACAGTTCTGAGCGGTTGTTGCAGCTTCAGCCCCTGGTTGCTCCCGGTAGTTTTTTGGTGCGTCAGTCTTGTCTATCATGGTTGGGGCGTGACCCGGAACTCAGCGAAGCTGCCCACACCTGCCTGTTGCTTCACCTGGCCCAACGAACCCAATTCAAATTCAGCTACGAAGTGACCGTGGAGGTGCAACCTCCCGCCCCCATTTCTGAGACAGAACAAATTGCCCTGCGCCTCGTCTTCTGGCATCAGGAGTTTACCCCTGGCCTGACGATCCAATACGCCCAACAAAACTATCGCGATCTGTATGATGCCAGAGCCCGCATCGCGGCTATGGAATCCAGCAAGTTCTGGAAACTGCGGAGTGGCTGGTTTCGGGTGAAGCGCCGCCTGGGTATTCCTACAACGGATTAGGAACAATCTTGTCGTCAGAATCGTGATGGGGAGTAGCACGGCGCATTGCACTGTGCTACTCCCCATCACGGTTCTTCAACCGGATTTGATATAAAGTTATTCCTGACCGTTCCAGTGTGACGCATCACTGAATTCCCATGCCTTTTCCCCTTGAAGACGAATTTTGGATTGAAACCCGAGACTTTCTGAAGGAGCACGCTCAGCCCACGGCGGCGATTCTAGCTCCGAACGAATTTATGGAGTTTTTTCCAGGGAACTACCACTACAACGTCACCTATGTGCTGCCTCCGGAGCAATTTGATTTTGTAGTGTTCCATAAGGGCATGGTGCATGAAGTAGAACCGCCCTTTGCGGTGGCGGTGATGCAGCAGTTTCAGCCGGTGTTCGCAAATCCGGTATTTGTGGTGTACGCGCGCCATGCTCTGGATTCGGCGCCTCCTGTGGTCAAAGGTCATGTGCAATCGTTGCTAGACCAACTGGCGGCGCTCGAAACGCTGGACCGGATGCAGGAGAGGAAGCCTACCTTCGCTAGCGTGATCACGACCTACAACCGCCCGGGAAGCTTAGCGCGATCGCTCCCCCAAATCCTCGCCCTCGGTGCCCCTGTCGTCGTCGTCGATGACGCCTCCACCGAAGAAAACTTTCACGAGAATCAACGCATTACCGACGAACACAACGTCCCACTGATTCGCGTACCCGAAAACCGAGGCTTGCCCAACGCCATGAACATCGGCATTGGCTACTGGTTAGCCGACCCCGATGTGGATTGGATCTCCTACTTCCAGGACGATGTGGATGTACACCCTGAGCTATTCCAGATCCTGGGGCAGATTCAGGATGCCAAGGAGCGGCCATTGTTGGCGGGGAAGGATGCATCGGAGCATCCCACGTTCGCAACGGGGGCGTTGGGGGGATACCAGGTGTTGTATAAGCGATCGCTCCCCGGTCAACACCTACACGCTCACCGCGGCTACTGGGCAGGGGTGCTGCCCATCCCAACTCCTTACCTGGGTGCGCCCAAACCCGTGGGCCGTAAGCATGGCCAGGGAGCCGACGAAGATTGGTGGATCACGGCATGGTCACCCAATTCCATCACCAAGCGCGGCGGCTATCTCATTGTCGTGCCGGGATTGGTACGTACCTTCCAGGGTGGGGCGGAAGGCTCTACGTGGGACAATGCCAGCGAACGCGATGCCAGTGGAGCCGCCCTCGGAGAAACGCCTCTATTGGAACTGGCTGTCCCCAAAGCCCCGGAAGCGGAGACTCCACCCCAATGGATTGAGTGTGACCAACGACCCGCTACGGGAGAATCCGCCCTGGCAGGCAAACTAGCTGGGGTCAAAATCCTGATGGATGGCTACAACCTGCAATTAACGGACGGTACCGGCATCAAAACCTATAGCACCACCCTTGTAAAAGCTCTGCAAACGATGGGAGCTCAGGTGGATGTTCTGCTCAGCCGCAATAGCAATAAAAAAGATAAGGTTCTCGACGAAATCCTGTTTTTTGATCATCAATCCCGTCGTACCAATCTTATTGCGGAGTTAATCGGGCTGTTTAAGGGGATGGCAAAGTCCTACACCGGGCCTTTCTATCGAGCCTGGCGACGGACGAGCATTGGCGATATTGTACTGAAAGAGGGAGCCTATGGAGCGGACTTTATTCGCTATGCGCAGTCCTTCAACCTGGCGAAGTGCTATGACATTGCCAATTTCTCTTTCTCCCTGACCGGGCGTGTCACCGACATCCACGTGCCCGAAAAGATGGATATTTGGCACGTGACCTATCCGCTGCCCATTCGGATCAAAGGCACTAAAAAAATCACCACGGTTCACGACCTGATCCCGTTGCGATTGCCCTACACCACGCTGGATAACAAAAAGGATTTCTACGGCAAAATCCGCAATGCCATTGAGGATTCTGAGGTCATCATCACCGTTTCCGAGAATACCAAGAAGGATTTGCTCACTTACTTTGATGCTGACCCCGATCGCATCGTGGTTACGTACCAACCTGTGACTCTGCAACCATTGCAGGCGAATGAGCAGGCGATCGCCAACTACCTCCGTCGCTACGGCCTCACCCCCGACAACTATCTCCTGTTTGTGGGGGCGATCGAGCCCAAAAAGAACATCGGTCGTTTGCTGGAAGCTTACGCTACGGTAGATACAGATATGCCCCTAGTGATTGTGGGTAAGAAAGCCTGGTCCTGGGAACAGGAGTTGGGGAAACTCAACTACCTGTTTGATCGTGACTCCAAACGCCAGGTCAAACTGCTGGAGTACGTCCCGCTAGAGGCGTTGAAATACCTCTATAAGGGCGCCTATTCCCTGGTCTTCCCCTCCCTCTACGAGGGGTTCGGCCTGCCCCCTGTGGAAGCCATGACCCTGGGATGTCCAGTCATTACCTCCAGCGTTTCTTGCTTGCCCGAGATCTGTGGCTCAGCAGCGCTCTATGCCAATCCTTATGATGTAAATGACATCAAGAACAAAATTGAGAAGCTGTTGGGCGATCGCCCCCTCCGCGATCAAATGATTGAGCGCGGCTACGAAATGGCCCAAACCTACAGCCTTGAAAACTATCTCCAACGCCTCTATGGTGCCTATGCCAAAGCATTAGGGCAGTAGTAGGCAGCCCAAAAATATAGCCAAGGAATAGGTTCAGAGAGGAGGCTGACACCTTCATGAAAACTTCATCTCGAGTGGTAGTCTATCGGTGGAGTAGGTTAGCTTAGAGATCGGGCCGTACGCCCTAGGGTGCTCTATCGGAAATGCTTCTACCAGATTTTTGCTGGTGTGGTTGCTTTGCATTGTTCAGACCCCTAACCCTGCAAAACCATGGCCGATTCAAATGGGAATATGTTGGCGATCTTCTCTCAGGGCGATCGCCAAAGTGCCCTTATTCCCCTTGTTAAAGATTTACCCGCCCCTCAATTTGTCAAACTGCTTGACCAGATTACTCAAGAGTTTGACCAGTGCCGCCGCGCCATCGATCTCATCAATAACGATGGCCTGGAAACAGCACTCGAGCAGATTTTAGAAGCGTTCACCTTAAAGATTGGACAAATTTTGAAGGCTGATCGTACCACAATCTTTCTCGTGGACGAAGAGAAAGAGCAGCTCTGGTCTAAGGTTGCCAGCGGCGAGAATGGTCAGATCAAGGAACTTCGCATTCCCCTATCCGTAGGTATCGCCGGGCACGTGGCTAGCACGGGCAGTCCCCTCAATATTCCCGATGCCTACAGCCACCCAATGTTCAACCCCGAGGTGGACATCAACACTGGCTATCGCACCTCTAATATTCTGTGCATGCCCATATTCGATGGCCAGCATCGAGTTGTTGCAGTGGCGCAGTTGTTGAATAAGCAGGGCGATCGCCCCTTCGATGTCACCGACGAGATCCAATTCGAAGAGTTTGCTGCTGCTATGGGAGTCATTCTTGAAAGCTGTACGGCTTTCTACATGGCTTCTCGCAATCAACGGGGAGCTACTGCCCTACTCAATGCCACCACATTTCTGGCCCAGAGCCTTGATCTGGAACGCACCCTCCAGGCGGTGATGAATGAAGCCCGGAAGCTGATGCAAGCCGATCGCAGCACCTTATTTTTACTAGACCGAGAACGCGGTGAACTGTGGTCTAAAATTGCCACAGCCGATGGCAAAGAGCTACTTGAAATTCGTATTCCAGCGAACCGAGGAATTGCTGGCTTTGTCGCTTCGACCGGGCAAACCCTCAATATTCCCAATGCCTACGAAGACCCCCGTTTTGACCCTTCGACCGATCAGCGAACGCGCTACCTCACGCGCAATATCCTGTGTATGCCGGTTTACAACTCAGAGGGGAAACTGATTGGTGTCACCCAATTAATCAATAAATATCAGGGCACGTTTAACCGCTCGGACGAAGAATTCATGCGGGCCTTCAATATTCAGGCAGGTATTGCGCTCGAAAATGCCCAACTCTTCGAACGGGTGTTACTGGAAAAGCAATACCAGAAGGACATTCTGCAAAGCCTTTCTGATGCTGTTATTTCCACCGACCTGGAAGGTCGCATTGTCACCATTAATGACGCAGCTCTGGCGTTACTGGGATGCCCCCTACAACGGGACGGGGGACGGCAGCAACAAACCTGGATTCGCAAACTCACCGGGCGCTGGGTCTGGGATGTGGTCCCCGTCGATAACCTGCGGATGCGCCTGGAGGACAGTCTGAAGCATGGTGCACGGCACTATGTACCAGAGCAAACCCTAACCGTTGGCAGTTACTTATTAGGCCAGGAAAAGTCGCAGCAGTCCCACGCTCTCTCTGACAAAGCCACGACTTTGGATGTGAAACCTGCCGAGGATGCCCCCATTGTGCGGCTGGAGGATACGGATGGGTTGACCCATGTGCTGGCAGTGCGATCGCCCACGCATCCCAACCACTACCTCCCCTGGAACCAAGAGACATCTGACGCTTCCCCCATTCCGGCTGAGCATGTTCAAGAGATTGAGCGCAGCATCAACCTCACCGTTAATCCACTCACGAACCCCGAAGGGCGGGTGCGAGGTGGTCTAGTTGTCTTGGAAGACATTAGCCAGGAAAAACGGATGAAGGCCACCATGTACCGCTACATGACACCCGGTGTCGCTGAGCGGGTCATGGCCCTGGGCGAAGATGCCCTCATGGTAGGCGAACGCAAGGACGTTACCATCCTCTTTTCTGATATTCGCGGCTACACAAACCTGACGGAGCACATGGAAGCGGCCGATGTCGTAACCCTGCTGAACAATTACTTCGAGACGATGGTGGAGGCAGTCTTCAACTTTGAAGGCACCCTCGACAAATTCATTGGTGATGCCTTAATGGCCGTTTTCGGGGCACCTCTCCCTCTCCAAAATCATGCTGTTATGGCGGTGCGCTCTGCCTTAGATATGCGACGACGCTTGGCCGAGTTTAACGCCGAGCGACAACTCATTAACCAACCAATGATTCGCATCGGCATCGGCATCAGCTCCGGCGAGGTCGTTTCTGGCAATATCGGTTCCCAAAAACGCATGGATTACACCGTGATTGGAAATGGGGTAGACATTAGCTCTCGTTTGGAAGGCGTCACGAAGGAATATGGTTGTGACATTATTCTTAGCGAGTTTACCTATCAGCTTTGTAAGGATGAGGTGTGGGTAAGGGAACTGGACCGTATTCGAGTGAAGGGTAAAACCCAGCCGATCGCCATTTATGAATTGATAGGCGATCGCCAATCTCCCCCCGACGACGAGACCCAAGAATTCCTCGACCTGTACTACAAAGCTCGTATTGCTTACACCCATATGGATTTCAAAACCGCCATTCAACGGTTTGAGCAAGCGCAGCAGCTGCGACCCACGGATCGCGCGATCGCCGTTCACCTGGAGCGTGCCCACACCTACCTCCTGACTCCCCCATCAGCGCATTGGGATGGCGTTCACACGATGACCACCAAATAAGCAATTTTTGTATGCACGCTGTGCTTGCAAAATTTCAAACACCCAAGAAAAAAGGGAAGGACTAACCCTTCCCTTTTTTTAACCAACACAGATACTTAGACAAAGAACGAACCGGTCACGCCTTTTGTTTTCTGTCTTATACCTTCTGCTTTAGCAATCGTAGTAGAGTGCGAACTCGTAGGGGTGAGGACGCAGACGCATCGGGTTCACTTCGTTGTCCAACTTGTAGTTGATCCAGTTGCCAATGAAGTCCTCGGTGAACACGCCACCGGTGATCAAGAACTCGTGGTCCTTCTCCAGGCTGCTCAGCGCATCTTCCAGAGAACCGGGGGTTGAAGGCACCTTCGCCAATTCTTCAGGGCTGAGGTCATAGATGTCCACATCCAGAGGCTCACCAGGATCAATCTGGTTCTTGATCCCGTCGATACCGGCGCAGAGCATTGCTGCGAACGCCAGGTAAGGGTTGGAGGTTGCGTCGGGGCAACGGAACTCCAGACGCTTCGCCTTGGGATTGGTACCCGAGAGAGGAATTCGCACGGAAGCGGAACGGTTACCCTGAGAGTAAGCCAGGTTTACGGGAGCTTCAAAACCAGGCACCAGACGCTTGTAGGAGTTGGTGGTGGGGTTGGTGAAAGCCAACAGCGCAGGTGCATGCTTCAGGATACCGCCGATGTACCACAAAGCCATGTCGCTCAGACCGGCATACTTGTCGCCCGCAAACAGAGGCTGACCATCGCGCCAGATGGACTGGTGGGTATGCATCCCAGAACCGTTGTCATTAAAGACCGGCTTGGGCATGAAGGTAACCGTCTTACCGTGACGTACACCCACGTTTTTGATGCAGTACTTGTAGGTCATGAGCCAGTCAGCTGCTTCAACCAGAGTACCGAACTTAAAGCCCAGTTCGCACTGACCGCCGGTTGCTACTTCGTGGTGATGCTTTTCAATGGGTACACCGCAGTCTGCCATGGTTAGCAGCATTTCCGTCCGGATGTCTTGCAGCGTATCCGTGGGAGCTACAGGGAAGTAGCCTTCTTTGTAGCGAGGCTTGTAACCCTTATTGCCGCCCTCTTCAACGCGACCGGAGTTCCAACGACCTTCTACCGAGTCAACGTAGTAGAAGCCTTGGCTCTCGGTTTGATCGAAGCGCACATCTTCAAAAATAAAGAATTCAGCTTCAGGGCCAAAGAACGCAGTGTCACCGATACCCGAAGCTTTCAGGTAATCGATCGCCTTATGCGCGATTACACGAGGGCAACGGGAGTACCATTCGCCCGTCCGGGGCTCTTTAATGCTGCAAATAATGCTAAGGGTCGGCTCCTTCATGAAAGGATCCTTCCAAGCGGTGGTGGGATCCAACACCATCGTCATGTCAGATTCGTTGATGGCTTTCCATCCCCGAATACTAGAACCATCGAAGGGAACCCCATCTGTAAAGCTGGATTCATCAATCTGGTTCTCAAAAACCGTCAGGTGCTGCCAGGTACCTGGCATATCGATGAACTTCAGATCGATCATCTTGTAACCTTCGTCTTTAATTAGACGAAGGACGTCTTCAGCGGTCTTGGTCATGAACTACTCCTTAGTTCCGGCAAATATTCAAAGAAATGTGACGCATGATGCACATGGAAGGCAACCCTCTGAGCTGCCCAAGGATGGCTCGCCTACTGACCCACGCTTCCCCTGCCCACACAGATCTCTAAATCCAAACATCTTGATCAGGTAATTGGGCTTAACTGCACCTGCATAATCGTAGGAACTGCGATGCACGCATTTTGTATAAAGAACTACAAAATGCGTGAGTTCTCTAAAGAAATTAGATTCCTCTTAAACGAGGCAATTCTACGGATTAAACCCCTCCTCAGAGAATCCTTCAAATTGATCCCCAAGGAGCGATCGCCCTCAAAGAAGTGCTTGTATGTAACACTTAACTTTTCTGAAATTGGAAGCTCTAACTGCCCAAAAAACAACATTTTTCCCAGAAAAATACGGCGATGGTCCCTAATCTTTAGAAAAATGTTGAGATTTGATAGTTGTCCGATCCTTAGTCATAAAACTTAATCAGGCCAGCTCCGATAGAGGCAGTAGAAGCCTCATTCCGCACAATGTCCCGTGATAAACTTAGCTTCATTGCGGCATAGAAGCCAGTTTTATCAGAGACGACGCAGGGCTCGTACAATCCCCTGTAACATCTGAACTATCAATAAACCTGTGTTGGGAGACTTTATTTTATGCGGGACGCAGTCACAAAGCTGATTGAAAACTACGATATCAAAGGCCAATACCTGGATCGGGACGCCATGGATAGCCTGAAGTCCTACTTCACAACAGGTATGGAGCGGGTTCAAGCAGCCGCTGTGATCAATTCGAACGCCGCAGCCATTGTGAAGCAAGCAGGCTCCCGACTGTTCGAGGAAGTACCTGAACTGATTCGTCCCGGTGGTAATGCTTATACCACTCGTCGCTACGCCGCCTGTCTCCGGGATATGGACTATTACCTGCGTTACGCCAGCTATGCCATCATTGCAGGCAGCATGGATGTATTGGATGAGCGTGTACTCCAGGGTCTGCGGGAAACCTACAACTCTCTGAGCGTACCCATCGCTCCGACCGTTCGTGGTATCCAAATTATGAAGGAACTGGTGAAGGAACAGGTAGCTGCTGCGGGTATTAGCTCCACTGCTTTTGTGGATCAGCCCTTTGATTACATGACGCTTGAACTGAGCGAGCAAAGCGTCTAATTCTCAAATATTTTCTGAAAAAGCAGAAGGGACGTTCTTAGAACGTCCCTTTTGCTTTTTGGCTCACTATTATGTTTACCTGGCATGTCAACAAATCAAATGCGAGCAGCCAAAAAACCATCCGGTTCCAAAATCCATAAGCTCATGCCCTCGGCTGATTGAATGATGACGGTTTCATCACCTCGGTAGCTGAGCCGGTTGATAATTTGGCATGCTTGCTGAAGATCATCAACTGTCTTGAATAAGCTATAGAAGCGGCCTTCATAGAGGATGGCGGAGAGGCGTTTATCGAGATCAGGAACAGAAATCTCGCACGTTTGATAACTATCCGTTGATGTCAGGAGACGGTAGGACGAATCCAACTCGTCATAGGAGGAATCCGCATCAGTAAAGCTTTGAGCGATCGCCTGTTGAGACGCTAAAAGGGCATCTGGCTCAAAGACCCAAATCGCGAATCCCTTGGGGGTTTGGGTGAGTAGGGGAAGGTGATCCCGCTGGCGCAGTTTAGTCGCTAATTCTAAAGCTCGCGCTCTATCTCGCTCAGAGCGGAAGAAGCTATAAAACTGATTCCCATAATTAATTGCAGGCATACGCTCACCCGTTTCTGTCAAAACAATATGACAGGAACGGTAGAGGGTACGTGACTCTAGAATCAATGGCTGATCAGTATCAGCCTGACCAATCCCATCAGAAAGATCAGATAAAAAGGATTGCATAACGTGAGAGGCCAGGAGTGAAATGTTATGAAGTGTGTTTTTATCATCCGTCGAAATGGGACAGTTGCCATCCGGCAAAGTACGGGACTGGCAAGGGATTGCAGCGTTTTTCCAGGCCAAAAACAACCCAACTCTTAGGGAAAACCCCATTACCCGATAGGGAACTTGTTAGACCCATAAATCGTCGGCCTTGAGCTTAATTTCCCCTGTCTATACAGCTCTAGCAGAGTGGCCGTGAAGTAGACCCAGGCTCAACGTGCAGGGATATTTTGTGCGAGTTATATAGCGATTATTCAAGTTGATTCTGCGCAGAATCAATCCAACGGCGCTGTATGGTTGAGCCCTATAACACCCAAAAAAAAGATGGTGTAGAACACGAGTGTTCTACACCATCTTACTTAAGCTGCACAGAGTGCCCTAGAGGTCTTTAATCCTCATCATCGTCGTCCATGTCATCGTCGACGTCTTCATAGTCATCGTCGTCAACTTCCGACGCGGTACCGCCAATCAACTCATCGGCATCCTCATCATCCAGGATGGGAGAAGCGCCTCCAAAGCTAAAGGGCCGGTTGAAGTCTGCCCCGCCGCTCTTGGGCCGATCAATGGGGAAGATGTCGAGGCCACCGTCGAGATCATAGCTACGGGCAATGCGATCGTCGAGAACCACATCTCCCAGCGTCATCTCGTCCTCAAACACGCCACCGTCGTAGCTCAGGTCTACATCAATGTTCGTGTTGGCTTCTTCGTAAGCATTGAAGCCTGTCCCTGCCGGGATGAGACGACCAATGATCACGTTCTCCTTCAGACCACGCAGCCAGTCCGATTTCCCTTCGATCGCCGCTTCCGTCAGAACCCGAGTGGTTTCCTGGAAACTGGCCGCCGAGATGAAGCTGTCGGTATTGAGTGACGCCTTGGTAATACCCAACAGCATCGGGGTATAGTCTGCCGGAGCCCCACCTGTGATAGCCATAGCCTCGTTTACCTGCTGAATCTGGCGCAGTTCAACAAGTTCGCCAGGCAGCATGGTGGTGTCACCTCCGTCATCTACCCGTACCTTCGAGGTCATCTGCCGCACAATCACTTCGATGTGCTTGTCAGAAATCTCAATCCCCTGGGATTGATACACGGACTGCACCTCGTTTACCAGGAAGGTCTGTACTTTCTCCAGGCTTAGCAGAGCTGCCTCATAGGTGCCCATGCTTTCGCGGTAATAGCGGAAGAACACTTCCAAGATTTCGTGGGGGTTGGCAGGGCCATCGGTCAATGGTTCAGCGGTATCAATTTCTTGGCCATCGATCACGATCACGTTTTGACCAGGGCCAATGACGTATTCAGTAATAACGCCATCAGTTTCAACCACCTTCACTTCGACGTTGTCATCGTCGCCGTAAATCACCTGAGCTGTACCCGGACGAGCCGCCAGAATACAAGCTTCTTTGGGCTTCCGGGCTTCCAGGAGTTCCTCAATACGAGGTAGACCCTGAATGATGTCTCCGGTCTTGGCTCGTTCAAATACCAGTAGTACCAGGTTGTCACCCCGTTGTACCAGGTCCCCATCGCTGATATGCAGCACGGCACCCGCAGATACCCGGTAAGGACGTGCCAGTCGAATAACCACTTGGCTAGGCTCAACCGAGATAACCTGACCCGATTCTGGAATTTCTTGTCCAGGGGCAATGGTGCTTCCAGCCACCACCAGATCACCCGATTTCACGGTAGGTATTTGGCCCTGGGTGTCAATCGTCATCAGGTCTGCATCGCGCACGATGAGCAGACGACGAATGGTTTCCCCCTGGCGAATACCGCGCACTTCACCGCCTTCCTTAGACTGAATTTCAGTCCGAGCAATCACGGCTCCAGGAGCGATTTGGTCGCCATCTTTCACGAGCAGGCGGGTCTGGGTACTGCCCTGGGTTTGATCCGCAACCACATCGCGACGAATCACCAGGGATTCTAGAATCACCAGTTGCAGACGCATGATGCCGTCTTCGGTTTCATCGGGAACCAGCTCGATGTCTGCTGCCAATTGGGGAGCTTCTTGGTCAATTTCCAGCACCAGCTGGGTGCGTACCAGTTCAACCCCTTCAACAGATTTGACGCGATCGCCATCCTTATACAGCACACGCTGTAATGCCCGCAGTTGGATGGAACGGCTCATGTCTTCGCTAGAAGACGCCTGGCTGGGAACCGGAGGCTCATCGGGTACCGCGAACTCGGTCACAGGGCGCAGCAGAATTGCGGGGCCTTCGGGAGTCTCAACATACTCCAGGTAGCGCAGTTCGTTGACGACCAGCCCAGGGATCACTTCTTCTCCGGGGAGAACAATGTTGTCTTCCCGGTTGGCGATCGCCTCGGGGTTATCCAACATGTGCAGTTCACCGGGCTTGACCACGATTTCCCGCAGAATGTCGTTCTTCTGAGTGACTTCAATGACACCGTTGCTCTGGCAGAAGATGTCCTTCACCACTTCGGTTCCGGCTTCAACGTATTGACCGTCCTCCACCAACAACAAGGAGATATCCTTGTTGACTTCATGGGATTCTTCAGGAATCCACAGAATGGTTCCACCCTTGACGACTTCGTAACCGAGCTTCGCCTTCCCTTTCTTCGCCGTCTCCAAACCCGAGAAGCGAACGATACCGCCAGTCTGAGTGTGGTAGCGATCGTCGATCAGTTCAGCAACGACCTGGCCGTTGGTCACTTTGGTCCCGGGAGTCGCAATCAGCGAGAACCGTTGGTTGTTAGGGGTCTCGATCATGTAATGCTCTCGGCCCTGGTAGCTCTCGGCCCGTACTCGTGCCTGGTCGAGCTGCACAGAAGCTGTGATAATTTCGACTTCGCGGTTGGTTTTGCCTTCGCTATCCGGAGGAATCCGAACCGAACCACCGTTTTCGGTGATTAGCTTGGTTTCAGCGAGGATATCTCCAGCCGTGATGCGATCGCCGTTCTTCACAACAGGCTCTGCACCCGGTGGCAGGTTGTAAACCTCACCTGAAAGAACCCAGATCAAACCACCCCGCTGAGCGCTGCGAGTGGTGTTGCCCTGACGGTCCTTCTTCTCTTCCGGAATTACATCGGCGAATTTCACTTCACCGGCCAAGTCGGAAGCCACGTCCTTGGTAGCCTTTTCTGTAACCTTACGAACACGACCAGCCGCAGGCATTTCTGCCACCATCTGTCCAGCTCGTACAGATTCGCCATCCTTTGCAAACAGAATGGAACCCGGTGGCAGGTTATGGGTTTCCTGCTTCGAACCCGATACGATGGTGAGATCAACACCCACTTCTAGAATTTGTGCGTCTTCCCCATGACGGGTGCGGAAGGCTCGTGCCCGAATCTGCTTCGGCTTGATTTGCACGATACCGTCGGCAGCAGGCCGAACTTGGGGCACTTGCTCCCCAGTAAACGTACCTCCTGTGTGGAAGGTACGCATGGTGAGCTGGGTCCCCGGTTCACCGATAGATTGAGCGGCGATAATCCCAACCGCTTCACCCAGATCTACCAGGGAAGCATGAGCCAAGCTCCAGCCGTAGCAGGTTTGGCACACAGAACGGGTAGCTTCACAGGTGAGGGGCGATCGCGCTCTCAAGGAAGGTAGATTGGCCTTACCCACAGCTTTAGCCATCTCAGCCGAAATAGGCTGATTGCGTTGTACCAACACTTCACCAGTAGCAGGGTCAATAATATCCTCTGCTGCCGCTCGACCGAGCAGTCGATCCTGGAGGGGAATCAGTACGCGTTCCCCGTCAGTCATGGGGCGAATCGTAATACCGCGATCGGTGCCGCAATCTTGCTCGCGGATAATCACGTCCTGGGATACGTCCACCAGACGACGGGTCAGGTAGCCAGAGTCGGCGGTACGAAGCGCCGTGTCTACCAGACCTTTCCGTGCACCGTAAGAGGAGATGATGTATTCCGTTACAGTCAGACCTTCCCGGAAGTTGGTTTTAATTGGCAAGTCAATGATGGCCCCTTGTGGGTTTGCCATCAGACCTCGCATCCCCACCAACTGACGAACCTGAGAGATGTTTCCTCGGGCACCAGAGAACGCCATCATGTAAACGGAGTTCAGTGGATTGTTTTTCTTGAAGTTTCGCACCACTTCGTCTTTCAGTTCTTCACTGGTGCTGTTCCAGGTGTCGATTACCTTCTGGAAACGTTCCACTTCGGTAATGTCGCCCCGGCTGTAGCGCTCTTCGGTGAGGCGAATTTCTTCTTCGGCTTCCTGCAATAGTTGGCGCTTGCTAGGGGGGACCTGCAAGTCATCCACACTAATGGAAACTCCAGCGCGAGTCGCAAACTTAAAGCCCAGATCCTTCAGTTCGTCGGCAATTTGAGCGGTGCGAGCGGTGCCGTAGTTGGTAAATGCCCAAGAAATTAGATTGCGTAACTGTTTCTTATCAACCACTCGGTTACGAAACACAATCTTTTCTTCAGGCTTCTGCGTTGCGTTTTGCTCCGTCATCGTAGTCTCTGCCCTCAATTAACGATTAGCGAGTTCTGCAAATCTATTCCGCCTGATTTGCGATTTATAGGCATCGCCTATAAATCGCAACCATTAATTAGACTGACAGCACATCCAGAATGGTCTTGTTGTAGATAATGCGGCCCGGCGTGGTGTAGATGTATTGGGAAATCAGATTTCCTTCGCCATCTGTCCGTACTCGGCGGGACTTATAGCGACGCGTGATACTCCGAACATTACCCGCATCGTCTTTATCCACAAGTTCTTCGAGTGGTTTTGTGTCAGAGTCATCCTGCTCAACTTCACCATCGAACCGAACCCATACATAAGCGTGCAGATCCACCTGCCTTTGCTCGTAGGCCATAATGGCGTCCTCCAGGTTCGCGAAGTAGCGATCCTTACCCAGAGATGCATCCGGGTTCTCAGCCGTCAGGTAATAGCAACCCAGCACCATATCCTGGCTAGGGGTCACAATAGGACGCCCCGTTGCAGGAGACAGGATGTTGTTAGAGGCCAGCATCAACAAGCGGGCTTCCGCCTGAGCTTCTAACGACAACGGAACGTGAACCGCCATCTGGTCACCGTCAAAGTCTGCGTTAAACGCAGGACATACCAGCGGGTGTAGCTGAATGGCGCGACCTTCTACCAACATGGGTTCAAAGGCCTGAATACCGAGACGGTGCAACGTCGGTGCGCGGTTCAGCATGACGGGGTGTCCTTCGATCACCTCTTCCAGCACGTCCCAAACCTGGGGATCGTTGCGCTGAATCATCTTCTTAGCCGCTTTGATGTTGTTCACCAGGCCCTGGCGGATCAGACGGTGAATCACAAACGGCTGGAACAGTTCGATCGCCATTTCCTTGGGCAGACCACACTGGTGAATCTTCAGGCGAGGGCCAACCACAATAACGGAACGGCCAGAGTAGTCAACCCGCTTACCTAGAAGGTTTTGCCGGAAACGACCCTGCTTACCTTCAATAATGTCGGAGAGGGACTTCAGCGGACGGTTGTTGGCGCCCACTACGGTACGACCACGACGACCGTTATCGATCAGCGCGTCAACCGCTTCCTGAAGCATCCGCTTTTCGTTCCGGACGATGATTTCCGGAGCCAGGATTTCCTGAAGACGAGCCAGACGGTTGTTCCGGTTGATAACGCGACGATACAGGTCGTTCAAGTCGGAGGTTGCGAATCGGCCCCCATCCAGCTGCACCATCGGGCGCAGGTCGGGAGGGATAACAGGGATGACCGACAGTACCATCCACTCAGGCTTCGAGCCGGTGGCAATGAAGTTATCGATAACCCGCAAGCGCTTGATTAGCTTGGCGCGCTTCTGACCTTTTGCCGTAGCAATTTCTTCCCGCAGTTGCTCCGCTTCTTTTTCTAAAGCCAGATCTTGCAGGAGTTGCTGAAGGGCCTCTGCACCAATGCCGACCTCAACCCCAGCCAGTTGCGAGTCTTCGCTATAAAGCTGGTCTTCAATTTCAATCCACTGATCTTCCGTCAGCAGTTGCTTATAGGAGAGGTTGTCAGCATTACCAGGATTTAGAACGACATAGGCGTTGAAGTAAACAATCTGCTCAACATCCCGTAGGGGCATATCCAACAGAATTGCCATGTAGCTGGGGATGCCCTTCAGATACCAAACGTGGGTAACGGGGGCAGCCAACTTGATATAACCCATACGGTGACGACGAACACGGGATTCAGTAACTTCCACCCCACATCGTTCGCACACAATACCTCTGTGCCGTACCCGTTTGTACTTGCCACAGTGGCATTCCCAGTCCTTTGCAGGCCCAAAAATTCGTTCACAAAACAGCCCGTCCATTTCGGGCTTTAACGTCCGGTAGTTAATGGTTTCGGGTTTGGTCACTTCCCCGACTACCATGCCATTCGGCAGGGTTCTCTCTCCCCACTGACGAATGCGCTCCGGGGATGCCAGACCAATTTTGACGTAGTCAAAGCGCTGTTCTAGCTTAGGCATTACGGATGATTCCTTGTAGTGATGTAAGGCGGAAGCAAAGAAATGGGTCGGCTCTACCGCCCCAATGAAAGTCACCGACTGATCCGGTTGGGGCACTAATTCCCCAAACCGGATCGGCGACGGTGTTACTCTTCTACCTCTTCTAGCTCTTCGCGAGAGATGGATTCGTAGGTGGGACGGGATGGAGTGCGTCGGTTGCCGACATCCGCCATCAGGTCAACTTCGATGTCGCGGCTGGTACCATCATCCTGGGTTTGCAACTTGTGAGCCGCAATGTCGAGACAGAGGGATTGCAACTCACGCATCAACACCTTGAAGGATTCTGGTGTACCCGGTCTAGGAATTGGTTTGCCTTTGACGATCGCATTCAGAGCTTCGTTGCGCCCCTGCATATCGTCAGACTTCACCGTCAGCAGCTCTTGCAAAATGTAGGCAGCACCGAAAGCTTCCAGTGCCCACACCTCCATTTCCCCGAAGCGCTGTCCACCCTGCTGAGCTTTACCACCCAGAGGCTGCTGGGTAACCAGCGAGTATGGGCCCGTGGAGCGAGCGTGGATCTTATCGTCAACCAGGTGAACCAGTTTCAGCATGTAGGCTTTACCCACGGTAACCGGACGATCGAACGCTTCCCCAGTCCGTCCGTCATAGACCTCGATTTTGCCAGGATTCTCGGGGTCATATACCCAGTTATTACCGGTGCGATCGCGCGCTTCCTGCAACTTGGAGTGAGTGGTTAGACGAGATGCCTCTTCGCCATACATTTCGTCGAAGGGGGTCATCTTGAAACGCATACCAAGGTTCTCAGCAGCCCAACCCAATAGACATTCGAACACCTGACCCACGTTCATACGGGAAGGTACACCCAGGGGGTTCAATACAATGTCTACAGGTCGACCGTCGGGTAGGTATGGCATGTCTTCCAGCGGCAGAATCCGGGAAATAATTCCCTTGTTGCCGTGGCGTCCCGCCATCTTGTCGCCCACCTGGATCTTCCGTTTCTGAGCTACGTAAACGCGCACCACCATGTTTGCACCGGGAGGCAGTTCATCACCCTGTTCCCGAGTAAACACCCGCACGTCTACTACGCGGCCTTTTTCACCGTTCGGTACGCGCAGGGAGTTGTCTCGTACATCCCGAGCCTTTTCACCAAAGATGGCTCGCAGCAGTTTTTCTTCGGGGGGCTGGTCTGATTCCCCTTTTGGAGTCACCTTGCCCACGAGAATGTCACCGGATTCTACCCAGGCACCGATACGGATGATGCCGTTTTCGTCGAGTTGGCGCAGCGCGTCTTCACCGACGTTGGGAATTTCCCGAGTGATTTCCTCAGGACCAAGCTTGGTTTGACGGGCCTCAATCTCGTATTTTTCGACGTGAATGGAGGTGTAAACGTCTTCGTAAACCAGACGCTCACTAATCAGGATGGCGTCCTCGTAGTTATAGCCTTCCCATGGCATGTAAGCGACGAGGATGTTCTGGCCAAGTGCGAGTTCACCACCTTCGGTTGCAGAACCATCCGCAAGGATTTGACCGGCGATGACGCGATCGCCCACGTTTACAATGGGCCGCTGATTCAAACAAGTGTCCTGGTTAGAGCGCTGATACTTTTGCAAGTAATAATTGCGCTCACTACCATCATCGCTAAGCACCTGAATGCGGTTCGCATCCACATAGGACACCTCACCACTGGTGCGGCTCACAATTACCATCCCCGAGTCACGGGCTGCCTGGCCTTCCAGCCCTGTTCCAACTAAAGGACGTTCGGGACGGAGGAGAGGCACCGCCTGCCGTTGCATGTTTGAACCCATCAGAGCTCGGTTCGCGTCATCGTGCTCCAGGAACGGAATCAGTGATGTTGCAACGGAGATAATCTGTACGGGAGAAATGGCGACGTAGTCCACTTCTTTAGGAGTCGTAGTGGTGAAATCCTGACGGTAACGTACAGGCACCTGATCCCCAAGAATGATGCCCTCTTCATCCACAGGAATGTCTCCGGGAGCAACCCGCAGATCATCTTCTTCGTCGGCGGTCATGTAGATGGGAGTGATGTCGCGCCGCACTCGACCGTTTTCTACGGGATAGTAAGGGGTTTCGATGAAACCGTAGGCATTTACACGAGCGTGGGTTGCCAAAGAACCGATCAGACCGGCGTTGGGACCTTCTGGTGTTTCAATGGGGCAGATCCGACCGTAGTGGGAGGGGTGAATGTCTCGCACCGCGAAGCCTGCACGCTCCCGAGTCAGGCCACCAGGGCCAAGGGCACTGAGACGACGCTTGTGAGTCAGTTCTGCCAGAGGGTTGGTCTGGTCCATGAACTGCGAGAGCTGAGATGAACCGAAGAACTCTTTAATAGCCGCGACGAGAGGCTTCGGGTTCACCAGGGAGGCGGGTGTCAGTGCATCTGCATCAGACACGGTCATCCGTTCCCGGATAATCCGCTCCAAACGGTTCAAACCCACGCGCACCTGGTTTTGCAACAGTTCACCCACGGAGCGCACACGGCGGTTCCCCAGGTGGTCGATATCATCGACGTTGCCGATGTCATATTCCAGGTTGATTAGGTAGTCGATGGAGGCCAGGATGTCCTGAGGTGTCAGTACCCGAACGTTTTCTGCAACGTTGAGGCGCAGCTTTTTGTTGAGCTTGTAACGGCCCACTCGTCCCAGGTCATAACGCTTGGGATCGAAGAAGCGGGAGTCTAGCAACTGCTGACCACCCGATACCGTGGGAGGTTCACCGGGACGCAGCTTCCGGTACAGTTCCATCAACGCTTCTTCTTCAGAGAATTGGCCTTCTTTTTCGATGGTTTTCTCGAAGTATTCGGGGTGACGGAGGGCATCGAAGATTTCGCCGTCGCTCAGACCCAGTGCCTTGAGCAGCACTTGAGCGGAGAGCTTACGGGTTTTGTCGATACGAACCCAAACCAGGTCATTCTTGTCGGTTTCAAACTTCAACCAGGCACCCCGGTTGGGAATCAGGCTGGCGTTGTAAGTGCGTCGTCCGTTTTTGTCGGTTTCTGCCTTGTAGTAAACCCCAGGGCTCCGAACGATCTGGTTAACGATAACCCGCTCGGCCCCGTTAATGATGAAGGTCCCCCGGTCCGTCATCAGGGGTAAATCCCCGATGAACACTTCCTGTTCTTTAATTTCGCCGGTTTCCTTGTTGATCAGACGGGTTGGCACATACATCTGTACGGCATAGGTCGCATCCCGCCGCTTCGCATCATCCACATCATATTTAGGGCGTTTGAGCTTATAGTCCCGTCCGAGGAAGTGAAGCTCAAGCTTTCCGGTGTAGTCAGTAATGGGGGAGAAACTATCGAGTTCCTCAATTAACCCCTCTTCCAAAAACCAGCGAAAACTGGACCGTTGGATCTCAACCAGGTCAGGCAACGTAAAGTTGATGGCGGTTTGGAGTGAGTTAGTCATGCGTCTCCTCAGAACGGGTCGGCTTGTCGGGAAAATCGAAATGAGGCTGAAGGCGCCACGACCCCTATTTCATCAGGGGGATGAAATAGGGGTATGAGCTACCCAGGAGGCCTGAAATGTACTGCGGCTATGAACAAAGGGAGAGGCGGTGTTCGTTTAATTAGCACAGGATATATAAGTAGAGCGGGCAGACTCAAAATAGGCAGGAGCGGAAAGACAGAGGGTGGCCACACATCCGACACTCCTGTTTCAGTCAGGGGCAGAGCGTTAAAACGCAGGAGGGCCACCGCACAGAATGCGATCGCCCAGAGGCCAGCAAAGTTGTAAAGCGCAACGAATGATGTTCAATGTGAATCGACTCATCGCTATTCTAGCTAAAGATTTTAGCTAAGTACTTGACAAATTTAATTTGTCTAGCTAATTGCCAGGGATTCGTTTGCTGGAGTAGCCTCCGGTAAATCGGGCAACTTAAACAAGTGGCGAGCGTTTGCGGTTGTTTGCGTCGCGATCGTCTCTACAGATTCTTGACGCAGTTCCGCCACACGTTCTGCCACATGACGAACGTAGGCGGGTTGGTTACGCCGTTCACCTCGGTGAGGCACCGGAGCTAGAAATGGACAATCGGTTTCAATCAGCAAACGATTGGCCGGAACCATCTGCGCTGAGGCATGAACTGCCTGAGCATTTTTGAAGGTTACAATTCCGCTAAAGCTGACATAAAAACCCAGATCAAGAAACCATTGTGTTTCCTCAGGCGTACCACTCCAACAGTGCATGACGCCGCACACCGTTTCGCCCCTCTGCTGGCGCGATCGCAATAACTCTGCCATCTCCGCTGCTGCATCGCGACAATGGATGATAACGGGGAGGTCAAGTGTATGGGCGATCGCTAACTGAGCCTCAAATACCTGAATTTGATGCTCGTGGTTCTCGGCCTTGTAAAAGTCCAGCCCTATCTCACCGATTGCCACAATTCGAGCATCGGATCGCGCTAAATCAAAAATTTGCTCGGCAGAGTTTGCCATCCACTTTTCTGCATCCAACGGATGCAAGCCGACCGCAAAGGAGATCTCCGGAAAGCGGTCAGCAATACCTTTGATTACGGAAAATTCTGCTGGCTCTACACAGGAGTGAACCAGTTGAACAACCCCAGCTTCCCGCCATTGCCGAGCCACATCGTCCAGATCCGGCTGAAAGCTATCAAAGTTCAAATGAACGTGGGTATCAATTAGCTGCATAGGTTCAGACCGTAAACGCTCCGTTCGGTTTCTGTCCCTCTAACCTGGCCAGGGAGGCTGAATCCTCACCACGTCGTTGCTCCATCAGCTTCATCTGGCTCTTATTTGTATCGTTCTTTCTATCGCCTACGCTCAGGAGCGAAGAGCGAGAGAAACCCACATTTGAACCTTGGCAGGTTTAGCCTCCGGGTCAGGGCTTGCCCTGACCTTTGAAGACTCAAACCTAGGATGCGCTAGCCGTAGCAGATTTCTTCAAGAAGCGAGCCAAGCGAGCTTTCTTACGAGCTGCGTTGTTGGGATGGTAAACACCACGCTTCACAGCTTTGTCGATCTTGCTGTAGGCATTAGCCATCCGCTGCTTCACTTCCGCCTCCAACTCAGGAGAGGGATTGGCGGCGTACTGCTCAGCAACGGTGAAGTACCGTTTCATCAGGGTCTTGACCGCAGATTTGTAGGATTTGTTTTCGAGGCGATTGCGCTCTGCAATCTGAACCCGCTTAATTGCAGATTTAATGTTAGCCACAGCGACTCTCTGAGTTAATTGTAAAACTTTCAGCAGTTGCTTATCATAACGAACCTGTCGAGCAATTGCAACCCCTCTCTGAAAAATACTATTTCATCCATCGTCTGTGCCGTTGTGGTGACTACGCATGGATAGGTGTCTTGCTGTACAGCTCAAATGAAGGCAAAAGTTCCCGTGAATAAAGCTTTAAGGCTCGAATGATAGTGATCATCTGTAGAGCTGATTTTGGCCTTCTCACGATAAAATCGAGAGTGTAGTTCAAAGCCGTTTCGTTTATTGACCACAATGGCTGTGAGGGGAGGTTTTGCCAAGTGAGTCTTGATACAGGCAAAAATCGTCCGCTCATCCATCCTCACATGTACTTTCTTGCTCTGGTTGAGTTTCGACATGCCGGCTCATCAATTTATAAAGCTTATCCGGAGTATTATCCAGACAGGTTGGTGATGTGATTCAGGTGGCATTACGCCTCATAATCTAAATAGTCGGGATACTTGAGATGGGCAGGGCAATAAATCTTTTGTAGAGTTCGCCATGTCTTCATCCACGATACGGAATCCTCAGGAAATACAAGCTAATCTAGATAGGTGGGCTGCACAGATTTCTGAAGCAGTCTGCCGGGTGAACCCGAATTAGCATTTTTACCCCAAGTGGCGATGCTGCGCATTATCAATCAACGGTCGGACGCGCTAACTGAACTGCGACGGATTTGCGATCGCACTCATGATGACCAAATCCTTCACAAAGAGGCGACGGTTCAGCAAGTGATCCAGGCCGTCAGACGGCAAGGGGATCTGGCTGTCCTGCACTACACGGAAGAATTTGACCAGGTCACGCTGAAACCAGAAGAATTGCGGGTAAGCGGAGCAGATTTGGAAGCTGCTTACCATCAGGTCGATCAAAAGCTGTTGGAGGCAATCCAATTGGCGGCCCGAAACATTGAGGCATTCCATCGGCAACGGATGCCTAAGAGTTGGGTTGAGTTTGGACGGCATGAGACAGTTTTGGGCAAACGATATACTCCCGTGGACCGGGCCGGGCTTTATGTGCCAGGGGGTCGGGCCTCTTATCCCAGTACTGTGTTGATGAATGCGATTCCTGCCAAGGTGGCGGGAGTGCCGCGCATTGTGATGGTGACGCCGCCTGGAGAGAATGGAATCAGTCCATCAGTGCTGGTAGCGGCTCAGGAAGCTGGAGTTGCCGAGATTTATCGGGTAGGTGGGGCGCAGGCGGTTGCCGCTCTTGCCTTTGGTACTGAAAGCATTCCGAAAGTGGATGTGATCACGGGCCCTGGAAATATATATGTCACCCTCGCGAAAAAGCTGGTGTATGGAACAGTAGGGATTGATTCTCTGGCTGGCCCTTCCGAAGTTTTGGTAATCGCGGATACCTCTGCTAACCCAACCCACGTAGCCGCTGACCTTTTGGCTCAAGCGGAGCATGATCCGTTGGCGGCGGCTATCTTGCTAACTCCCAGTACCGCTTTGGCAAACGCGGTGGTCGCAGAAGTCGATCGAATGTTAGTGAATCATCCGCGACGGATGTTGACGGAGAAGGCGATCGCCCACTACGGCTTAGTAGTCGTTGTAGATTCCTTGGAAACTGCTGCAGAACTCTCTAATGAGTTTGCACCGGAGCACTTAGAGTTGGAAGTGGAAGATCCCTGGAGCTTGATGGAGAAAATCCGTCATGCTGGAGCTATTTTCTTAGGTAGTTCTACTCCGGAAGCCGTTGGTGATTACCTGGCTGGCCCTAACCATACGCTGCCGACATCCGGATCTGCTCGTTATGCTTCGGCTTTGGGGGTCGAAACCTTTATGAAGCATTCCAGCATTATTCATTATTCTCCGGCAGCTCTGCAGGAAGTGGCAGATGCGATTATTACCTTGGCTACTGCGGAAGGCTTGCCGTCCCACGCAGATTCTGTAAAGTTGCGGACTCAGGTGCCAACGGAGCAAAAAGAACAGGAATTGCATCCCTAATTATTGGAGCATTAGGTGGTGCAAGAACTTTAGAAGTGCTGGTTCTTCAAACATTTCAACTTCTTAGATGCGACACGTTCGTTAATTTGCTGTGCCGCTAGCCTGTTCAGGGTAAGTTGTTAGATATCAGAAACCCGGTGCTTTGAAGACACCGGGTTTTCTGCTGTGGCAGGGATGGCGCAAAGCCTTAACTTTTAAGAACGGCTTGGTTCGTCAGGTAGCGCTTCAAGCTCAGAAGGCTAATGGTGTGCCCCAAACCCAATGGCAGGGGAGAGACGCCCTCAAGGCAGGACTGGATCCATCCATCACCCCAGTGCCAGCGATGGAATCCGTCTATTCCCTGGCTGAGCAGTAACTCTAGAGTATTGGCTTCAACAGATTGAACATAATGGCAAACGGCGATCGGGCCAATCCACCGGGTGAAGGTAGTTCCTTCGGTTAATTCGTCGGGTAGTCCTTGGGAGAAGCCTGATGGGAGCATCCATTGTTTGAGCTGAGCCACATTCAGGAGGCTTTTGCGAATAGCTGCCTCTGTTGCCTCAATTTCGATACGGATATTGGTCTGTTGAAATTGCCCTAGCATGGCTCAAACGACCTCAAGAAATTAAATACAGCTTGAGAGAAAGAGATTGTAGCCCTTGCTGTAAGCATGGCTGTTAGACCATAGCTTTCACAACAAGAGCCCTATCCTGCTTCGTTCAAAATTCCCAAGACCTAATTAGACAAAATAGCCATTACTGCTCTGTCTTTATTATTCGTCGGGTTCGATAGTACTGGTTAGTCCCTGGCTTTTTAGACTCTCGCTATAAAACTCTGCATGTTCTTGAGCGCACGTGATGACCAAGGCAACGCCACTGCTATGAGCTTCCATCATGATGCTGACGGCCTGAGGGACTGTCAGACTAGCGACGGTTTTCAGGAGAGACTGCACCACATGTTCCATTGAGTTGAAGTCGTCGTTATGCAGCAGAACCTTGTATCGAGGTGCGTGCCTAGTAGTGGTTGAACTCTGTTCAATCGTTTGGACGGACACTGCTGAAATCCTCTTGGCTAGCGACAAACCAATGGCGAATGGAGAGGGATGAACTGAACCCACGCCAACAAACTGCGTAGTTACACAGGTCGCCATTCATCTTTCTCAACATTCTAGAACACGGTTATCAGAGCAGCAACGTTCCGAGAGGCGATTCGGCATATTGACATCCCAGTCCGTCCTCATCCTAGAGATTGTAGGTTTTATGCACAGGCCTAAAGACTGGGCACTAGCTGTACTCTCCCGGCGTCCATCTCCTCCATCAGCAATTCAAGAGCTTCATAATCTACTTCTGATACGTATCCCAACCGGGTTAATTCGTAGTTAATTTCGTTTTCGATGTCAGGAGTGAGCTTTTTGATGTAGAGCGCTTTTTCGACAAGGTGACGAATCGGATGAGTAGATTTCATTAGTGCTAGGTCCTGAGGAGAGCGTCATCTTTGCTTATTCTCCGCGTATTTCCAGGCAGGACAGGTGATCTAACCCAGGATAGGTGTGTGATTAAGATCACGGCATGCAAAATAAAAGTTACGTTTTCCTAAGTATTAGGGAACTTAATGCCTTCGTCTCGATTCAAGCTATCCGTAAACCGAAGGAAATTAAGGATGATTGTTGTCAATCCGTATACTCTCATACCTTATTGCTGAAATGTTTAGCATGAAAATGCGAGTATTCGTAACGTTTCCTTGAAGATTCGGTGAAACTAACGAGATGATTGGCTCGTATTGAGATGAAGCAGTTATAGTCCATGGTATTTCTACTGAGTAATCCAACGGGATTTGCTCATCGTGCGTACCAAACCACAGCAGGATGGTCATGATGCAAGAACTGTTAGCAAAATCTTCTATTACTTGTGTGCAGCCTACTGGGCACATTAATGCTTCTAACTCCAGTGCATTTCAGCAAAATTTAGAGGCTGCTTTGAGTCAACAGCCTCTCCAGTGTCTTTTGGTGGATCTAAGTCAAGTTGAATCTCTTGATAGTGCTGGTTTGATGGCCCTTGTCTCAGCGCACTCGCTGGCTCAACAATCCAACGTAGATCTGCATCTTTGTGGAATTTCACCCACGATTCAAATTATTTTTGAAGTGACCCAACTGGATCGGGTTTTCCGAATTCACCCCGATCGCTCTTCTGTTGAGGCTGTACTGGCCTAGATTCTCTTGTTATTTCTCCCCGACGGTTGCCAGACTCCGTATACTAGGTAGTTGATCTGGTCTGGTAACTTGAGGTTTTGCTGTGGCGATCGCAATCGATCAACTCCTGACAACGGATATTTCCCGTCCGGCCCGCTACTTGGGTAATGAGTTAGGAGCCGTTCGTAAGCCTTGGCAGACGGCTTCGGTGCGTTGGGTGTTGACCTATCCTGAGGTCTACGAGGTGGGTGCGTCCAATTTAGGACACATTATCCTTTACAGCATTCTGAATACTCAGCCGCGTCAGTTGTGCGATCGCGCCTATCTGCCTGCTCCCGACCTGACAAGCAAACTGCGGGAATCCCAAACACCTTTATTTGCGGTGGAGTCCCGCCGTCCCCTGACGAACTTCGACATTTTGGGCTTCAGCCTCAGTTATGAGCTGGGAGCCACTAACATTCTGGAGATGCTCGACCTGGCTCAGATTCCGTTGACTTGGCGAGAGCGACAAGATCACTCTCCCTGGCCTGACGAGCACTCCACAAGTTTTCCCCTAATTTTTGCGGGCGGTCAAACCGCCACCTCCAACCCCGAACCCTATGCCGATTTCTTCGACTTCATTGTGCTGGGGGATGGGGAAGAATTGCTGCCCGAAATTGGCCTGGTGCTTGAAGAAGGAAAAGCGGCGGGGATGAGCCGTGAAGAAATTCTTCTGGATCTGGCTCAAGTTCCGGGGGTTTATGTTCCTCAGTTTTACGATATGCGGCCTGATGGTTCGGTAGAACCCAATCGGCCTGATGTGCCCAAGCGAATTCTCCGGCGTGTTGCAACCCCAATGCCTGCCTACTCGATCGGACTGGTGCCGTTTGTAGAGACAGTGCACGATCGCCTGGTGATTGAGATCCGTCGAGGTTGCACACGAGGTTGTCGGTTCTGCCAGCCGGGAATGCTAACTCGCCCGGCGAGGGATGTAGAGCCTGCCGCGGTGGTGGATGCTATTGAGCGAGGTATTCGAGAAACGGGGTACAACGAGTTTTCGTTGCTGTCTCTAAGTTGCTCTGATTATCTGGCTTTACCGGCCGTTGGTATTGAAATTAAGAACCGCTTGCAGGGGGAGAATGTATCCCTCAGTCTTCCCAGCCAGCGGGTAGACCGGTTTGACGAAGATATTGCCAATATCATAGGCGGGATGCGTCCTGGTACGCTGACCTTTGCACCAGAAGCTGGAACTCAGCGCCTACGAGACATCGTTAACAAGGGTTTGACTAACGAGGAGCTGCTACGGGGTGTCAAAACGGCCTCCGAGCAGGGATGGGACCGGGTCAAGCTGTACTTTATGATTGGCCTTCCGGGTGAAACAGACGCCGATGTACTAGGCATTGCGGAAACGATGCGCTGGTTGCAGCAGGAATGCCGCATCAAGGGCCGCAAGCCGTTAGGATTTAACGTCACCATTTCTAATTTCACCCCCAAACCCCACACGCCATTCCAATGGCATTCGGTATCAACGGCTGAATTTGAGCGGAAGCAACAGTTGTTGCGGCAGGAGTTTCGCACCATTCGTGGGGTGAAGGCCAACTTCACCGATGTGCGGATCTCGGCTATGGAGGATTTTGTGGGGCGGGGCGATCGCCGCCTCTCCACAGTCATCCGTCGCGCCTGGGAATTGGGAGCGGGGATGGATGCCTGGTGGGAAAGCCTGGATCGGGCCTTTGCTGCCTGGACAACGGCGATCGCAGAAGCTGACCTGACCTGGAAGTATCGCAAGGTGGATGCCGGAGAATGGAACGTCTTTGATGTCCCCGAAGGTTCGGAGCGTGAAGCCCATCGTAAATTGAACCCTTCAATCTACGATGCACCGTTGCCATGGGATCACCTCGATACAGGCATCGATAAGGGTTGGCTTAAAACGGATTTGCAGAAGGCATTGGAAGCGGCTGTTGTTCCAGATTGCTCCTTTGATGGCTGCTCCCACTGCGGAGTTTGTGGCACTGACTTCGGCCACAATATCGTGGTGCCACCCCCCCCAATTCCCCAGTTCACTGGACACTTTGTCCCGCCCATCGAACGAGTACAGCGGCTCCGGGTCGTGTTTGGCAAGTTGAACGATTTGCGTCTGACCGGCCACTTGGATCTGGTACGTCTTCTGGATCGAGCGGTGCGGCGGGCGGCGCTACCCATTGCGTTTAGTGGAGGATTTCACCCAAATCCTCGGATTATGCCAACGATGGCACTGTCGCTGGGCCTAACCAGCTCAGGCGAAATTGTGGAATTCGATTTGACGGAGAAAGTGGATCCAGAGGAATTCCGTCAGCGATTAGCGGTTCAGTTGCCGGATGACATGCCCCTCTATAAAGTTGAGGATGTTCCATTGGGTGGTGGGCCGAATACTCCCGAGACACCCCCAGCAACGCGATTGTTGGAGCGAGCCGAGTATGTAGCTGCGATCGCCCCTTCCGAAGACGCCCCGGCAGACCTGACCCCTGAGCAAGTGGCAGAGTGCGTGGCAGAACTTTGGGCAGCAGCGGAAATTAATCTGGAGCAGACAACGAAATCGGGCAAGGCTTATATCGTCAATATGCGCGATCGCCTTTACGCCCTGGAAGTTGTTCCCAAGTTTCCCGTGCCTCTCCCTACCTTGTCACCGCTACCAGCAAATACCCTCTTTGTGAGATTTACAGGGGTTTGCCGCAACGATGGCACCTTCCTGCGACCCGAACATGTGGCACAAATGCTAGAAGTGGTATCTGAGTTCCCCTGGCAACTGATCCATGCCCATCGGCAGCAGTTACATTTGGCCAGCGCTGAGTAATCTCAAATTTCCTGGAATCAGCGAGCACGGCTGTATTTGCGGTACTCGCTAGATGTTGGAGGGTACATATTTCCTTGATTTCTCTGGCAGGGCGGGGAATGACAAGCTATGCTGGATGCAAGGTTGTGGGCGGAAGCAAACCTTGCCGAAAATTGACTTGCTCCACAGCGATTGTCAATTTTTGCAGCACATCTTCAGACACGCGCTATAATTCCAGTCAAAAGTACGCTGATGCGAATTGAACGCCCCTGAAGTGCCAGCGGCACCAATCGGCGACAAGCGTCGGGTGATTCTTCGCTTCCGCAGGAATTTTTACAACCTCCATGGGCAGTTTGGGTGCCTGGTTCCCGCAGACATTTCTCTGTGTGGTCAGACTTGGTTATACAAACCGTCAATGTTTGGATTGAGCTAGCGGCTGGGTATTCGGTCGATCGCTCCCCTTGCTGAGTGAGAGCTATACCCATCTTCAGAAGCCCGATTATTCTCTAGGCGAACCATGCAGGTTTTACATCGTATCAGGCAGGTGCCCAAACCGTATGCGCTACCTCCTGTACCCCCCCTACGTATTGAGGAAACTGAATGTCAAAGCAAATCATCATCGCAGAGCAGCACCGCATAGCCGCGGTCTTCTCTGAAGATCAGATACAAGAGCTGATCGTTGCAACGGGCAGTCATCAGGTCAGTGACATCTATTTAGGCATTGTTGAAAACGTTCTCCCCGGTATTGATGCTGCTTTTGTCAACATTGGGGATAGTGAGCGCAATGGCTTTATTCATGTCTCCGATTTGGGGCCTCTCCGTCTGAAGCGCGCCGCCGCTCCCATCACCGAGCTGCTTGTTCCCCAGCAGAAGGTGCTGGTGCAAATTATGAAAGAGCCGACGGGTAACAAAGGCCCCCGGCTCACTGGAAATATCACCCTGCCCGGACGCTACCTGGTGCTGATGCCCTTCGGGCGAGGTGTGAACCTTTCCCGTCGGATTCGTAATGAAAATGAACGCAACCGTCTTCGGGCTCTGGCCATCCTGGTAAAACCCGCCGGTATGGGTTTGTTAGTGCGAACCGAAGCGGAAAGTGTTCCGGAAGAAGCCATCATCGAGGATCTGGAAGCACTGCAACGGCAGTGGGAAACCATCCAGCAGGAAGCCCTAACCAGCCGTGCCCCCAGCCTGTTGAACCGGGACGATGACTTTATCCAAAAAGTATTGCGGGATGTGCATAGTGCGGAAGTAAACCGGATCGTGGTGGATTCCCCCAATGGCACGAAGCGGGTGAAGCAACATCTGTTGAACTGGAGCGGTGGTAAAGCTCCTCAGGGTGTGCTGATTGACCATCACCGGGAAAAAGCTCCGATTCTTGAATATTTCCGAGTGAATGCGGCTATTCGAGAGGCGCTCAAGCCCCGTGTTGATCTGCCCTCCGGTGGCTACATCATTATCGAGCGTACTGAAGCTCTGACGGTTATCGACGTTAACTCTGGATCCTTTACCCGTTCGGCAACAGCCCGGGAGACAGTACTCTGGACGAACTGCGAAGCAGCGGCAGAAATTGCCCGGCAACTGCGTCTACGCAACATCGCCGGGGTGATTGTGGTGGACTTCATTGATATGGATTCCCACCGTGACAAGTTGCAGGTACTGGAGCAATTCACGAAGGCTCTGCGTGCAGATAAAGCCCGTCCTCAGGTCGCCCAGTTGACGGAGTTGGGTCTGGTGGAACTGACCCGCAAACGTCAGGGACAAAATATCTATGAACTCTTTGGGCGGCCCTGTCCAACGTGTGGTGGGATGGGGCATTTGGTGCATCTGCCCAGTGAATCGGACGACGTCGTGCATGCCCTGGATACGGGAGGTAGTGGGCGATCGATCGCTCCACCTCGCGAAGTGACTCCTGCGGAACCTCGCATCATTCCCCGAGAGCCTCGCGAATCCTGGGATAGTGGCGTGGATTATGGCTCTGATGGGATGGCTGAGCCTTTGGCCGCTAGCCTGATTAGCCATCCAAGCTATCAGGATCGGGGTAAAGGCGATCGCCGTCGTCGTCGTGGACGGCCTGCTCGCAATGGAGACAGTATTCCTCGGCCCGTTTTGGGAGGAGGGCGTCCTCTGGAACTGGCCCCGAGTTTGCCGGAGCCTGTGTCACCCCTGGATGACATTGCGCCCGAACTCCCTGCCCCACCCATTGAACGGGAGCGGGTCGTGAAAGAACCGCGTCCTGAACGAGGTCGAGGCCGTCGTGAAAAACCTCCGGCTGAGCCACCCGAAGTGGTTATGGTTGAGATGACCGCAGAGGAGCAGGAACTGTACGCCATGATGGGAATTTCTCCTCTGGTACTGGCTCCAGATACAGTAAAAAATCCCAAATCGGCAGTGGTATCTGTTTACTTACCCGGTATGGCTCCGGCAACCGCACCGACCGTGTCTGTAATGAACGACACAGAAGGTGATGACGATAGCTATAACTACAGGGGAGCGGTGGCTCTGGCAGATGAGGATAATGGTTGGGAGCCCGGCCCCGTAACTCCGGAACCTGTACGATTGCCTGAACCCGCCGCCGACTCTGAAGCATCTGATGCGAGTGAGCAGAATGGTGCTCCGAACCGTCGTCGTCGTCGTCGTTCGTCCGCGTCCGGCGGATCGGATGATTAAGGCCCATGCGCCGAACTCGCCGTCAGGCTGACGGGTTTTTGCAACTGACGATCGCTCCTGCCACAGAAGGTATCAACTGGGTGGCGGGAGTCGATGAGGTTGGACGAGGAGCTTTATTTGGGCCAGTAGTCGCCGCCGCCATCATTTTGTCAGATGCGGCGGCGATCGCCCTTCAGCAAGCCGGAGTCACCGACAGCAAGTTGCTAACTCCCGCTCGACGCGAGAGCCTGGCCCGAGAAATTCTTTCCCAGGCAACAGCGTGCCACATTGGGTATGCATCGGTTCGTGAAATTGATCGGATGAATATTCTCAGAGCTTCTCTGTTGGCGATGCAGCGAGCGATCGCCCGACTCAGTCCCACTCCCGACCTGTGTCGTATAGATGGTAATCAAACGATTCCCCAACTTCTACTTGCTCAGGAAGCGGTGGTGAAAGGCGATCAGCACCATGTGGAGATTGCAGCGGCGAGTATTGTGGCGAAAGTATGGCGCGATCGCCTAATTACTCGGTTAGACCGGCGCTATCCCGGCTATGACCTGGCTCAAAACAAGGGCTACGGAACTCAGAAGCATCGGCAGGCGATCGCTACTCTAGGGCTAACCCCTCAGCATCGCCGTTCTTTCACCCGTAGTTTTCAACCATAGTTGATGTAGCCCTACGGGTTCAAAGCCCTGTAGTTTATGTTTGAGAAGCCGCACGAAGCGCGGCTTCTCAAACATAAACTAGTACGCTGAGGCGGAAATCCATCACCTATGTTTTTGTGTGGGGTGCTTCGCACCCCACACAAAAACATAGTATGCAAACTTAGGCCGCAGCGTACTAGTAATTTTCATTGCGGCTCTAAAGCCACAATAGGATGAAGTTTTTTGTTCAAAAGAATTGTGGGCAACGCTTTGCGCTGCCCACAATTGGTGTTTGGATTTTATGAACAGATGTGGGTTGTGAGCAATACTTTACGGAGCCCACAACCCATATAACAAGTAACCGGAGTTGGACTACTCGCCTGTGCTAGCTTCCCCAGTGCTGACTTCCAGGGTGTAAGCGCCTCGGCTAGTGCTGTCCATCCCATTGGCGATAACCAGAAACTGACCATCGCGAGGTAGCACGATTTCCAGGCGGGAGCTTTGGGTACCCGGAACGTTGCCGCCTTCTCCCAGAACAAAGGAATCTGGGTTTTGGGGATCCAGAACAGCTAAATAGGGAGTGAATGTCTCACTCTCCATGTTGACGACAATGGTTTGTCCCTGTTGTCCTTCAATGGTGTATTCGTCGTACAGGCTATTGTCACTAGGCAGTACCTTGTCGCCTTCTTCTAAAGCGCCGTCCTGGGTTAGCAGGGTTTCTGCGAGGGCGCTATGAACCCAGCCACCCCCCAGCAGAACCGCTGTGCTGAGCACTGCTCCTGCGATTCGTGCGTAAGCCTTCATGATCGTTACTCCTCTAAATGAGAACAAGTTGATAAACGCCCCGGGCAGGAGCGTGGCATGCATCATTTCTACATCACCCGTAGGTGATGGATGTACCCCGCCAGGCATAGATTGACGATTAATACACAGTAAAGTGCCCGCCTCCCGGGTAAAACTTTAATTCTTGAAAGTTTTAAGAATTGTTGTTTTGTTTCCTTTCAAACTGTTCTGAAATCCCTGATTTTAGGTCTATGTAGCGTATGTAAAGTCAGGAGCGTACACAAAGCCAAGGACTTTAGAAGAAAAGCCCGGACGGATAGGAGTGAACATGGATTTGTGTGGCCTACCCCCATTCAACCTATAATAGTTAATGATTTTAAGGTTTATGACGATCGCCATGACTGTGGCAGAATGTATGGGTTGTGGTTTGTGACTGAATCTCGGTCATGGTTCAGAGATAAACCGCACAGAACCACCATGGGCGATCGCACTCCAAGTTAGCTTTTATGACGAAATTTATTTTTGTGACCGGTGGGGTAGTCTCCAGTATCGGTAAAGGTATTGTTGCGGCCAGTTTGGGGAGGCTGCTCAAGTCTCGGGACTATTCCGTTTCGATCCTCAAGCTCGACCCCTATATCAACGTTGATCCTGGCACCATGAGCCCTTTCCAGCATGGGGAAGTGTTTGTGACCGAGGATGGAGCCGAGACGGATCTGGATTTGGGTCACTATGAGCGCTTCACCGATACCTCCATGTCGCGGCTGAATAGCGTGACCACGGGTTCGATCTATCAAGCCGTTATTAATAAAGAGCGGCGAGGCGATTACCAGGGGGGAACCGTACAGGTGATTCCTCACATCACCAACGAGATTAAAGAACGTGTGCATCGGGTGGCCCAGAATACCAACCCCGATGTGGTCATCACCGAAATTGGTGGCACCGTTGGGGATATTGAATCGCTACCCTTTCTAGAAGCTATTCGTCAGTTCCGCAAAGATGTGGGTCGGCGGGATGTGCTCTATATGCATGTCACTCTGTTGCCGTGGATTCCCTCAGCCGGGGAGATGAAGACAAAGCCCACCCAGCACTCGGTGAAGGAACTGCGTTCCATTGGGATTCAGCCAGATATTCTGGTGTGTCGGTGCGATCGCCCCCTCGCCTCCAGCATTAAGGAAAAAATCTCTGGCTTCTGTGACGTTCCTGTATCCTGCGTTGTTACCTGTCAGGATGCCAGCAGCATCTATGAAGTACCGACGAATCTGGAACGGGAAGGCTTGGCACACCAAGTGCTCGATATTTTGCAGATGGAGCAGCGACAGCCTGACTTGAGGCAGTGGCAGGCCCTGGTAGAGCAACTGCACCGCCCTAGTCAGCCCTTCGAAGTGGCGATCGTGGGTAAGTATGTGCAACTGACCGACGCCTACCTTTCGGTAGTGGAATCGTTGAAACATGCGGCCCTCAGTGAAGGCGGTGACCTAAAAATTCGTTGGATTAACTCTGAGGATCTGGAACCCCTGACGGTGGAGCATCACCTGCGAGGTGTCCAGGCTATTCTTGTCCCGGGTGGTTTTGGTCCCCGAGGTATTGATGGCAAAATTGCCGCTATCCGATACGCCCGTGAAAACCAGATCCCCTTCCTGGGGCTGTGTCTGGGGATGCAGTGCGCGGTTATTGAGTGGGCACGCAATATGGCTGGGCTACAGGATGCAACCAGTTCTGAGTTTGACAAAGAGACTACTAACCCGGTCATTAACCTGTTACCCGAACAACATGATGTGGTAGACCTGGGCGGTACTATGCGCCTTGGGCTGTACCCCTGCCGTATTGCTCCTAATTCCCTGGCAGATCGGCTGTACGGTGATGAGGTAGTGTATGAGCGGCATCGGCATCGCTATGAGTTTAACAACGCCTACCGCACCTTGTTCTTGGAGTCGGGATATCTGGTGAGTGGTACGTCGCCGGATGGCCGTCTGGTGGAAATGGTAGAACTGCCGGGGCATCCTTTCTTTATTGCCTGCCAATTCCATCCAGAGTTTCAGTCCCATCCCAACAAGCCTCATCCATTGTTCCGAGGCCTGGTGCAGGCGGCGATCGCCCGTGCCCAACATTCCCAACCGGAACTACAGTTGGAACCGACTAACGCCTAAACGTCTCGGCCTGTGTCTGCACGTTTCTGGTGCAGAGACAAACTCATACAATCTGGTTAGGACAGTTTATTTTTGAAAAGCGCCGCTTTTCAAAAATAAACTGTCTGGTTCTGTGTACGTAGTGCGCAAGATTAAGAAAACGGGCCAGTGTGTGGAAACACACTGGCCCGATTCACTATCGCGGCAAGCTCAAAATCCGTTGTTCAGGGAAGGTTGAAATCGGCTGGAGTGTTTCGCTTACAGCGATAGTGTTTGTCTCACCACAGACACTTAACTCATGGCTCGATGGCTACTTTCATAACCACCGAAGTCATGGGGGATTTTTCCCTGGATCTGGCTTTCGTAGCCCGTTACCTGCTCAATGGGTAGACCAATCTTCTCGGCAAGGCGTACCATCATGTCCTGTTCGCGACGACGCATGCTCTTGTGGCGTTGGATAAACAGATTGCGGGAGCGATCATTAATAGACATGGTAGGTACAGCAGCTTCGACTGCGGGCGTAGGAACAACTTCAGGAACAGCACCGAGCGCGATAGGGGCAGCGGGTGCCATGACTGGGGCCGCTTCAAAGACGGGAACCGTTGCAGGAATAGGAACTGTTGCAGGGACAGGAACCGGGCTTGTAATAGGAGTCGGGCGACCGCTGTGGTACGTAGCGCCACGCCACTTCAGTTCGTAGCTGGGCATTTCAGGAACATTTTCAGCTCTCCGAAACATAACGGATAAGCCACGGTACAGGCCTTTCGCAAGGACTGGGCCAATTTTAAGTAGTGTAGAGTTGGGCGAACTATCATAGCTAACGCCGCGATACTTGAGTTTCATGTTGCCTCCTTGAAGCGATGAAGCATGGTGCGGCGCGTTCCTTCGGGAGGGTTCCCTACTTCCGTCTCTCCGCGACTGCTCAGAGCCTCAGCCCAGCGGAGAGATGAACGATTTATTGGTTTATATTCGTATCATAGGCTACGGTTTTGAGAGGTGCCGGCTTTTTTGATACTTCGATACAAAGGGCTCGGCCTGCTTTACTTTTCTTCATCAAGATCTCATTTTTTAGTCTTGGCTATGTCTTTGTCGTTCTTAGTCTCTCCAGGGTTTACACATTAGACCTCCTGCATGAATCGATTTCTGAGAGCGTGAATTGTTGCGCAGCCGCGCAACAATTCACGCAGGAGGTCTATTCTTGTTGTGTGTGGTGTGCAAAGTACACCACACACAACAAGAATGCACCGGGCTAAGGACTTTTGGGATCGTTGTGCGTTGCACACGCATAGGCGTTTTGGAGTACCCCGTATCATGTGGTACTCCAAAACGCTCTTAATCCGAACTTGGGTTGTTTAGATTTCTAAAGTGTTTTCAGAAATCTGGAAATTGCATTGGAAATTGCATGTGCCTTCTTTCAAGCCATCTGGAGTTTCAACGTGCCATTCTCCAAAAGTTCCAGAACCTCACTGGCAGAAAAGGATCGCTTTTGCTGCATGGCGATCGCTTTCAAATCTGCTCTTAAGCTCTCGTACTGGTGGCGACTGAGCGATTGCCCCAACTGCTGCTCGAATAGGTGCTGGAGATTGCTGATACCGCTGCATTTGCCAAACCAAATTTCAGGTTCGACGTGGGGAAAGATGCAGTAGCTGTGGCGATCGCGCAATAACGAGTGAACGTGGACGCCGCTTTCGTGGCGTTGCGCCTGCGGGGAGTAGGGGGCATGAGCTCGGGCTCCGAGGCTGTGCAGGTATTCTGTGACGTGATTGAGGGCATCGTAATCGATGCCGGCGACTTCCCACCCAAAGCGCCACTTTAGGCCGTGGAGAACTTGTTCCAGCGCAACATTGCCAGCCCGTTCACCAATGCCGCCGAAGGTGCCTGAGATGCCACAGGCTCCGGCTCGAACGGCCTGAATGGTATTTTCTAGAGCCATGCCCATGTCGTTGTGAAAGTGGACGGCCAGAGGTGCTTGTCGGGTGTGAGCGAGGAGGTTAGAAATCCACTGATAAGTTGTTTCCGGTGTAAGAATGCCGACGGTATCGCACAGCAGAAAATGCTCAATATAGGGCTGGAATTTGCAGATGCAATCCACCAGAAAATCAAAGTCGGTGCGGCTAGCATCCTCGGCAGCAAAGCAGATTTTCAGACCGCGCTCGTCGGCGTAGCGTAAGTGTTCCACCACTTTATTGAGCATGGCCTGGCGGATCTGTTCCAGCACAGATTCTGGGATACCGTCTTCCAGGGTTTTGTCGCGGTAGGCGGGGTGCTGTCGCAGGTCGGGGTCACGGAGGAGAAGGAGGCGATCGCTCACGGCATGGAATAGGATAATTTGCCGCACTCCACAGGCAACGGATTGATCAATAGCCGTTTTTGTCAGCATGGTGGAGGCAATAATTTGTTGCCCCAACCCTTCATGAATCAGGGAGCGAACCAGGGTTGCTTCGCTCGCGTGGACAGCGGGCATCAATGCAATTTGGTGAACCCCAGTGCGGGCAATGGCGTGGGCCAGGGTATGCTCGATGTCGGGGTCGAAAAAGAGCCCAACCTGCTGTTGGCCATCGCGTAGAGTTTCGTCTGATATTGTCAGAGTCAGCGTTTCCATAGGGTTTAGAGCAATCTTCAGGGAACAGCGCTGCCACGAGCGCCATTACAGAGTGAGTTCCCCTCGCATCGCTGGGGAACTGACCCTGTATTGAGAAAGAGTGAGAGTCTCTCTTGAATAAAAACGGGACAAAAACGGGTTTAAGCCATGATTGAAATGCGATAGGCAAACTGGCTCGTTCCAGTCACCACGGCAGACCCTACGTTTCTGTCCTGATTAATGGCTTTTGAAGATTGCAGCAATCGCCACCTGATAGGGGTTCCTGTCTCCCCCTAAAATTCCAATTTTGGATGTCTTGTATCACAACCATGCCTCCTTACACCACACGTTTTCCCTTTTGCCGATGCCCCTCAAATAGACTGGAAATGGCTTGCCGATGAGCCTAGCATTCCTTGTGGGCACTGTTAACTAGTTTCTTCAATTCCTCACAGTCCTTTTTCAAAAAGTTGAACTTTTTTCCTGAAAGGGCTGATTTTAGAACTGGACTTACAACTTCGATCGCCTAGTAATGCCAGCGGGAATTAACTATGGTTGACGGCCAACTTCAGCTACTGATACTAGGCTTACACAAGCTCGCGCCACGTAACCTACAGTTGTCGAGGGCACAAACACACCCAATCATGCGTCAGTACAATGTCTGTTGATTTATCAACCAGGAATTAACCGTTCCAGAAAAAACTGTCTGCACAATGGCTATTCTCGGTATTGCAGAATGAGCATGAATTTTGGGTGGCAGACCTGTATTTTTTTACGCGAGATTTCTATCTATTCAGCTGTTTTCTTTTTGTTCCATTATCAAATAGAGGAACGCATGGAACGTAGAATCGTGATTCCATATTTCGTTTCATCTCTCTACAGTATTTAGGACAGTTTTTCTGAGGTCCTCCAATGTTGTATGTATGAAGTGCACACAACGTTCAGCTCTACTAATGCATTCAGCAATGTATTTTTTGGCGTTAAAGTTGCTTTTGAGCAAGCGCAGGGAGTGCTATAAAACTACTGATAAAGGCGTTTTCACAACGTAAAATTGGCTGACTGGGAAAATATAGGAAACCGTGATGGAAAAGGGCGATCGCAATCAGAACACGACATCATCACCCATTGCTAACCCGTCGCTGCACCCCGGTATTCCCCTTCCCTCAACGTTTGATTGGACGTTGACCTTGCCCGATTTGCTCCTGCGCGCGGCGAAGTCATCTCGGGGCATCACTTATTTGGGTGCTGATGGGCAAGAACGACGTCAAACGTACCGTGAATTGTTGCTACGGGCTCAATGCATCCTGAGAGGACTGCAGGCCAGGGGGGTACAACCCCAAACAAAAGTGATTGTGCTATGCCCTCAAAGTGCTGATTTTTTGGCTGCTCTGTGGGCCTGCTTTCTGGGGGGCTTTGTACCTGTACCTGTACCCGTGGCACCGGATTATATGACGGACAATAGTAAGTCCGCGATCCTGCGTGGCGCATTAGCGCTGTTGGATGATCCAGTCATTGTGACCGAGCGACAGTTAGAGAGGGAAATTCGGGAGTTTTGCGATCGCACCCTTGTCCCATCAGCCCAAAACACCGTTGGGGAGAGTGAAGGATCGCGCCAAGGAGCTTCCAAGGTTCTGCCCAAATCCCAGCATACGGCTTCTCTGGTACGGGGTGAATGGATCTGTTCCATTGAAGATTTGGAGAGCTATGCTCCCCATGAGGATTTTTATCGCCCTGATTTAGATGCATTGGCTCTGCTGATCTTGACCTCAGGGAGTACCGGTTTGCCAAAAGGCGTGATGCTGAGTACCCGAAACTTGCGGGTCAGCACCTACGGTATGGCTACGGTCAACGGGTTAACGGCAAATTCCATCCAGCTCAACTGGATGCCTTTAGAGCATGTAGCCAGTATCGTTATGTTCCACCTCACCCCCATCATGCTGGGGTGCGAGCAGATTCAGGTGGCCAATGAGTGGGTGTTACAGGATCCATTGCGGTGGCTGGATGTGCTGGAGCGCTACCGGGTAACTGCCACCTGGGCCCCTAATTTTGCCTATGGATTGATCAACGATCGCGCAGAAGCTTTAAGTCAGCGGCAGTGGAATTTGTCGACGATACGTTGGATGGGCAATGGGGCGGAAGCTGTCGTAGGCAAGACGACTCGTCGGTTTCTGGAGTTGCTGGCTCCCCATGGTTTGAGCAAAACCGCTGTTAGCCCCGGCTATGGTATGTCAGAAACCTGCTCCGGCATTGTTCACTCCCACAACTTTGCCGAAACCATTGCTCAGGATGAAAATGCTCTGGTGGATTTAGGCGAGCCAATTCCTGGTGTGGCGCTGCGGATTGTGAATCACCAAAATGTTGTGGTTCCTGAAGGTACTATCGGAGCCCTGCAAGTGAAGGGAGCAACGGTTACCCAGGGATATTACAACCGACCGGATGCGAATGCAGAGGTTTTTACGGCAGACGGATGGTTCAACACAGGAGATTTAGGCTTTTTGCAACAGGGGCGGCTGACCCTAACCGGGCGCCAGAAGGACGTCATCATCATTAATGGGGCCAACTTCTATAATCACGAAATTGAGGCAGCCGTTGAGGAACTACCGGAAATTGACGTATCGTTCACGGCGGCCTGCGGGGTACGGCGATCGCACGACACAACCGATCGCGTCGCTATCTTCTTCCACCCCATCGATTCCACTCAAGTCACGGCAGATTTATTGGGCCGTATCCGTCGCCAGGTGATCGAGACGATTGGTGTCAATCCAGACTTCTTGATTCCCGTAGAAAGATCTGCCATTCCCAAAACCAGTATTGGTAAAATCCAGCGCAGTCAGCTCAGCCAGCGATTTGCCGCCGGAAAGTTTGATCGCATCGTGGAGGAGATGGCCCAGCTTTGGCGCGATCGCCCCACGTCCACTCAATCTCTGCCCCAGAGCAGGCTGCAACAGGAAATTGCCGCTATCTGGCAGGCAGTTCTGAACCTGCCATCGGTGGGGCTGGATGAAAACTTTTTTGAATTGGGGGGAACGTCTCTAGCGCTCATGCAGGTGATGGCCCAGATTCTGGAGCGGTTGGAACGATCGGTAACAACGGTAGATTTGTTCCAGCATTCAACGGTGCGATCGCTGGCTACTTTTCTAGAACAGGATTCGTCTTCGAACACCACGCTTCAAGAGGCGCAGCAACGTGCCCAACGTCGTAAACCCCAGGTGCGTACAACAGATATTGCCGTCATTGGCATGGCAGGCCGTTTCCCCGGTGCGAAAAACCTGACGGAGTTCTGGCAAAACCTGTGTGATGGAGTGGAATCGATTGCTTTCTTCAGCGATGAAGAATTGCTAGCCTCCGGGGTGCCACCGGAGTTAGTCAACCATCCCAACTACGTCAAAGCCAGCCCCATTCTGGATGATGTGGAATCTTTTGATGCAGAATTTTTTGGGCTGAATCCCCGTGAGGCAGAACTGCTCGACCCCCAGCAACGGCTTATGCTGGAGTGCGCCTGGGAAAGCCTGGAGGATGCCGGGTACGATCCGTTGAGCTATGGGGGGGCGATCGCCATCTACGCGGGGGCCTCGATGAACACGTACCTGCTCAACCACGTTTACCCCAATCGCCATCGCCTCGATCCCCACGAACCTCTGGATACGCTGACCCTCGGTTCTCTGGGAGGGTTTCAACTGACGGTGGCGAATGATAAGGATTATCTGACGACGCGGGTGTCTTATAAGCTGAACCTTCGCGGCCCCAGTGTCAATGTGCAGACGGCTTGCTCCACATCGCTGGTAGCCATACACATGGCCTGTCAAAGTTTGCTGGCAGGCGAGTGCGATATGGCGTTGGCCGGGGGGGTCTCAGTCCATACTCCACAAAAAGCCGGGCATTTGTTCCAGGAAGGAATGATTTTGACGCCGGATGGTCACTGCCGCGCCTTTGATGCCAACGCTCGGGGGACGCTGTTTGGCAGTGGAGTTGGGATGGTGGTGCTGAAGCCGTTGGAAGCCGCGATCGCTGACCACGACCACATTTACGCGGTGGTCAAAGGCTCTGCCATGGGCAACGATGGTAGCCAGAAAGTTGGCTACCTGGCTCCCCGAGGAGAAGGGCAAACCTCTGTGGCGACAGAGGCGATCGCCCTCTCAGATATTGACCCGGAAACCATCACTTATCTAGAAGCCCACGGCACTGGCACCTCGATGGGTGACCCCATCGAGGTGGCCGCCCTGAGTCAGGCTTTCCGCGCCAGCACTCAGAAGAAGCAATTTTGTGCGATCGGCTCCGTTAAAACTAATGTGGGGCACCTCAACATTGCCTCTGGGGTAGTCGGCTTCATCAAAGCGGCCCTCAGCGTACACTACGGCAAGATACCTCCCAGCCTTCATTTCGAGGCACCCAATCCGCAAATTGATTTTCCCAATAGCCCCTTCTTCGTCAATACGCAACTGCGAGATTGGCACCCCGAAGGTCATCCCCGCCGGGCCGGTGTCAACTCTCTCGGTATCGGCGGCACCAATGTACACGTCATTCTTGAAGAGGCAACAACCCAACAAAAGAAGGCAGAAGAGAAACTATCTACCCATCCCCATCTCCTCCCTCTCTCCGCCCGCACCCCACAGGCCCTGACGGAGCTGGCCCAGCGCTATCTGCAATTTCTCCAAACTCACCTCAGCACTAGCCTGGAGGATATTTGCTGGACGGCAGCTGTTGGGCGATCGCCCAACAGCTGCCGTCTTGCTCTCGTTGCCGACTCCACCGAACACCTCCATCGCCAACTTCAATCTCTTCTCTCCTCTGCTCTACCGCCCTGCTCCCCTACCGCCCTGCCCTCTCAAGTTGCCTTTCTCTTCACGGGCCAGGGTTCTCAATATTCTGGTATGGGTCGTGAACTGTACGATCGCTATCCCCTGTTCCGTGCGGCAATTGATCAGTGTGCTGAAATTCTTCAATTCCATCTAGATCAACCCTTGGTGAGCCTCCTCTATCCCTCACGTCCCGAAATAGCGGGGGAGTTGGCTTCTTCTGACGTGTTGAATCAGACGGCTTACACCCAGCCTGCCCTATTTGCGTTGGAGTATGCCCTGGCCCAGCTTTGGAAATCCTGGGGAATTCAGCCTGCTGTGGTAATGGGGCATAGTGTTGGAGAGTACGTCGCCGCCTGTATTGCCGGAGTTTTTACTCTGGAGGATGCGTTGACGCTGATCGCCGCTCGTGGACGCCTGATGCAAGCTCTCCCCAGCAATGGTGGAATGCTAGCGGTGATGGCCGCTGCGGATGTTCTCCAGCCCTGGCTAAAACGGTATCCGGGAGTGGCGATCGCCGCCCTGAATAGCCCTGAGAACTCGGTTCTCTCGGGGCCTTTGGAGAAACTGGAAGCCTTTGCCCACCACCTGAGTGTTGCAGGAATTAAAACAACGCCTCTGTCCGTGTCTCATGCCTTTCATTCGCCGTTGATGCAGCCCATGGTGGCCGAGTTCCGGGCGATCGCCACTCGGATTGCCTACCGTGTGCCCACCCTGCCATTGGTTTCGAACGTTACCGGAGAGTTCGTTGGCCCTGAAATTGCCACAGCCGAGTACTGGTGCGATCACATTTGCCAGCCCGTACAGTTTGCTCGCAGTGTCGAAACGTTGTGCCGAGCCAACTACCGGTTTCTACTAGAGTGCGGCCCCAAGCCGGTGCTGTTGGGTATGGCGCGATCGGTTCTAGCTCACCGATCGGATGCTCAACTACTTGAAGTCGAGGACCTTAGCCCAGATGACCTCCCGAATCCACAGCTTCTTGGGGCGGCTGAGGATTTAGCGATGCAATACCTGCCCAGCTTGCGGCCTGCTCAATCGGAAATTCAGACTCTCCTGCAAAGCCTGGGGACGTTATATGAAGCTGGGGAGGCGATTGAATGGTCTGCTGTGCTGGATGGCATAGAGGCTCAACGGATCTCTCTGCCGACCTACCCGTTTCAACGCCAACGTTACTGGTTAGATGCTCCAGGGACTGTCCGTTCTACCCATCCACACTCTCAGCCTCAAGGGCTTGGGGGGCACCCATTGCTGGGGGGTCGCTTGTCTCTGGCACTCGATACCGTTGTGTTTCAAAGTGAGCTGCGAGATACACAACCGGCCTGGCTAACGGATCACCAGGTCAACGAGACCGTTATTATGCCAGGAACCGCATATGTGGAGATGGCGATCGCCGCTGCCAAAACCCTCTGGCCTGATCAGCCGATAACTCTAAAGAATGTCACAATTTCACAACCGCTGCGGCTATCGGATGCTCCTCAAACTCTCCAAACTCTACTCAATCGTCAGGCTCAAGGTGCAACCTTCCAGATCCTGAGTGGCACTGGGGATGAATGGACATTGCATTGCTCTGGGGAGCTGGCGTTGGAGCCAGGTCAAGCAGAACCGATAGATTTGCCTGCACTCCAACGGCGCTTGATGGACATGCAGGTTAGCCCATCTTCCAGGGGGCCTAGGTCTGAGGAAGTTGTGCAACATTACCAAACTTGTCAAAAACTGGGGTTGAATTATGGCCCTTCGTTTCAAGGAATTCAACAATTTGCATCTCACGATGGCGAAGTCTTGGGTTGGGTAAAAGGGCCAATTAACTCATCTGTTCCCCCAGAAGACCTTCGAAACCAAAGCCATAGAGGGGAGTATCACATTCACCCGGCTTTATTGGATGCTTGCTTCCAAATGGTTCTGGCGGTGTTGCCAGAAAGCGAACGCGCGACCTATCTGCCTGTGGGTATTGATCAACTTCAGTACTTCCATCCCATCCCTGAAGCCGTATGGAGTTATATCCAGCTTCAGCCGTTACGAGAGGATAAAGCCTTTGTCACGGCTACTGTGTATCTATTAGATGAGCGGGGGCAGGTGCTCATCAAGGTGGATGGCTTAACAGCCCAGCGAGTTGAGGCTGGAGCCTTGAGTACTTCCATGACTCCTGTTGCGGAACCTAACCCGGCGGATTGGCTGTATGAGGTGGTTTGGCAATTGCAGCCTCTTTCCTCTACAACCTCCCTATCACCTGCCCAATGGTTACTGGTACCCGGTGCCCCCTCTCCCCTCACCGATGCCCTGGCCCATGCACTAACGGCCCAACAACAAACGGTATGGACCCAAACAGGAGATCCCGCAACCTGGCAGATGGCTCCTAAGGCTCTGTCCAATATTCAACATGTTCTGTACCTGGCAGATGGAGGAGAATCCAGCCCAGCGCAGGCCCTGCGCCATACCCAAACGGTGTTGCAACTGGTACAGAAATTGGTTGCGGCTACGAATCCACCCCGGTTGTGGATCGTTACTCAGGGCAGCCAATCCGTTTCATCCATTGACCCGATCGATCCCAGTGCTTCTCCGCTGTGGGGGTTGGGGCGTGTTATTGCTCTGGAGCATCCAGAACTGCGCTGTACCCGAATCGACTTAGAGCACGATAATTTCGATCCTGCTCAGTTCTTTCAAGAACTGACCAACACCCCCCTGGAAGATCAGGTTGCGTTTCGGCGGGGGCAGCGTTATGTTGCACGTCTGGCTTCCCCGATCGAAAAGCCCACGATTGCAACAGACCGACTGGGACGGCAGCTCCACATTTCCCAACGGGGTACTCTTGAAAATTTGACGTGGCAGCCCGTGGCTCGCAGGGCTCCAGCGGCGGGCGAGGTAGAAATTCGGGTGCGAGCTACGGGGCTGAACTTTCGGGATGTGCTGAACGCGCTGGGATTGTACCCGGGTGAAGCTGGACCGTTGGGGCTGGAGTGTGCTGGAACAGTGGTGCAGGTTGGCGAGGGTGTTGCTGATCTGCACGTTGGGGATGCGGTTGTCGCGATCGCCCCCGCCAGCTTCAGCGATTTTGTCACCGTTGATGCCCGGCTGGTTGCCCCCAAACCCGAATTTCTTAGCTTTGCAGAAGCGGCTACGATCCCTGTGGTGTTTCTCACAGCCTATTACACCCTCTTTAAGGTGGGGCAGTTAAAGCAGGGCGATCGCGTTCTCATTCACGCGGCTGCCGGAGGTGTCGGACAAGCCGCAATTCAGCTCGCACAGCTGGTTGGTGCAGAGATTTTTGCGACAGCCTCTCCCAGTAAATGGGAGTTCTTGCGATCGCTCGGTATCCAACACCTCTACAACTCACGCACCCTGGAGTTTGCCGATCAGATCCGTGCTGCGACCCAGGGTGAAGGGGTTGACCTGATACTTAATTCTCTAAATGGAGACTTCATTCCCAAGAGCCTGTCTCTCTTGAAATCAGGTGGACATTTTTTGGAGATTGGGAAGGCTGGAATCTGGCGATCGCAACAGGTCGCTGAGGTTCGGCCCGATGTCGCTTATACCGTAGTGGATTTAATGGAGATGACCCAAGCTGATCCTGGGCAGATCCAGTCTCTCCTACAGGATGTGCTGCGTCTGCTGCAGGCTGGGAAGCTTCACCCCATTCACCACCAAGTACTGGCAGCCAAAGATACTATCGAAGCTTTCCGCACCATGCAGCAGGGGCGGCATTTAGGGAAACTGGTAGTGACCCCTACTTTCAGCCCACGGCCCGATGGTTCCTACCTCATCACGGGTGGTCTGGGAGCCTTAGGGTTACAGGTGGCCCAGTGGCTTGTCGGCCTGGGTGCTCGTTATGTGTTGTTGATGGGTCGCTCCGCCCCGTCGGTAGAGGTAGAACGGGCGATCGCCACCCTTCGCCAGACGGGAGCTACCATTCACATCCTGACAGGAGATGTCGCTGATGCAGATGGATTAGCCATGCTTCTACAACCCTACCTGCATTTCTCCTGGGGCAGCGCAACTCCACCTCTGTGCGGAATCTTCCATGCTGCGGGTGTTTTGGATGATGGTAGTTTGCTTCAGCAAACTCCAGAGCGGCTGGCTCAGGTGTTGCTTCCAAAGGTGCAAGGGGCCTGGAATCTTCACACCCTGACCCATGCGCAACCATTGGATTGCTTTGTGCTGTTCTCCTCAGCGGCGGCTTTGCTCGGGTCCGCTGGACAGGGGAGCTATGCTGCTGCCAATGCCTTCCTCGATGCCCTGGCCCATTTCCGGCAAAGCCAGGGATTGCCCGCCCTCAGCATCAATTGGGGAGCCTGGGAGGGCAGTGGTATGGCGAATGATCCGGTGGTGCGAAAAAACTTGGGCGATCGCGGTATCCAATTCCTTGCCCCAGAAACGGCCCTCACAGTCCTGGAACATCTGCTCAGTTCCTCATCGGCACAAATCAGTGTATTGCCGATTGATTGGGCTCAATGGACGAAAGCGGAGGGGGTTCCTGCTTTTCTAAAGGACATCGTGACCTCCCATGCCCGTCCTGCTGTCTCTGTGCAGCCAGCAACAACCTCTGCTCTAACTCAGCAACTCGAACAGACTGAGCTGTCGGCTCGTCCTGCTTTGATCACCCAGTACGTGCAAACTCAGGTGGCCACCGTTCTCGGAATTTCAGTGACTCGGCTCGACTCCACTCTTGGCTTCACAGAATTGGGGTTGGATTCTCTGACCTCTGTTGAGTTGCGTAATCGCCTACAAACGGAGTTGGGTCGCCCTTTACCCATCACTCTACTGTTTGATCACCCTACTCCTGATGCTCTCGGTACCTATCTCATCAGCCTGCTTGTTCCGGAGCTTACTTCCGTGTCACCAACTGACCCTTCACCCAACGCCACTGGGGATTCCCTCCAAACCCTGAACGAAATTTCTGATGAGGAAGCCGAAGCTTTACTGCTGGAGGAATTGAGCCGCCTTAATCTTTGAGTTGGGGATGTAGCAAAGCGATATAAGTAAAAACTGCCACTATATAGCCTTTGTCGCGTTTGTCAGGGCATCAAGGTTGCTTGGCGAGTTTACCGACACCCCATCCGGCGATCGCCCCTAACGCTTCTGCCAGGGTACTTACCAGGCGATAACAGGCAACGGCACTTAGGATCACAGCTGGGGTGAGCTGAGCTGGCAGGAGGGCGATCGCCGTCGCCTCAAATACGCCAATTCCCCCAGGAGCGCCGGGTACCACTAACCCTAACAACCAGGCAAAACTAAAGGCACTAAACACCGGTAACACTTGCTCAGGAGGAATTGGGGCAAATGCCAACACAATCCAGATAAAACCTAGACTCCGCAACCCGAGAAAAATCAACTCTCCGATGAGTGGCCAAACCGGGTAGCGCTGCAACCCAATCTGCTCGACTTGCTGTGCTTCCACTGCCATACCTTCATCGGTGCTGGCTTTTTTACGACTGAGCTTGTGCAACACCGGATTCAAAATGCGGGGATGCACCAGGGCCAGAGCGATCGCCAAACTCAAGGCTTGTAGGCCCCATCCAGCCTGTCGAATTCCCAGGAGCCCGACCAGGAGGGCCGAGGCCGCCATGAGCAACGGTTCTAAGACAACGCTAACGATGGCGATCGCTAATGGAACCCCCACTTTTTGGGCTGCCCACACCCGACCATAAAAATGCCAGACATTTCCCGGCAGATATTTGGCAATGTTTGTGGTGAGATAGGTACGGATGCTCCAGGAGGCAGAGGTAGACTGGCCCAGGGCCTTCAAGATCCAACCCCATACCCACCCTGTCCAAACATGCGCCAAGAGGGTTGTGAGTAGGGCGATCGCTAACAACTGCCAGCCTCGTTTGTCCAACCGAATTGCCGCTACTTCATGCCAGTGCTGCCGCACCGTACTGGCCAGGAAGAACAGCGCTGCCCCTAAAATGAGCCAGCGTAGAAGGGGTTTGAGCCGTGCGATCGTCAATTACGTTCTCCATTTCTCCATTCTGGACTTTAGACGAATAACACTGACTTGTACCAGATTCAATAGGAAGCTGTGCCTTTTGCGTCCTGATGCGCCAGGGCGTAGAAGGCACAGCTTCCTACTAATTCAATTGGCTTGCATAGTTAGAGACGCCAACCTGCGTATTCATCTCACATGCGCTGAAACGCTTGTAGTAGTAACATTGCGTGCAAGGCACATACCACAAGCGTTTCAGCGCATCATGAATAGGCGATCTAGATGGAGTAGTAAAGCGGGAAGGCGCGAGCTTCCTTGGGCTTAACGTACACCCGTTGTTGAGGGGCGAGTTGTAGCTCATCAAAGCGATCGCGCGTCAAATGTGCCGTCACCACTTGACCATCATCTAGAATCAGCTCGGCCTGCACTTCCCAACCCAGGTGGATAACGCGATTCACCCGAGCCGATACCGTTGAGCCGTTGGGCTCTACTTCTACTACCACATCCTGAGGTCGTACAAAGACTTCTGGATGGGGTGACTCAAACCCATTCCCTTCAAAAATCCGGGATGTGCCCGGTAACACGTTCACTGGGCCGATGAAGCTCATGACAAATGCCGTTGCAGGGTTGTCATATATCTCTGCGGGGGTGCCCACCTGTTCCACGCGCCCCTTATTCATCACCACAATTTTGTCGGCAACTTCCATGGCCTCTTCCTGGTCATGGGTGACAAACACTGTGGTTACATGCACCTCATCATGCATCCGGCGCAACCAGGCTCGCAAGTCCTTGCGAACTTTGGCATCCAGAGCGCCAAAGGGTTCGTCGAGCAGCAATACTTTGGGTTCTACTGCCAGAGCACGAGCTAGAGCCACACGCTGCCGCTGGCCCCCGGAGAGTTGGGAGGGGTAGCGATCGCCCAGCCCTTTCAACTGCACCAACTCCAACAATTCTTCCACCCGTCTCTGGGCCGCTTTCTTGGGTGTTTTGCGCAGACTCAGGCCGAACGCAATATTTTCCCGCACGTTCATGTGCTTAAACAGCGCATAATGCTGAAACACGAACCCGATATTGCGCTCCTGCACAGTCTCGTAGGTCGCATCTCGTCCTGTCAGGATGATTCGCCCGGCGTCTGGAGTTTCTAGCCCTGCAATGAGACGTAGCAGAGTAGACTTCCCAGACCCCGATGGTCCCAACAATGCCACCAATGACCCAGTCTCTACTTCCAAGTTGACCTGGTCAACCGCCTGGAATGAACCAAAGCCCTTGGAAACCTCCTGAACAACGATGCCCACAACAATTACCTCGTGAGATAAGCGAGAATATGCTTCACCAACCCACACTGCTGTCTACGGCGGAGACAAACTTTAGGGTTTAGATGAGCTCATACTCCAGTTTATCGATGTATTTTTTGTAGATTAGTTGGATTTGGAGCTCTCCGTCAATTGGCACTTGCAAATTCTCACGAAAATATGTGTAGTGTCAGCGTCTCTTGAAATTCGCAAAATTCGAACATTTTCGTTCTGGCGCAGGGAAGCTCAATCGTTCCTATTGTCAGAGCTTAACTGAGTAAAAGCACAAAGTCTGAATGAAAGCCAGCAATTCTCAGTATGGGCATCAAAGCCAAGAGTTCACGCCCGTAGGGCGTGAACTCTTGGCTTTGATGCCCGAAAACCGCGCGCCTTTGGCGCGCGGTTTTCGGGCCTAATTTCAAAATGAGAATTGCTGAATGAAAGCGATCGTTCATGTCTCAAGCGCACAACAAGCGGTAAAATTAGATGCCGATTGTTCTCCCACAAATCAAAGAGATTCATGATTTCCAGCAACGACTTTCGTCCCGGTGTCAGCATCGTGCTAGATGGTAACGTCTGGCGGGTAGTTGAATTCCTGCACGTAAAACCGGGGAAGGGCTCTGCATTTGTACGCACGAAACTGAAAAATGCACAGTCGGGCAGCGTGATTGAGCGTACATTCCGGGCTGGTGAAACCGTACCCCAAGCCATCCTCGAAAAGAGTGTGATGCAACACACTTATAAGGAAGGTGATGATTACGTTTTTATGGATATGGAAACCTACGAAGAGGGACGACTGACGGCGGCGCAAATCGGCGATCGTGTCAAGTACCTCAAAGAGGGCATGGAAGTCAGCGTGGTTCGTTGGGACACCCAGGTGATGGAAGTGGAACTACCCAACTCCGTTGTTTTGGAGGTTACTGAGACTGATCCCGGCGTTAAGGGAGACACCGCAACGGGCGGTACCAAGCCTGCTAAGGTTGAAACTGGAGCTCAAGTTATGGTGCCCCTGTTTATCTCCGTTGGCGAACGCATTAAGATTGATACCCGGAACGACTCCTACCTGGGCCGAGAATAGGCAACGGTGTGGGAGACCCATGATGGCTTGTTGAAGCAAGTCGTCTCTTATAAAACTGCACGATTAGATTGAGCGGATAGGACGTGGAATTGAACTGGAACGAACTGCGCGAGCTGCTGTCTACCCTGAGTCAGACCGATATTGCGGAGCTGAACTTAAAAAGTGGCGATTTTGAACTGACGGTACGCAAGGGAGGTGTTTTTAGCGATCGCTCCCTCCCCGTCGAACCTGATCGGGGTAGTGTCGTTCCTGCCTCCCTACCCGCTCCTGTTCCTGTCCCTTTGCCTGCTGCTACTTCAGCCCCTGCTCCAGCTCCCCATGCCAACGATCGGCTTATCGATATCGTTGCTCCGGTAGTCGGTACGTTCTATCGAGCTCCCGGCCCTGACGAGGCGTCCTTTGTGGAGGTGGGCGATCGGATTCGTCTGGGCCAAACTGTCTGTATTATTGAAGCTATGAAGATCATGAACGAGATCGAGGCCGAAGTAGTCGGAGAAGTTGTCGAAATCCTTGTGCAAAATGCTCAGCCTGTGGAGTTTGGCCAGGTTCTAATGCGTGTTAACCCAGGGTCATAATTTATAGGCCTGGATCTTGCACCAGAACCCAGAAGTGTAATTCTTCAGCCACGTTGTTGTGGAAGAATTATACTTCTGGGTTTTAGTTTTAGAAATGTGCAAAATATAAGCTATATCTATCCACTCAACATGAAGATATCTCTCATGTCCTAGCTTTGTCTGGTTAAGGTATGGAACGGAGGCATCTTCATGTCGAGTTGATTAGACCTTGCGCATTGTTGTTGTATGTGGTGGCTCGCACACTGTATACAACAAAACTGTTGAGTTCGGGTTAAGGGTTCTTTCGAGGGCGTGCCTTGCACATCCCTGAAAAAACATTTTGATGGGCGCTCTGCGAATACCAAAATGGGCACTTGAGCTTTCCTCAAATTGAGGTTAAATATAGCAGACGGTGGTATAAGGCACAAAGTGTCCTATACCACCATACTTAATGCACTTGCCCATTGCTATCTATGAAAAATGTAATATTAAAGCGGCAAAGCTGCAGCTTTTCTTTTGAAGTACAGAGAATACCGATTGCCACTTGCTTCTGTTAGATGAATGCCATCTGTTGTCTGATAGTTACCGCAATTTGGCTGTTTGATATAAAGGTACTGTTTCTGAGGAAATTCGACGTAGAAGCGCTTCCTAATGGTTGTAGCGCGTGGCATAGTACAGAGTTCTTGATGCACTGGCATCTCGAAGAAAACAACTGTTGTACCTTCTTTTTCAAGCTTCTCAACAGATTGCTTTAATCTTTGAAATAGTGGATCTAATCTCTGCTTCGAAGGTTTCGTCTTGTAAGCTTCCCTTTGTTGGTTGAGAACAGCCTTATAAGCATCTGTTTCATCTATCTGATCTTCAGCCATCTTAAAATTCACAGCAGTTTTCTGCCTTGGTCGGGTAAAGCCTCTAAGGACCCCTACAGGCTTATTCCTATCTCTGAGCAAGGGTACGTACTTCTTCAAGTTATACGTAGCTGGTCCAAATAAAGCCTCTGTAAACAGGTCTCCCTCTACCTTCAAAATGTTGTTGATTTCTATAAAAACTACCCTTGGCTTCTCCTTGGGATAATTCACAACATCCAAACCATCGAATATTCCCTGGCCACCAAAGGCAAGATTATAAAAATTTTTAGATAGGAGGGATTCAGAAATTTTTTGTGAAAGAGAAGTACCTAAAATGACATTCTCTTCCTGAATGTTAGGAACGCTATAAAGGTAGTCTTGTGCACGAATTAAATTATTGTCTCGCTGGCTCTGATAAGTATCCAAATCCTGTGGTAGAAAATTGACGATGATAGACCACAACAGAATCAAAGCAATTGTTACCGTCAACGTTTTACGTATCATCATGGCCAGTGCTTCTCGCTCAATGCTTCGGGAGAAATTGACAAGATACCAGGGTCCGTTTTAGTTATTTCTTTCATGCATTTTCTGCACGAAAAATAACTTTTTCAGTGAGCTTTAAAGCATTCTTTAGAACTGGAAGTAGATAAAATCTCCAGAAGAACCACTATTTGAAATCAACATAAAAAGCATCGTTCCATAAATGATAGGCTCAAGTCTCTGTAAGCTCTTGTAGCCAGAACTATTCTTTCCTTCCTTATAAAGATATAGAAAATGATAAATCACTACAGGAAGTGAATAAATTGCAACGAAGAACATAATGTCTATATCCTGATTTAGAAAAAAAACATTATGAATCATTGCTTGTAGGTACTTGATTACATGGTCAAAATTGGGTAGCTTAAATAGTAACCATCCAAAGCTGACCGCTGTAAATACTAAAATTCCTTTGATGATAAGAATAACGTTTTTTGGAAGATTCAAAGGTTTTGGATTAAAGCTTTCCTTTAAAAAACGTTCAGAAGCGAGTAATGCGCCATGGTATGTTCCCCACACTGCATAGCTCCAAGCTGCACCATGCCATAGTCCTCCTAGCATCATCGTAATCATTAAGTTGATATAGGTTCTGACTCGACCTTTCCGATTACCTCCCAGGGGTATATACAAATACTCCTTGAGAAAATTAGATAGGGAAATATGCCACCGCCGCCAGAATTCAGAGAAAGATGTGGAGATATAGGGGAACAAGAAGTTGTCCATTAGCCTATATCCAAACAATGCGGCAAGGCCAATAGCGATGAGGGAATACCCTGCAAAATCGGCAAAGATTTGCATTGAGTATCCAAACAAAAGTGTTAGCAACCCAGATAAGGAAACGTTAGAAAACCAGGGATAGGTGATCCAATAGGTTTGCTCTTTGAGGTTGTCTGCAACAACCATCTTCAGAAAATACCCGGCCACGAGATTCCTAAAGCAGAATTCCCATTCAATATTGGATAAGAACTTAGATTTTATCTGAGGTAAAAATTCATGGGCTTTGACAATAGGCCCAGCAACCAGCTGTGGAAAGAAGGCTTTAAATAGCGTTACTTTAGCCAGATGTGTACTAAATTTGTTTCCATGGCTTTCTGTTAAAACTAATTCCTTGCCCGTGAAAGTATCAATAACGAGGCTAATTCCCTGGAAGGTGAAAAACGAAATACCAATTGGTAGAGGAATTGATACTAAAAATTGCCCAATTGTTGATTTGTCCTCAAAAAAAGTATGGCCAATTAAAGGGCTATACTTAAAGAAACCTAAAATTGCAAGGTTGAGCACAACTCCTAGCGTTGCATATATCTTCCTGAGGTTTTTATCCCCTGTAGTTGTAATGCCATAGCTGGAAATAGCATTAATAGCAATTGATAGGAGTAGAAGCAAAAGGAGTGCAGGAAAATTCCAAGCATAAAAAATAAAGCTTGCAATGATTAGTATAAGGATTTGCAACTTTTGCTTCTTTGTCGAGTAGTACAACCCGAAGGCGATCGCAACCAATACAAAAAAATTAAAACTCGTAAAAAGCATTCTTTTTTTGACCGCCTAGCCTAGACAAATTGATCCGCTTCAACAGAAAATTTGGCTCGAGGATGTTTCAGATCTGAAATCAACGTTCTGAAATAGCCTTGAAATAAGGAGTTGTACCTAACGGCGTAGATACTCTAGGAAATTTAACATAAAAGTGAACAGCCTATATTCTTGTCCTCTAAAGCCAATGCTTTTCAAAGACACTATCACTTCAGGAAATCAGAATAGAGGAGAGTGTTTAGATGCATGGATGGGGTGTGGTGAAAGGAACACGAAATGCCCCTTTCACCACACCCCATCCACATGTTTGAAACCTGACCAGAACAAAGGTATTATTTCAGCCTTAAATCCCCTTATAGCGGCGTGTAAGGGGATAGCCGAGTGTTGTGAATGGATTTGCCTGCTTATATAAGGTGAAATGCACCTGTTACAAGTAGGTTGATTACAAAGGAGGAGTGGCGTGCGACGCACGCCACTCCTCCTTTGTAATCAACGCCTGTGGTGCTACGCGCTTAGAAACAGGAAATTCATTGTTGAAAAGCTTTCCGTGGCCTTTCAACAATGAACCGTTCTGGCTAGGAGTAAACAGCAAAGAGCAACCTATATTTGAAGGTGGGCAGGCTTCAGCCGTCGATTACTAAGGATCACGAACAAAATAACCTGTAATTCTTGTTGTGAGAAGGGCGGCTTTGCCGCCCCTCTCACAACAAGAATTACAGGTTAATAAATACGCGATCCTAAGTTGCGTCAGGCTATAAGCCCTCTATGACGTAGGAAGAACCGTTTTTGGCTGCCTGAGGCATCGGCCAATCTCTGTATCAATATTCATAATGTGTCCTACCAGCCAGCGGGACAGCTCATCGTAAATCTGCTGGGCAACGGCTTCGCTGGCGTTGCTCTGGCGATATTGCTCGTGTAAATTACCAAAGGTTTCAATGAAAGCGGCATGCGCCTTCTCATTGGTGTCGGCCATAGGGCATTGGTGCTTGGCTGCGCATTTTTCTTCGTGATCAAAATGCCACTCAGCATAGTACTTAAGAAACATAATCAGCTTTTTAATAGCATTTGACCCCTGGCCCTGTTCAATCGCCTGAGCCAGATCATTCACTGCCGCGATCAGTTCCTTGTGATGGGCATCAATCATTGGGACGCCAGTGCTGAGGGAATCGTTCCAGGCAAACCGTTGCATAAACACTCCTTGAATCGCAGAGAGGAAGAAAGCATGCCTAATCTAGGGAGGTGATGGAACACCAGAGCCGTTATCCCTAGATTGCGCAATGGTGAGAGAGGCATAGCCGAAGGGCTAACGGCATGCCAATCTATCCAGGTAGATGTAGAGGTAGAAGGCCGGAATGAGTGGCAGCCACAGAGCCGAGGGAACGCTGACGTGCCAGAGTTGGAGCAAAATCCAGTAAGCGCTTCCCCAAAGGCTGGTAGATAGACCCAGCGGGCTGGCAAGAAACTCTACAAATTCGAACAACCCGAGTAAGAAATCGAAGATGAGCATAAGACCTTTGGGAAAACTTAGAGTTTGCCTTTCAAGAAGCCAACCAAATTCTGTAGAAAGGATTGGCTAACCCCGTGGCCTGCTGGTACTGCTTCAGTTTGTGCCGAGTGGGATCCAAAGCCACTGATGGGAGCATCTACGAGAGGTTCTGGATCTGGCATGGCTACCAGGGGCTCCGAAACCATCGGCACTTCTTCCGCCAAACCCACTACCGTTAGCCGAAAAGCCACCTGCTGTACTTTTTCGACGGAAATCTGAAGCTGTTTGGCGATCGCCCCCAACGCCACTGTTCCCTTAGCAAATTCCCAGACCTGCCACTCTGTTGGGCTGAGCTTGAACTGTGGCTGACCATGAATCACACTAACCAGGGCTGAGGAGGGATCGGGTAGCTTGTCCAGTAAGGCTGACCAATCTTTTAGCGCTCGCAGTCCTGCTAGCGTCACTTCGGTTGCTGATGCATTTAATCCTGTCAATTCAGCTACGGGAATTGGTGCTTGTGGATCAAACTGAAACCAGCCATTTTCTAGTTCAAACAGGGCACAGACCTGACGCATGACCTGGGAGTAGAACAACAACTTGAGTTGTTCAACAGTTAATGCTCCCTGGGTTTTTAGGCAAACTCCGGCAGGAGTTCCCACTGTGCAGTTTTGAGTGAGCCGGTTAGCCGCTCGCTCTCCCAACCAGCCTCGCTGATTAATCAAGCGCATTAAGCCTTGCTGGTCGAGAGTATTGGAGGCAGCAACAATGCGCCCCTGCTTAAACCAGATGTAGTGATTGCCTTGTTTCGGTGCTTGCGGTTCCAACAGGGAGCAGATGGTCAACAACCCCGATTTCGTTCCCTGTTCCAAAATTTGGAAGAGTTCTGCTAAGGAAAACTCTGATAGATAGCCGGTAATGGTCATGACACATCTCACCTAGGTAGTCGCTGCAATGGATTTGAGAGAGATTTGAGATGTTGATTTTGCGTGGCTGATTAATCTACAAAAAATCAACATTTCAAATGGGGGCTGATGGACAGGGCTGGGCTTATGCGCTGACCTGTAGATGCGACGCTCTGAGAAAGGTTGGTTTGGGCCGCGCACGCAACATCAACTATTAGACAAGACAGCCCTGCATAGAATGTTGGACGAGGGTAATGATGGCTTCGGCAACGGAAGCAGATTCCGTGGGATTAACCGTAATCATTAGGGGACGGGTTTCAGGGAGGACGTAGCCCAGGGCGATCGCCACGTTCTCGGCTTCCCAGGCTCCCTCGCAGTCTGTATGGGTGAGGCCGATGATCATGGGAATTTGCGATCGCTGTTTCATAAAAGCCAGAATGCGGCGCGAGTGGCGAAACTCCATGGGACGGTGGGCCGCAATCAGCAAGATATACGCGTGAGCTTTGCGGATCAAAATGTCCCACATAAAGTCGAAGCGCGATTGTCCAGGAGTTCCGTAGAGGTGCAATGCCATTTCTGGCCCAAACTGGAGGCGGCCAAAGTCAAAGGCAACGGTGGTGCGTTTTTTGATGAGTAGAGTTTCGTCGGTGGCGTGGCGATCAGTATCGACGACCTCAATTTCGCTAACAGAGCGAATAAACGTGGACTTGCCCGACCCAACCGGGCCAGTCACCACAAGCCGCATGATTTCCATGGAAGAGACCGATGAAGGGATAGGGGTGAAGAAGGTGGCGGAGCCTGGGACTCCGCCACAGCGAATCGGAACTTTACATCATGAGTAACTTCAATTCCCCCAGGGTGCGCTTGATCTCAAGCATCAGTACACCCTGCTTGGCCGCTTTGCTGGCCAACACTAGGAATACGGCGTCTTCGCCGCAGCTGGTCAGCACGCCGTAGCCCTGATCTCCTTCTACGTAGATTCGATCAACACCACCCCGTGCCAACTCTGAACCAATCCGCTCGCCCAGGGACAACATAGCGGCAGACATCGCTGAAACCCGTTCTTCATCCATACCTGCGGGTAGGCTCGTAGCCAAAGGCAGACCATCGGGGGTTACCAGGGCTGCCCCTTGAACGTCACTGGTAGCTGTGACGAACTGCTGCAAAACCATATTCAACTTTTCGGTGCTAATAGCCATTGTGATTTCCTTTGTTAGTGGGAGTGAACGGAAGTCAGGAGAAATAGAGGGTCAACAACTTCTGGAAAATTAACGAAATAGATAGTGTTGGATCATAAGCCTGGTAGGGTGTTTGAAACGTTCATTTTTCGTATGCTGTGTACGGAAAATAAAACCCTCATTAAAACGTTTCAAACATCCTCTAAAAGAGATTTTCAAGGATGAGCCTGGTGCTCTTACATTGCTCCAGCACCTGTTGTAATTAAGCGCCGGAATAGGCCCTCAGTCCAGCCTGTTTCTTTCAACACAGCCGTTGAAGAAACTTCAATGTAAGCCTGTTCAATAAATGCCAGGTCGATCATGCAGATCTTACCCAGGGCATCGCGTAAATTTTCAGATTTACCATCAGCGATCGCTCGCTTACCAGCCTCATGAACAACCGTTGCCATGGCTGGAACGACGTGCTGAGGACCAATGCCAATCTTGACGTGAACTAGACCGATTTTCCAGCGGCGATCGGCGTACTCGTCTCCCCAATTATCCATGCCGGTAAACATTTCGTGAAACCACAGAACGAAGGTTTCTTTCAGCCGATGAACCCGACCTTCAGAGGCGTTGAGGATGACGCCCATTTCCGGGTCACGTCCCATATAGCTGTAGAAGTGATCGGACATGTCAGAGGCAATTTCTAATCCCCAATTTGCATTACTTAATAGAAGCTCTTTATCAGCGGTAGAAAAGTCCATTCGAGCTTCCATCTTTGCCATGAAAGTGTGAGGATCTAAAACCATGATGACTCCTGTAGAGCGGATAGATTGGATTGCATTGAATTGATTTAAGCTCATCCTAGTCAGCTGCACCAAGATAGCTGTAGGGAATATCCACGGATTTTTCTGAGCGTTGTGTTTCGGCTTTATTCTGAAGAAAAATAAAATAAATTACTAACAAATTGATTTAGTTTGCGAGTTATAAAGCTATCTGAAGAAGTAGCTTTGAGCAAATCTTAGAGGCCAGCAAACTAACGCTAACTTATGCCTAAATCTATGAAAGTCCTTTGCTGGTAGCTTTTGCCGATGTATTAGAGATTTGATCGGCCTTGAGAGAATGACTTCTTGTAATAATTAAATGAATTCTGTTTACATAAGTTAGCCAAATAAAATGGAAATAGATTGGGTAGGCCTTCCCCAAAATATGAAAGCTGCGTTAAGCAAATTTGATCTGGACTGAATAAAATTCAAACTCGCCCCATGAAATATAGAAAGGTTTACATCCTAGCTCTTGAAAAGGCTCCGTATCTTTGCTGACCATATTGGCAACTTAAAGTTATGACAGACTGTTCTACATTTTCTGTTAGGGCAAAAGATGAAAGCAAAGCCCCCACCTTCTGCCCTGACAAAATCTGGCTAACTGACTCATCCATCGAAACCGCTTCTCCGGTTTAATGGTGGTTAGCTCATGAGTCGCCGTGCTATGGATACTTCTCTCATCCCTAAAGGTCAACCCCAACCGTCCCTTGATGAAGCAACTCGCCCGCTAAGGCTGTCGGTGGTGGTACCCGTTTACAACGAGGTGGAAAGCTTGCCCCGATTAGTGGAGGCGATCGCCACAGCCGTCCAACCCACCGACTTCGACTATGAAATTATCTGTGTAGACGATGGCTCCCGAGACGGTACTACGGCACTGCTGCGGGAGCTGGCCCTGAGCCGAAGCGACCTGCGAGGTGTGCTGTTGCGCCGGAACTATGGCCAGACCGCTGCGATGGCTGCAGGTTTCAACCATGCCCGGGGAGATGTAATTGTTACTCTGGATGGTGACCTGCAGAACGACCCCTCTGACATTCCTATGCTGGTTGAGAAGTTGGAGGAGGGGTATGACCTGGTGAGCGGTTGGCGTAAGAATCGGCAGGACGCTGCTCTAACTCGCCTCCTACCATCAAAGTTGGCCAATGGCTTAATCGGTTGGGTCACCGGGGTAAAGCTACATGACTACGGTTGCTCCCTCAAGGCATACCGTTCTGAGTTGGTCATGGATATGAATCTGTACGGTGAACTGCACCGTTTCCTGCCGGCCCTGGCTTTCATTGAAGGGGCACGAATTACGGAAGTGCCTGTGAAGCATCACGCCCGTCAATTTGGTCAAAGCAAATATGGGCTGGGGCGTACCTTTCGGGTGTTGATGGATCTGTTCACCATCGCCTTTATGAAAAAGTTCCTTACCCGACCCATGCATGTGTTTGGTGGCTTTGGGTTGGCGTCGCTAGCGTTGGGAATTCTGCTGGGTAGCTATCTCACCTTCTTGAAGCTGGTATTGGGGCAAAGTATTGGCGATCGCCCCCTCCTCATTCTGGCGGTAGTACTTTTCCTAACAGGGGTACAGCTGTTCAGTTTGGGCCTGCTGGCCGAGGTTGCTATGCGCACTTATCATGAATCCCAGGGGCGGCCCATTTACCGGGTGCGTGAAGTCGTTGAGCAAGACCGTTGAAAAACGGCTACTTTTAGTAGAGATTGACCTTAGTTATTTTTGTAGAGATAGGAGAAGAGGTTGGGTGCGTCGCACTCAACCTCTTCTCCTATTTAGAGCCTTTTTGTTGTGTGTTGTGCTTCGCACAACACACAACAAAAAGGCTCTAGTCCTGAGCGTATCAGAAGTGCCTGATGGAGATTATGACCTGTGATACTTCCAACATAGGTCGATTATTATGACCGCTAAGTTATTCCTCATAGTATAATCACTTCAATTTTTGCTCCCCATGGTTCTGTGTGGCAGCAGAAATAAATGTAGATCTGGCTTGGTTATGAGGATTTTGCTTTAAGCAATGCTCTTGTATAAGACATTGCAGTTGATGCGTCAAATTTGCAGGATTAAATCACTCATGCTTGAAACTTTGATGACGGATCTTTCTGCCAGAAATCAATCAGGTGCTTATTCTTTTCTCGTGTAAGAAATTGCTTCTAGTCCGGTAGCCAGGTGCTAAAGGTATGCCTAGAAACGCCAATACAGAATACTTGGGCTAACCTGATGCCCCCTTCCTAGTTCAAAGAGATTGTTTTGCAGCCCTGCTGATCGTCATTGACTTCGCACTAGATTCCTATTTCCGTTCCTATCTGTCGTGTCGAGTGAAACGCGCCGAAGCCTATGAACAGCAAAACTAGCCTGTCTTTATATTCATCTTCTGAAGGGCAAAGTGACTATGTACAACCTAATGTGGGTGGTATAGTCAGCAAAATTTCTTTGAAAGTCCGGCTGGAGATGTTGAACACTCTGATGCAGTTGGTTCAACCGACCCCGACCATGCAAGTTCTCGATGTGGGTGTTACGTCTGATCGACGAGAAGATTGCAACTTTTTTGAAAGGTATTATCCTTACCCCCAAAGCATCACGGCTGTTGGTATGGAAGATGCCAAGTTTTTAGAAAAAGAATTTCCTGGCTTAACCTACGTTCAAGCCGATGGGCTTAATCTGCCGTTTCCTGACAAGAGCTTTGATCTTGTAGTGAGCTCTGCAGTGATTGAGCATGTAGGCGATCGCCAGCGCCAACAAGCTTTTGTTAACGAACTCTGCCGAGTAGGTAAGCGCTGCTTTATCACCACACCTAACCGCTGGTATCCTGTAGAGTTTCACACCATTCTTCCACTAATACACTGGTTACCTGCCACATGGTTTCGCCGAATTCTTCGTTTGCTAGGCCATGACTTCTGGGCTAGAGAGGAAAACTTAAATCTGCTGACTGCTCAGGAACTGCAACAGATGTGCCCTCCAACGATGCAGGTTTATATGCGGCCACATCGGTTATTAGGTCTCGTTTCCAACATTGTCTTCTATGCTGTAGATGCTAACAGCGTAAAGCACATTTAAAACTCTTCTAGATATGGCAGGTGGAGTGTCAAGCACCTAACGATCAGATGTACAATTGCCATCGAAATTTATGCGGGCTGCCAGCATTCGGTAAATAATAGTTTATTCTGTCAGCTTCTCTAGACAGGGATATGGCAATAACTATTCAGTCCTATGTCCCGGTACCACGAGTAACCACTCTGTCAGTTATTGTTGTTCTCATCCAATGTTCGGCTTTGTCTATGAAATTATCGATTGTTATTCCCTGCTACAACGAGTTAGGTACGATTGGAAAAGTCGTGGCTGCCGTTAAAGAATCACCTGTCAAAGACAAAGAAATCATTATTGTTGATGATTGTTCAACAGATGGCACTCAAAATCTATTGCGCTCGACAATCGAGCCATACGTAGACAAGGTTATATACCATCCTCGAAACAAAGGAAAAGGAGCGGCGCTACGTACAGGTTTTGCAGAAGCCACGGGTGATATTGTTATTGTTCAAGATGCGGATTTAGAGTACGACCCTCAAGAGTATCCGCTTATGATTGCACCCATTCTGGCAGATCGGGCAGATGTGGTATTTGGCTCTCGGTTCATTGGTAGCCATCCTCACCGGGTTGTTTACTATTGGCACATGGTTGGTAACCAGTTCTTGACTACTCTCTCCAACATGATGACCAATATTAACCTGACGGATATGGAAACTTGTTACAAAGCTTTCCGTCGGGAAATTATTCAATCCATTCAAATTCGGGAAAATCGATTTGGTTTCGAGCCTGAAATTACGGCCAAGGTTTCTAAGCTCGACTGTCGTATCTATGAGGTGGGTATTTCCTATTATGGTCGTACCTATAAAGAAGGGAAAAAGATTGGTTGGAAGGACGGCGTTCGAGCTATCTACTGCATTCTTAGATATAACCTGTTCCCTTAGAAAATAGATGAGTGCCGAAGCTCCTATTTATCACATCCATAGGGTATAAACTCACCAGGTTTTGCTAATAGCTGGAGGCAATGGATCAGCTTTATAGATTTACGCTTGGAAACTTAAATTCTCTTTAGTAAGGAAAGATAGGTTTGCTGTCCACGTCTAACTCTCTTAAATCAATCCGTTCGCTGATTTCTAAATCCTTAATAGTCCTCATTTTTCTGCTTTCATTTCGGAGATTCGCAGCTGATCGCATCCCTAATCTGAACTCAGATATGGCCGTTCATATCTTAATGGCCTACCATCTCAAACTCCCTGAAGATTTGTACTATTGGGGCCAAAATCGCCTTGGGAGTGCCGTTCCAATTCTAAGCAATCTTCTACTAAAGATTACGTCCTTATCGCCCGTTGAAGCCATTTCCTATGTACAGTATGGGCTTCTACTGGCTGGTTTTATCTGTCTTAGTACTCTATTTAAAACATACTTCTCTCGCTTAATTTTTGCCCTGGCCTGGTTTCTTCCAATCCCACACTTTCACGAGCTCGTTTTTCCTGCCCACCCCTATGGGCCCCAGTTTGCTTTTACAGGAATAGCTCTTTTCATTATCAACTACCTGCTGGAACAGAAGCATCTGAAGCAATGGAGGCGTCAGGTTCTCATTTCTAGCGCAACCCTTTGCCTATTTACCTCACTCTGGATATCCGACCTGCACTTTGTGTTTATGGCTATCCTGGCAGCCATTACCGTACAGCACGTTGATAAAACTGTTAATCAGGGTACTGATATTTCCTGGCGCGATCGCCTGCGAAACCTCCTAATACCTGATGTAATTAATATCATCATTACTTCTATTGTAGGCTTTTCATTTATCTTATTTGCCAAGCATGAAGCCTCTGGAACTTCTCCTTATGGAGGGTTCAGCAGCTTTTCGCAAATCCTTGAGGTACTCAATCGTCTTATAACATCGGCCATTCAAACATTAACATTTCAAGTTGATAGCCCAATCCTTTCAATTTATGCTGTTTTGTTTGTGCTGCTGGTGGGCTATGCCATCTACTGGTGGAGTACCGAAAGAAGCTTTCTGCTTGAGAGCCGTTTTCCTCATTGGGCAATGCTCTTCTTCTTGAATGCTATTTTTTCCTTCGGGCTAATCCTGGTATCTAACTGGCTCTATATCAACGATGTAAGTCTGCGATATTTCTCAGTCGTTTACATCTCAGCCTGGATGGCATTTCTGTTGTTGGTAGAACAGGTATCGGGTGCCTATGGGCGTCGTATGAAACTCGGCCTATTTCTGATGGCTATTGCTTCTATTTTTCTTCAAGCTACTCCAGTCCTGGCTCTGAAAGTGGCACCACCCTATGTGTTGCGTCTACAGCCATTTGAGAATCTTGCTCCTGCGGGATTTATTGGAGAATACTGGTCCTCTTACGTGCTGTGCAGCGCAGATCCTGCCAATCTTAATTGCACGCCTTATGACCAGAAAGGGCGTACCCCCTGTCCTGATAAAGCTCCCGAAAAAGTTCCCGTTCGAACCCGTCGTGTTCGCTGTTCTCGCTGTGTTCGCCGGGTTCTTAAATCGCCCAATCTTTATCTTGTAAAGAATGACTGGTTAGAGGATTTCCCTCGTGAAATTGAGCAATTTGGGGTTTGTCTGATCCGTAGTGGTAAGCCCCGAAAAATACAAAGGTATGAGATTGCTCGTTATCAGGTACAAACAAGATGATTCGGCTGTCATGAATACGGTTATGACAAATGTGTCATGCACACTTCATCTATCCAGTTCGTTAATTGCTGGAGCAAGAAGAGAGGTCTGCTAATAACACTACAATTTGATCGATTGTGGGACGGATTGTTCGCACAGGCTGGTCAAAATGATTGACTAAGATACTGAAGGCCAGAGGGGGGTGATGGTCTGGCTCAAGGTAACCGGATAGGGCTGCAATCCCACTAATGGCCCCTGTTTTACCCCATAAATGGCCTTCCACAGGAGTTCCTTGAAAGCGGTTTTGGAGGGTTCCTGAGACACCAGCGACAGACAGAGAGTTCTGATACATCTGAGCCGCAGGACCACGGTGCATAGCCTGGAGAGTTTGTACAAAGGCCTCGGGTGTCGCTAAGTTACGGCGAGCTAACCCAGAACCGTCCGTCTGGTCAATGCTATCTGGATCAACACCTAGAGGAGCCAAAATAGCTTCAACCCCTTCTAAGCCGGCTACTAGCGTCGAGGGTTGCGATAAGGTGTGGCGAACTCCAATCTGGCGCAGCAAGGTTTCCGCATAGAGGTTTTCACTTTCGGTATTGGCCTGGGTTATCAGGTAGGAGAGGGGCGGGGAGAGCGTAAAGGCAATCTCTGATGCCGAGCTGGGGAGGGGGGGAAAGGTGGCTGTATTTGGCGTTGTCCCTCGCTCGACCGTTATTCCCACAGCCCTTAAGGCTGACTGAAAATGGCGTAGAAAACGCCCATTTGGATCTGGGGTAGCGATCGCCTCCTCCACAGCCTCGCTACCTGCTTGCAGTTGCCCCTCAATCCGGAGTACCCGTCGCTGTCCATCCTGCTGAACTTGGGTGAATTCCTCTTCGTTGCTTCCGGCGGGCAGCGTGCGGCTGAGGTTAATAATTTGCCAGTTGCCAGCATCGACGGGGTTATTAAAGGCTACATGCAAAGGCTGGCCAGAGGATTGGGGGGTTAGTTGAAGGGCGATCGCATTGCCATCTAGCATCAAGCTGCTAACCGGAGCTCCATAGCCTGCCTGTAAGTCTTCCCACTCCCAGTTCGGGTTGATGGGGTCGCCTGTGAAGTAGGAATCATCGACTTCTAGCCGATCTATACGGCGAACGCCCTGGTTATAAATTTGCTGTGCTAAATTTTGTAGCGATTCTGCTGTAAACGTTGGATCGCCTCGCCCTACGACTCGCAGCACGGTTTCCCCGGCTGCGGATGGCAACTGATAAACCGACGTGCGAATTTGGTAGTCAGGCCCTAATTCTGTCAGAGCCGCTGCTGTGGTTAACAGCTTTATATTTGAGGCAGGAATAAAAAACTGTTGGGCATCTCGCGTGTAGAGGGGCTCACCTCCGGTTATGGGACTGACCTGAATACCCCAACGGGCACGGCGGCTGATGGATTGTTGTTGGAGGATAGTCTCAATTGCCTGGGGAAGGTCAGCCGGGCAGATGGATGCCAGAAGGGGCGATCGCCATCCTCCCGCTCCAACCAATGCCAGAGCCAGAGCCAGGGACCGCCAACGTTTTCTTTCGGTCATGGTTCGCGGCAAATTCCAAAGACGGAGGTATAGCCATGCAAGAAAGTGGAACCTCCCACAGGGCCAATTTCGCCACCACAGAAAAAGCCGCTGAGGGGAATGCGGTTAATATACTGACGAAACAAACCCGAGTCGAAGTTGGGCTGGTCGTACAACCCCTCTCCCCGGCCAGCACAGGCAAAGAGTAACGCCCCAACAGGTTGAACGCCGTGATGTTCTTTCTGATAACGCTCCAGCAAAGCCTCCAGGTCATCGGCAGAGGCTTGTGAGTCGCGCAGATGGAACTGAATACGTTGGCCTGGGCGGACGCGATCGCCAATGGCAATGGCTCCAATACGGGGATCTACGCCCAGCATATTCCGGATTAGAAAATCCCCTGGTTCCAAATTCTGCTTGAATTCAGACTGGGCCACTCCGACGAACAGCGAATGCTGGGCCAGTTCTTGATCCGCAGCATCCAGGTCTTGATAGAGCTCCTGTAATGCCTCCAGCGGCGTACAAACGCTGGCTCCTGCTTCCTGGGCTTCCAGTTTGATGAGAATGTTGCGCTCGCCTTCTACGACTCGGAAGGGCTTGCCAATGGGGCGGCATCCTTGGGCCACGATTGCCTCCAGCACGACCCGCCCGCTCAGCGCTAACCCTACGGTTCCTTCACGGTACAGCTCAAAGTTGCAGAAGAGCCCGGTGCCAAAGAGGGATGGTCCCGTAGACATGCCACCAACCTTCACGGCACCTGGGTAAGCAAAATCCATTCCTTGCAGTAGATCATTGATGCCCGATGACATCGCATCTGAGAGCAGAATGAAGCTGGGATTTTCTTCGGGGGGGACGCCGATTAACTCTGCCCACCGCTGAGGCGGACCATCCAAATCAGGGAGGTCATCGCTGTCAATGTGGAAGGGGTGAAGGTTCACTCCAGGTAAGCGGGCTAGGGTCAAACTCAGGGCAGGAGCATCCTCTATTTCGCGGACTTGGCCGCTAACCTCAACGCCGATAGTGCCGCCACCACTACAACCTATAAGCACGGAAACTGACAGCTTTGCCTTTAGTAACGGCATCAACCGGGAATACTCGCTGGCAAAGGCAGAGGAGATGAACACCATGGCCAGATCCGCCGGAGCCTGGAGTTGGCTTAGGGCTTGCTCAACGACTTCATTCACTGCCGCCTCTAAGGAAGGCTGCGTTGATAGCGCATTAACCCACTGCATCGGGTCGGTTTGGGGGTCTGCCATTGCGTCCATCCTGTGCGTCTTTGTCACCACCAGCGGAAGCTGAACTGGGTTTACCGGAATTATACGGGGCCAGTATAATTTTCCACTTTTCTTTAAGTCTCCATTTTGACATACTGCCAGAAGCCCGAAGTGCCCGGAATTGGTGAAGATTGAGTGGTTTTCAAAAGCTACATCCTTTGGTAATAGCTGAGCTTGGCCGATAGGCGCAAGTCGTGCTGACAATCGCACGTTACAATATAGAAGAGTAGAAATACTCACTCACCCATTTTGATAGCCTGACTGGGTGACTTGACGAAACCGTCCGTCGAGTTACTCTATTCTGAGGGCACTATCGATACAATCGTCCGTATATCAACCTCTGAGTGTTATAGCTATGAGCGACATCCACCAAAAAATTCAAGAAGAGCGTGACCAAGCTCGCGAAGTTTGCGAAATCAAGGGCGATGGTTCGGCAGAATGTGCCGCTGCCTGGGACGCTGTTGAAGAACTGCAAGCAGAAGCGTCCCACCAACGGGAGCGGGGCGATGAGAAGACTAGTTTTGAGCAGTACTGCGATGCGAACCCCGAAGCTGATGAGTGCCGCGTTTACGACAACTAAATCAACCCGTTGAAGAGCGATCGCCAGTATGACCTGTCTTGGGCAGTTTTGAGTAGGCGAATTTCTCTAAATAGGCATCAAGGGGGGATGCGGTTGCGTCCCCCTTTGCTTTGAGATGACGAGCGATCGCCCGCTGCCTGTCTAAGCAGGTATTGTGAAGCGAATTTCTCTAAGCAGGCTGTCAAAGGGGGATGCAGTTGCATCCCCCTTTGTTTTCAACCAGAACAGTGCATTTTCATTGCGTGTGACTACACCCAATGGAAGTGCACTGTCTTGACTTGATTAGTCTAAAAAACAGCCAGGATGTGAGTATAGAATAAGTGCGGCTTATAAGCTAATACCCGTCATGGTTGGGGGTTAGACCTTGTAAGGTAGCCACTTTACTTAAATCCGGTGGGTAAAATACCTATCCTTAAGGAAAATGGCAAAGTTGCACCGCAATCTAGATGAATGAAACAGGTAGGGGCGCAGAGGGCATGAGCACAACGGCATCGGTGATATCTCTGGCAGACGCTGACGCGACTCTGGCCCTGGGCGAATTTTTGGGGCGATCGCTTCCACCTGGTACTGTTCTGTTGCTCCATGGCAATCTGGGCAGCGGCAAGACGACTCTGGTGCAAGGAATTGGTCGAGCGCTAGGCATCACCGACCCTATTTTGAGCCCAACTTTTACGCTGATCAGCGAATACTACGAAGGCCGTATTCCCCTCTATCATCTGGATTTGTATCGGCTCACTTCAGAAGAAGCCGCAAACCTATATCTAGAAACCTATTGGGATGGAAATGAGTATCCTCCTGGCTTAGTCGCAATTGAGTGGGCAGAGCGGTTAGCAGAGCGGCCTGAATCCTACGGCGAGATTGAGCTGGTGATTTCTTCAGAAGCGGCAAAATCTACCACTTCTGCAGGGCGGCAGGCCACGCTCATCAACAATGGGCCAACTCCTACTTTTACCAACCTCCCAAGTGTTTCAAAACTTCATAAAGCTTGACCGCACCCAAGTTTCGGCAGGCTCTGGCTTTGCCGCTAGAAATCCACAATCCTAAGGCCAATAATTTGCCTGCCGAGGCCGTTAAGTAACGGGAGGTCGAAATCTTTATCAATGTGTATGGATTCCATAACTTGCGTAATTAAAACCTGACGCAATCCCAAGCACTGCGCGTAAGCTAGTAGTAGAGGATGCTTCAAAGAGCAGTCGGGCGATCGCATCCATCCCGGGTTAGATTTCCTGCCCACGGTGGAATTCTGATCGCAAGTTGTTGTATTTTTATGCATTCTGGGTGTGGCTACATAGGAGGAAGTTAGGGCAATGATTGTCCTTTTATCTCCTTGGACTGAGTCTTGTTCTTTGCTAACCTAGGCTTGCCTGGGTTTGCTATCCGCTCTGTCCAAAAAAATGTCCCTATTGGGCTACAAGCGGTCGAGCGACACACTCGCTGTTCCCCACCGGTTCGTTTAGGAGTTTACTTTCCCGCGTTTCCGGTTGCCCTGGATACATCTACAAGCCGAGCTCCTCCTTTGGGCTCAGGCTAGATCCAGGTAAAGCACCCAGAGTCTTATCCCTCGCACCTAATCCTCGCTTCATTTAATCCTGTGTTTGAGTGCATCCTGCCAGCTAGGGGGATGCTTCCTTCGCAGATACCTATCAAACTGTAGTAGCGTTGGCGATCGCCATTGCTTCGTTCCTGTTTGAGATGGGTGGGCTCCAAATCCTGGCGTATTGTACGGGGTTGGATAGCCACAACTTTTTAGTTTTCCTTATCTGCCCCTTACCCGTTATCCTCAGATTGCGCAATGGAGACTCAGATCAAGACTACAACGGATTCCTGGCAACTACTTGAACGATCCATCATTTACTATGGCGATCGTCCCGTTGGTACCGTGGCTGCCTCAGACCCTAGCGTCGAAGCCCTGAACTACGATCAGTGCTTCGTACGAGATTTTGTATCCTCGGCCCTCGTGTTCTTGCTAAATGGTCGAGCTGACATCGTTCGTAATTTCTTGATTGAAACTCTGGCGTTGCAAAGTAGTGACAAGCAAATGGACTACAGCCACGCCGGACGGGGACTGATGCCAGCCAGCTTTAAGGTGATGAATGAGGGTAGCCATCACTACTTGGTAGCTGATTTTGGCGAACACGCCATTGGCCGCGTTACCCCAGTAGATTCCTGCTTATGGTGGCTCATTGTGCTGCGAGCCTACGTGAAGGCGACAGGCGACCTGGATCTGGCTTACCAGCCTGATTTCCAACAGGGCATTGTATGGATTCTGAAACTATGCCTGGCCGATCGCTTCGACATGTACCCCACCATCCTGGTACCCGATGGTGCCTTCATGATTGACCGCCGTATGGGGGTAGACGGTCACCCGTTGGAAATTCAAGCCCTCTTCTATGCGGCCCTGCAGTCGGCTCGGGAAATGCTCCTACCCGGCTACAAGCGCGACATTTATTTGGAGGTCATCAACCAGCGTCTGGGAGCTTTAAGCTACCACCTGCGGCAGTACTACTGGCTCGATCTGAAGCGGCTCAACAATATCTATCGCTACCGCTCTGAGGAATTTGGTACCTCTGCCATCAATAAATTCAACATCTACCCTGACTCTATTCCTGAGTGGGTACATGATTGGATGCCGGAGCAGGGCGGTTATCTGGTGGGCAACCTCAGCCCTGCCCGAATGGACTTCCGCTTTTTTGCCCTGGGGAATTTAATGGCAATTATGTCTTCCCTGGTGACAGCTCAAGAAGCACAGCTCATCATGAGCCTGATTGAGCAGCGCTGGCAGGATTTGGTGGGTCATATGCCGATGAAGATTTGTTACCCGGCGATCGCTGACCAGGAATGGAAGATTCTCACCGGTTGCGACCCCAAAAATGTGCCCTGGTCATATCACAACGGTGGCAACTGGCCTGTGCTGCTGTGGTTCCTGGTCGGAGCTGCTATTAAAACCGGGCGTATGGAATTAGCTCAACGGGCCATGGAAATCGCGGAGCGACGTTTGGCCGATGACGGCTGGCCTGAATACTACGACGGGCGCTATGGGCGTCTGGTGGGCAAAGCGTCTCGGAAATACCAGACCTGGACGATCGCCGGCTTCCTGCTGGCAAAATCCATGCTGGAAAATCCTGAACAAGCTGACCTCATCAGCTTTCGCGAAGATCCCGGTACCCTCGATTGGCTGTACAAGCTTCAGGAGTTTTAGCGCAATTTGAAATTTGACTGGTCTTTCAAGCTGAGGTGTTCTATGGAGGTGTCCGCTTGAGATGCTCGGCCCAGCGAAGTTAATGGGATGGCTCAAATACAGTTACCCTATCGCGCCCATTCAGCTTCGATTGATACAGTGCCTTGTCCGCAGCTGCGATTAATATATCTGCCGTGTCGCCGTGCCGTGGAAAGGTGGCAACTCCGGCAGAGAGAGTGACATTGCCCATATTTTTTCCGGCATAGTGCATGGAAATATAGTGGAGTCCCTGGCGAATGCGCTCGGCTCGCTCCTGGGCCTTTTCAAGAGGGGCTTGCGGCAAGATTAGAATGAACTCTTCCCCCCCGTATCGGCAGGCAATATCCGTTCCCCGTACAAATCCTTTCAGAAACAGGCTGAAATCCCTTAATACCTGATCTCCTGCCAGGTGCCCAAACTGGTCATTGAGGCGCTTAAAGTGATCCAAGTCTAGAAGAATGATACTGACGAGGTGTTGCCCTCGGAGGGCGCGATGTAGCAGATGGGGTAGTGTCTCTGCCAGGTAGCGGCGATTAAACAAACCTGTCAGGGGGTCACGAATACTACGCTGCTGCAATTCATCAATATGCTGAAGTCGCCATAGGGTTAAGGCTAGCTGTTGGGCGATCGCCTCCCCCATAGGTAACAACTCGGCGGGCAGTTTATCCGTCTGAGGTTGCCAGAATGCTAATGCCCCTAAGACCACCTGATCCATCGTCGTAATAGGGACACAATATTGTGATCCTGACGGGGGGGGCAGGGCTGTGGGTGTGTTTGGGTGCGCAAGGTTGATGGGGCGATCGCGGCAGGGCCGAGAACACTTAAACTGAGCCTGCTCTGTTCTCATGACAGGGCAAAAGACGGTTACACAACTCTCTGCTGAGGAAGGCCACTCTCCCCACTCAACGGCAACGGTCATGTGAACGTCTAACGCATGCGAGAGTAAAATGCGGCCGGAGCAGTCGGGTATCAGAGGCTGAACCCACTCCGCCAGGGACTGAAACAATTCTGCCTGGGTAATGCAGGACTGCATCCAGCAACTCATAGCATTCAGGTGATGGAGCTGTTCGAGGGTGTTTTTAGGAGTCGTGCCGGACGGAGGTTCCGGGGAGATCCGATATGCAGGGGCGATCGGTGCTATCAGCCTGGTCAGCTTTTCTGCAATCAGACTCAGCATATCCAGCTGATCAGCGTTCAGGGTTCGAGGCTGAGTGTCGAGCACCAGCAAAGCACCCATCATCTGCCCATCTACCCCCAACCCGATGCCTGCCCAGGTCCGAAAATGAGACAACCGCTGAATTTTGCTGGTTCGGCTGGCAGCGGTCTGAACCGTACCCTGGATGGCTCGAGCTTCCCCAGAAAAATGAGATTCGACCCGCTCAAATAGGGGTCGGGCTAGAGGCTCGGCACTCCGCACAAAGGGCCAGCCAATTTGGCTAGCAATTGAATATCGAGGGGTGGTGCCTAGCTTCAGCACCAACAGGACAGTGGGTACCTGACAAGTCGCCTGAGCCAACTGCATCAGACGATTGACATCAAACTGTTGTAACGGTTGGTTCACACCCGACCACGCTCCTGGCTTCGATAGGCTTGAGCCCATAGGATTGGGATAAATGTCACGGGTATGATTTGAGGACGGCAGAGCAGGGAAAGGGAAATCAGACGACCCATAACCCATAATGAAATTTGGCTTAGTGAGTGAGAGCCAGCCAGCAATATGTAGCGCGAGTTGCTCGATACCTCCATATAAACGCCCTGACTATAGGCGAGCAGATGAAAGGTTCTAAGTGAAAACCCCAATGCTGTCTGTAGGCTTCACTCTATAAGGTTCCCCAGAATACCCTGAGATAGCCCATAAATTTGTTGCGATTGGTGAATTCTCAAGGGCTTAACGAAGTAGCTCAGTTTCATTGAACATAAGACCCAGAAGACTCAGCATTGTACAGGCAGCATTTTCGAATGGGTGAGGTACGAGGTATAGATGTGGGTTAAGGTTCTACAGCCATTTCTCGTATCTCGCCTAATTGGAAAGGGATATACAGCGCCTTGCGCTTGAGTTAGACACGGTTGTTTTTGTGAGAGCCGCGCTCCGCGCGGCTCTCACAAAAACAACCAGGTTTTAAGCGGTTGAAAAACGCTGTATACTCCCACATGATTTGTGAAACAGTTTTTGCCAGTAAAACCAACTATGCCCATCTTATCTTGCAAAAACTATTCAGGATTTCTATCACGATATTGAAGAGCTATTTGGAAAGTCTGGTTTTTGCATTTAAAGACCCTTGAAAAAATCACGCTTTTTAGAGAAGTTCTAATTGGGTTAGCTATTTCGGTTAGAAGATGCTCATCCAGATGGGTGATTCTTCTTGTTCCTTGGAACCAAACTGCAATTTCTTGCGTCTTGCGAAGACCTTGAAAACACAATTTAAGACATAGTTGCTATCCTTCTAATAGCCACTTTTCAAAGCCTTTGCCTCATTGGCTACCGCATAATTGTCATTATAAAGACCCACCACATTGTGTGACAGTTGTAGAAAGAGGCTATGGCAAAATCCAAGTTCTTCAGGCTATCGATACAACTGTAATAGGTTCTTGAACAGGTGAAAGTTATCAGCAAAAATGATGGTCTTCCACTAATCAAGTATCAATAGAGAGGGGTGAAATCTTCCTTCTATTACTTTAGTTTTTTATAACTAAAGCAAGCCCTAATAGAAGCTTTGATGTACTCCCCCAATTCATTTTCTATGCCGTCGCATTGAAGCCTTCACTATTTGATTGAGGAGAGATTGAAACCATGAAAAACGTACTGAAATCCCTTGCTGTGGGGTCTGTAATGACCGCTGCGATCGCTGCCCCCATGCTGCTGTCTGCAGGTCCTGCCTCAGCTCAACCCTTTGTGGGTGGTATGAGTGGTAGTTACCTGGGTGGTGGTATTTCCGCAGGTGTTACCGAAGATGGCACCTTTGGCGGGAACGTGCAGGGGCGTTTCGATGTGCCCGTTGCGCCTGTCTCTGTACGGGGTGCTGCCCTGTTCTCTGATGATGGCGTTGCTCTGATGCCCCTCGTAACCTACGATCTGCCCGTCGCCCCCCGCACCAACCTCTATGTGGGTGGTGGCTACTCCTTCGTAACTGAGGAAGGTGGTGATACCCCTCTGGGTAACCAGAACGCCCCTGTGGTGATGGCGGGTGCTGAAACAGCGGTGACCCGGAATGTCGTCGTTTACGGTGACGCGAAAGTGGGCATTGATGCTTATCAAGACAGCAATGATGCTGCCATTAGCCTACAACTCGGTGCGGCCTACCGCTTCTAAGTCTTCTCCTGATTGATACACAGGAAATCTACGCGGCTTCTGGATATCCCAGGAGCCGCGTTTCTTGTACAGAACGTATCTCAAAACCCTAAACATGGAAGGTGCCCAAGTTTGCGCCAAGTACTTCCCTACCTTATATATATGGGCTCGGTTTAATACACCACACTCAACAGAAGCATGGTATGAGGAGAACGTAGATTCTTACCTCCGGGTTCTCCCTACAACGTAAGTGAACATCGTATTAAGTCGTAACCAGGATCCACAGAACAGGTGCTACAATCAATTTCGAACTAATTTTCCATAATCCCGGTAGGAATACTGGGAATTCCCCCATCAGTCCAGCGTACTAACCGAATTCTTATGTCTCCCACTTCTGCACCGTCTGCCTCACAAGTATCAAAGGTCGAAGGCATTAAGGAGCGCAGTCAGCAGTTACGAGAGCCAATTGCGACTGAGTTGCTGCAAGACACGACCCACTTCAGCGAAGACGGCACTCAAATTCTGAAGTTTCACGGGTCTTACCAGCAAGACAATCGTGATAACCGCGTTAAGGGCCAAGAGAAAGACTATCAGTTTATGCTACGGACGCGTAGTCCGGGGGGCATTATTCCATCGCAACTCTACACGGCGTTGGATCAACTTTCTGAGGAGTATGGCAACGGTACTCTGCGGGCAACCACTCGGCAAGGTTTTCAGATTCACGGCATCCTCAAGAAGAACCTGAAAACCGTCATGGCTGCCATTGTGCGGAACATGGGATCTACCCTTGGGGCCTGCGGTGACTTGAACCGTAACGTCATGGCTCCTCCGGCTCCCTATGCCAACCACCCGGAGTACATCTATGCTTGGGAATACGCTAACAACATTGCAGATTTGCTAGCTCCGCAAACCGGAGCCTACTACGAAATCTGGCTGGATGGAGAAAAATTTATTTCTGGGGAAGAGCATCCCGATGTGGTTGCGGCCCGTCAAGCGAACGGCAACCGCACTATCTTCCACGATGGCGAAGAGCCTATTTACGGGCAACATTACATGCCCCGTAAGTTCAAGATCGCTGTTACGGTGCCAGGGGATAACTCTGTAGACCTGTTCTCCCAGGATGTGAGCTTGGTGGTGATTACCGACGACCAGAAGCAATTGCTGGGCTTTAACGTTTACGCCGGTGGCGGTCTGGGTCGGACTCACAATAAGGAAGAAACCTTTGCCCGTGTAGCTGACCCCATTGGCTATGTAGATAAAGAGGATGTATATAGCCTGGTGAAGGCGATCGTGGCAACCCAGCGGGATTATGGCGATCGCAAAGACCGTCGTCACGCCCGGATGAAGTACCTACTGAATGATTGGGGGGTGGACAAGTTCCGTAGCGTTGTTGAAGGTTACTTTGGTAAGGCCATTCAACCTCTCAAACCGCTGCCTCCCTTCGAGTACAAGGACTTTCTCGGCTGGCATGACCAGGGCGACGGCAAATTCTTCCTGGGTATCTCTGTGGAGAATGGCCGCATTAAAGACGAAGGCGATTTCCGGCTGAAAACTGCGATGCGTCTGATTAACCAGAAGTTCGCGCTGCCTATCCGCCTGACTCCGCATCAAAATGTTCTGTTCCACGACATTGAACCGGCGGATAAGCTGGAAATTCAAGAAATTTTAAGCAGCCACGGCATTAAAGCTGTCGAAGAAATTGACACTCTGGTGCGCTACTCCATGGCCTGCCCTGCGCTGCCTACCTGTGGCCTCGCCGTCACCGAGTCCGAGCGGGCACTCCCCGGCATCCTCGATCGAATTCGTGCCCTGCTGACCAAAGTAGGTCTGGAAGACGAGCATTTCGTTATCCGCATGACGGGGTGCCCCAACGGTTGCGCCCGTCCCTATCTGGCGGAGTTGGGTTTTGTGGGTCAATCCCCTGAGTCTTACCAGATTTGGTTGGGTGCTGATCCCCACCAAAATCGGTTGGCTCAAATTTATGCTGACAAGAGCCACATCAACGATCTGGAAGTCACGCTGGAGCCACTGTTTGTGTACTTTAAGCGCGATCGCCATCCCGGTGAGAGCTTTGGAGATTTCTGCGATCGTGTGGGTCTGCAAAGTTTGCGGGAGTATGCAGCCCGTTACACGTCGGGGATGGTTGCCAAGGCCACGAAAGTACGTCACCGCATTGGTGTTCGCGATGATCTGTACGATCGCCTGAAGACTGCTGCAACGACTGAGGGTATCTCCATGAGTGAGGTGGTTGCCAAGGCGTTAGAAGCTTATCTGAACGGCTAATCTATGTGAGGTGAGTTTCACTCACCTCACATAGATTCCTTTAAACTTCTGAAGATAAAGGAACTCAGACACCCGGTGTTTTTAGGAACACCGGGTGTCTTATATTTTGGCGTTGCTGAAGGTATGAAATGGGATATGGAACCACAGTTCCACATCCCATTTCATACCTTCAGCAACGTACACATTTTAGCTTTGTATATCGCAATTTTTGAAATACTCAAGTAATAAAGATTTCGCTAATTGTAAATGTGTGGTGAGAAGGGAAATAGCCGTTGGAATATCACTCTTTTTACATGCGTCCAGGATGGCATAATGCTCTAGCTGAGAACGAGCCTGAGATTTTGTAAGAGATAGATGTAAGCGTACATAGCGATCGGAATGAATATGAATCTTCTCCTAGTTCGGCCTCCCCAATGATGGCTTCGGCTTGATGCAAGGCTTTGGAGGTTACGTGGGGGATGGCGAGAGGTATACGATTTGTACGGGTTAATCGTATACGATTTATGGCTATGGATTGCAGGCCGCTTCTCCGGGGTGGGGAAGGTGGATGCGATCGCTCGCTTATTTTCCTAGGAGACAGGCTGATGCAAACCCTGGCAAAGCGGTCATGGGTGCCTACCCATTCTGAAAACTACATTCAATCCCTGGCAGAACAGTATGCGGCGCTCAATGCCGATGCACTGGAGGCCGAACTTGATCGCCTGATCACTGAAAATCGTGACATTCACGAGCAACGCTGCATTAATCTCAATCCTGCAACTAATGTGATGAACCCCAAGGCAGAAGCCGTACTGGGTCGCGGATTAGGCTCCCGTCCTTCATTGGGTTACCCGGGGGATAAGTATGAGATGGGGTTAGAGGCGATCGAGAAAATTGAGGTGATCGCTACTGAACTCGCCTGTGAAGTATTTAATGCCCGGTTTGCGGAAATCCGTGTCGCTTCGGGAGCGATGGCCAACCTGTACGCATTCATGGCAACCTGTCAGGCAGGCAGCAAAATTATTGCGCAGTCGCCTGACATTGGAGGGCATATTACCCATCACCAACCCGGTGCTGCTGGGCTGTTTGGTCTAGAAATTCATACAGCACCTGTGGATATTCCAAGCTACACCATTGATGTCGAAGCATTGCGGCAACAGGCCCATCAGATAAAACCTCAACTGATTACGGTTGGTGGCAGCTTAAATCTGTGCCCCCACCCGATTCGCCAGATACGCCAAATTGCCGATGAAGTGGGAGCCTACGTCCTTTTCGATGCGGCTCATCTGTCGGGGATGATTGCCGGTCGTGCCTGGCAACAACCCCTGGAGGAAGGGGCACACCTGATGACCATGAGTACCTACAAGAGTTTGGGTGGCCCTCCGTCTGGGCTACTGGTGACCAACGAGCCAGAGTTGGCTCAACGACTTGACCAGATTGCGTATCCAGGATTGACCGCTAATTTTGATGCGGCAAAATCTGCATCCCTGGCAATTACGTTGTTGGATTGGAAGGTTTACGGACAGGCTTACGCCGCTCAGATGGCAGAAACTGCGATCGCTTTGGCTCAGGAGTTGGCGATCGCCCAAATCCCCGTCTTTAAAACCAAGGACGGATATACTCACTCGCATCAATTTGCGATTATTGCCGAAGTTTTTGGCGGCGGCCAACAGGCGGCAAAACTTCTCCGTCGCGCCAATCTGCTCACGTCGGGTATTGGCCTTCCTATAGAACCCATCGAAGGGGATCTCAATGGCCTACGCATCGGTACCCCCGAAATTGTGCGCTGGGGTATGACCACTGCCGATATGGGCGAACTGGCTACGTTGATTAGCCGTGTCTTAATTGACAAAGAACCACCAGAAACCGTTGCGCTGGATGTTCTCAAGTTCCGCCAACGTTTTCAAACATTGCACTTTATGCGGTGATGCTATTTTGATAAAACTCAGAATGGCTTTCACAAGGCTTATGCAAGTTCTCTATATGAAATCTTTGTTGTGTAGGGTGCTTTGCACCCTACACAACAAAGATTCGTTGCGGGAAAGTGCAGCTTAACCGCATTCTCCCGAAAAAGTTACGAGTTTTAATTTTGTAAGAATCCTTATTATCCAAGATATTCATCCTCCAACAAGATTGCATTTTGTGTAGAGAATGTACATCAATCCTTGAGATAGTATTGTCGCTCGGTTGACTGAATTATGCTGGACTAAAGGCAAACAGCTTCAATCTTGCCTGGTCGCGATCGCAATCTCCTAACATTATGAATTACGTTTTTCCCCCAACCTTTCAATGGGGTGTTTCAACAGCTTCCTATCAAATTGAAGGCGCAGTGGAGGCAGATGGGCGGCGGCCCAGCGTGTGGGATACCTTCAGTGCCACCCGAGGACGTACGCTGCAAGGTGCTACCGGAAAAATTGCCTGTGATCATTACCATCGCTACGAAGATGATGTTCGATTAATGGCGGAACTGGGAGTCAAGCATTACCGCTTTAGCGTGGCATGGCCTCGCATCGTACCGGAAGGACGAGGGGAAACCAATCAGGCCGGCTTAGATTTTTACAATCGTTTAGTGGATTGCTTGTTAGCTAACGGCATCACGCCCCACGTCACTCTATTCCACTGGGACAGCCCTCAGGCTTTGGAAAAACGGTATGGGTCATGGCGCAGTCGAGAAATGGCCCAGGACTTTGCCGATTATGTGACCGTCGTGGTGAAAGGGTTGGGCGATCGCGTCACCCACTGGATGACCATCAACGAAATCTTCTGCTTTACCCACATGGGTTATGGCGTGCAGCAACCTCCCCATGCGCCAGGGACAAAAGTGCGATCGTCCAAAGACGTTTGGCAAACCTCTCACCATGCATTGCTGGCCCACGGTTTGGGTTGTCAGGCCATTCGCGCCGCCACTCCCCAACCTTGCCAGGTAGCCTTGGTGGACAACTTCCTGGCAACCGTGCCTTTGACGGAAACTCCCGAAGATATTGCCGCTGCCAAAGCCGCCTTTCCGAGAACCGGAACCAACGGTGGCATTATTGTGCCGGCTCTCACCGGACAATACAGCCCTGCATTGCTTGCAGACCTGGGCAAGGATTCTCCTGACATTGCTCCCGGCGATTTGGAAATTATTAACCAACCTCTCGACGCCTTGGGTTTGAATATCTATACAGGAGTGTATGTGCGGGCAGCAGCCACGCCTCGAGGGTACGAAAAAGTACCTTTTCCTAAAAGCTACCCGCGCTTGCATATGCCCTGGTTACACATTCTGCCAGACAGCCTCTATTGGGCCGTTCGCCACATCAGCGAAACCCTTCAGCACCCCGAGTTACCCGTTTTTATTAGTGAAAACGGCTGTGCTGTTGAAGATGAAGTGACAAAGTCTGGCGAAGTATTGGATATAGACCGCATTCATTACCTGCGGCACTACCTGCGATCGCTACATCGTGCCACGGCAGAAGGCTTCCCCTTAACCGGTTACTTCCTCTGGAGCTTCATGGATAACTTTGAGTGGGCCTATGGATACGATCGCCGTTTTGGTATCACCTACGTTGATTACGCCACACAAAAACGTATCCCAAAAGCTAGCTTTTATTGGTACCAAAAGTGTGTGACCGAGAATCAGATTTTGTAATCGATTCTTCATAAGTCTAAGGATAATATTTTCTCAAATAGTTGATCTTTTGTGTATCCTATCTGCTCCATCCCAATCGTTTGAGGATCATTATCGTTAACTTCAAAATGAAGCAGAAAAGTCAACGACGTTTGCTTTTTTGCTTCATTTTGAAAAATTTGTTTGGCTCAGTTTATAGATGTCGCGATCGCATGCCTCCAACTGTTCTCCTCGTTCCTGGCTACCTCAATTCTGCTCCCGATCATTGGCAAAGCCTCTGGGAGAAAGAACATCCCAACTTTCGCCGGGTCGAACAACGAGATTGGGAAAACCTCGATCGCACGGAATGGGTGCAAACCCTGGATCACGCCATTCGTGCGATCGCCGATCCCATTCTCCTGGTCGGGCACAGCTGCGGGTCAGTGTTGATCCCCCTATGGGCTGAACAATGCCCTCCCCACACGGTCATCGGTGCTCTGCTTGTCGCCCCCGCGGATTGCGAAGCACCCGATGCCATTCCCGCCATCACAGCTCTGGCTCCCATGCCGCGATCGCCCCTCCCCTTTCCCAGTATCCTCGTCGCTGGCACCGATGATCCCTACATGGCTTTCCACCGCTCCAAAGAGTTTGCCCAAGCCTGGGGCAGTCGGTTTGAGGCGATCGAAGGTGGCGGTCATATCACAGCAACGTCAGGGTTTGGGCCTTGGCTTGAGGGAAAACGTTTTTTGGAGGAGTTGGGTGGGTGAGAGAGCAGAGATGCTGTACCTTTCTATCCCCAGTGTCCTCTTGGGCTTCTACTCTTATTCCTGTCCTCCTGTAGACACAGAAACCCTTATTCCCTTGCTAGGCTAAGGCAAAGGGGCCTTCCTTGTTCGACCCCCGGAGCGATCGCCCATGTTTGCCAGTCTTGTAAAGAGCAGCTCTCGTCAGGCCGAAATTGCCGAGGTCGTCTTTCGGAACGGATGGGATTATATGCGGGGCTTGCTGACTGTAGGCCGCGCTGAGGAACCTAAATTGCCTACTCCGGCAGTTTTACGAAAGATCCTGATTGAGCTGGGGCCTGTTTTTGTGAAGCTGGGGCAGTTGCTTAGCACCCGCCCTGACTTGTTGCCGCCTGCCTATATCGAATCCCTCAGCACCTTACAGGGAGATGTGCCGCCCGAGCCCTGGAGCGAAATTGAAAAAGTGCTTCAGGAAAGTTTGTCTCAATCCCTGACGGAAACCTTTTCCAGCTTTGACGCTGTGCCCGTGGCCGCGGGTTCTATTGCCCAAACCCACCGGGCTACCCTCCAGGATGGACGAGCGGTAGCGGTCAAGGTGCAACGCCCTGGCCTATCCGTTGCGGTGGAACGGGATATTAGCCTGATTCAATTTTTGGCGGCATTGGTCGCCCAGACTGACTTTGGCCAGTATTACGACATTGTCTCTCTGGCGGAGGAATTTGTTCAAGCCCTCCGAGCCGAGTTGGATTTCATGAAAGAAGCCCGTGCCACGGAGCAACTGCGACAAAATCTCTCTACCAGCCATTGGTTTGACCCCACCCAAATCACCATTCCCGAAATTATCTGGCCCCTCACCTCGGAGCAGGTGTTGGTGATGGAATGGATTGAGGGGAAGCCGTTGCTGAATGCGTTGCGGGATGAGTCAACGGAACTGCATGAAAGTGCAGAGGAGCAGCGGGCGATCGCCGACCTCCTCCTCCGTGCTTTCTTCCAGCAAGTCTGTCTGGATGGCTTCTTCCACGCTGACCCTCACCCTGGCAACCTGTTTTACATGACCGATGGGCGAGTGTGCCTGCTGGATTGCGGCATGGTCGGACGCCTCGACCCTCGCACCCAGGAAGTGCTGCTAGAACTCATCCTCTCCATCGTCAGCATGGATGCTCGCCGCTGTGCCCAGCTCACCTTAAATCTGGCTCCCTCTTCCCACCCCGTCAGTCTTGCCAAACTGGAGACGGATTACGATCGCCTGCTCCGCACCTACTACAGCACCAACCTCTCAGAGGTGAACTTTAGCCTGTTGTTCTATGAGGTGCTGCAAGCTGCGCGCGATAACCGCATCCGCATTCCAGGGAATTTGGGATTGTGTGCGAAAGCGATCGCCAACCTGGAGGGCGTTGCCCGTATTCTAGATCCTGACTTCAATTTCACCGAACAGGTGCGTCCCCTGATGGCTGACGTGTTCCGGCAACAACTCCAGGGCAATGCACCGCTTCCCTCTTTATTGCGGGCGGTGCTTGACCTGAAAAGTTTGACGCTGCAATCTCCCCGTCAAGTAGAACTATTCCTCGAACGGCTCACCTCCGAGACATTGCAATGGAACATTAACGTACAGGAATTGGACTCGGTGCGGCGGGCTATGGATACCGCTGCGAATCGCCTCTCTTTCAGTATCCTTGTCGGTTCGCTGATTATGGGAGCGGCAATTATTTCGGCCAACTCACAGTTTAGTCAGGTGTCGTGGTTGAGTGATGCGTTATTTGCGATCGCCAGCTTCTTAGGCTTGTGGCTAATTGTGGGAATTTTGCGATCGGGACGCTTACGATGAACGGATGTAATTTGTTCTTGAAAAGTGATGCCAATATTCAGGATATTGAACGTGGAGTAGACGTTAATGCGATCACCAACTCAAACAAACAAATAAAGACAACGAATTCTCGATTGCTGGTAGTCAGACTAAGTTTGGAATGAAGAAATCATGTCTATCAGTCCTCTAGGAGAATCCATAGATATGCATGAGATGCGCAGTTTCGCTTGACGGCAGGGTCATAGGAATTGCGAATGCTGTCTGTCCAGCGGCTTTAACGCACTCCTATGGCACGTAAACAGGCAAACGAGGCTAAGTTTTCCTTCCCCCTTGATTTAAGCCGAAGACAGTTTTTGCGAACCCTTGGGTTTATTGCTGGAGCTGGAGCCTCCTTCGCAAGCGGATTTTTGCGTCGTCCTTAACGGGTTGGGACCACTGAACTCCCTAGGTTGGCGGAGGCGAGGCAAACCCAAAACCGTATTAAGGATATTTGGGGCGATCGCCCGAGTTCAACGCCGCTGCCCCCGATGCCTTTGTCTAACTCTCCGCAATTGTTAGGGCTTACCAAGTCCACCATCTGTAGAGCATTTTTGCTGTGTGGTGTGCAAAGCACACCACACAGCAAAAATGCCTAAGCCTAAGCTTTTGAATGTCTTGCTGAATCGTGTTGAATGGGTATAAGCCGGGAAAAGTCTCCTTCATCTCTAAACTGGGCAAATTTAAACTGTCGAGTACTAGTGGTCTGTCAGCTTTATTTTGAGGGGTAACTAAACGATAATGGATGAAAGCTCGTCTCCCCCTTTAACAGCATGGCAAAAAAGAAATACATCGTAGCTCTGACTGAGCAAGAGCGAGAAACATTGGAAAAACTGACGACGACAGGCAAAACCTCAGCCTACAAAATGAATCATGCCCGGATTCTGCTGAAGGCCGATATCAATCGAGCGGAAGGCGGTTGGACGGATGAGGCTATCAGTGACGCCTTAGATATCAGTATTGCCACCATTGAACGGGTACGGCAACGGTTCGTCGAAACCAGTTTAGAGGCCGCTTTAACTCGGCAAGTTCAGCACCAGCGAAAAGCTCGACGCTTAGATGGTGAGCAGGAAGCCCGTTTGATTACGATGACCTGTGGGGAGGTTCCAGACGGCAGAGCCCGTTGGAGTCTCCGCCTACTCGCCGAAAAGATGGTGGAACTGGAGTATGTCGAGAGCATTTCCCATGAAACGATTCGACAAACTCTTAAAAAAACGAGCTCAAGCCCTGGTTGAAAGAATGTTGGGTGATTCCACCTGATGCCAATGCATCGTTTGTGTATCACATGGAA
>NZ_JACJOO010000066.1 GCF_014695575.1 Leptolyngbya sp. FACHB-8 | reverse complement strand
TGGGTCAAGCGCAACCCTGAGTTATCGGCTGTAAGTGGCTCCTAGAGCGTCTCCGGGACGGAGAGGGGGGGATTCGAACCCCCGTTGGATTTGACTCCAAAACAGATTTCGAGTCTGCCGCATTCAACCACTCTGCCACCTCTCCGTCATCTATATTACTCAAAAACGGACGCGAAAACGCAGAAGCACAAGAAATTGTACCTAGAGGCGCGTAGTAATCCTGCTTATTATTCTGAGTCTGCTGACAGGAGATGGCTAAACCCAGTATCTACAGTCCATTGAATGGCACCATCCTGCTGGGTGGAGTAAGCCGCTGTCTGGTGTTGCTGGAACCATTGTTCCAATTCAGGGAAGATGGGGTTGCCGGAGGCGATCGCCACTTCAGCACCCACCTGCTCCAGCACCTTCTTGTCCCTTAACTCTCCACCCCACCAAACCACATTCGCTGCTGAGAAAACTCCCGCTGCTATCATTGGTTTCACCCTATCTGCTGCCATCTCATCTACAAATAACCAAATCTGATCACCCAGCTGAAATCGCAATGCTGCTGGCTCTGCACTTACCAGGCGGATTGGTGTTGAACCAACAGGAATCGCTTTTCCCAGAGGTAATGGGATAACCTGATCAATCCTTTGATGTTTAGCGCTTACTGGACTAGAAGGCTTTTGGGAATCAGGAAGTGTATAAAGCTGGTGAATGGATACGCGATCCAAAAGTTTGAGCCAGCCTGCTGATTCAGCTGATTCAGTGGGCCAGTGGGGAGCGATCGCCCAATCCACCTCATTCACTCCCTGCTTCTGCAAAAACGGCAACACCGCAAACTGAGCATCCCGTTCCCCTACCGTCCCAATAATTCCAACCTCCCCTTTCTTCTGTAGCACCATTACCGGATGATCGGAGGTTGCTAACACCGTCGCCTGAAAGCGCTGTGTCGTCGCTGCTCCTGCTGGAACTGCCACTAATCCGACACATAGCACTGTCACGATCCACCAGTAGCGTTGTAGTCGCACAACCCACCAGATCATCAAATAAAGCCCATATAGTGCCAATACCTGCTCAATGCTGATTGTTCCTGTCGCGTACCCATTCCCCGGTAACTTCGATACCCAATCCGAAAGTTGAATCAGCCAGTGCGTTGGAAAATAAAGCAGCATTGACGCCAAACTTCCGGCGGGGATGTAGAAGAAGCCGAAAAGCCCGGCGATCGCACTTCCCAAACTAATCACGGTCAATACTGGAGCCACTACTACATTCAGCAGCACGCTGTAAGGTGACACCACCCCAAATACATATAACTGCAGGGGTAACGTCCATATGTAAGCTGCTAACGGAACGGCCACCAATGAAGCGATTCCCGTGGGCATCCAATCCAACTGCTTCATCAGCGCTGGCCCCATAATCAGTAAGGCCAGGGTCGCCATAAAGCTGAGCTGAAATCCCAAATCCCAGATCCAGAGCGGATTGAATACCAGTAGGAGAACGGCAGCTACGAGTAGAGAACCGAGAGGGCGCGATCGCCGCTCCAATGTCATCGCTAACAACACCGCAAACCCCATCACCCCTGCCCGTAACACCGAAGCTTCTAAGCCTGTTAGCCCGATGTATACTACCAACGCCCCAGTGCAAACTCCCAGCCGCAGCCGCTTCTCTAACCCCTGTGTCAGCCGCACCATGATTCCGACTAGCAGGGAAACCTGAAAGCCTGAGGCGGCCAAGGCATGTGCCAGTCCAACACTCGCGAAGGCATCTTTAATCGCAAACGACACATCAACGCCTCCTTTTCCCAGGAGCATGGCGCTGACGAGCGGCCCTTCGGGGACGCTGAGGCCAGAGACGTGCGATCGCACAATCCGTCCCCGCACTTCCCACAACCCACGCTGCACTTCCCCTGAAATCTGCCGCCACAAAGTTCGTTGTTCTCGGAACCGACCCTCCGGTTCCGGAAATGTCACCAGCTTGCCATTCAACCCTGCAAAAATTCCCTGCTGCGCTAGCTGCGCCCGAAAATCAAACCCTCCTGGATTCGTTGCTGCCTGAGGCTCATACAACTTCCCCTTCACGCTCACCATCTGCCCGGGATGCAACCCTGTTCCCCATAGTAACGGTACCGTCACATACACGTGCCCGGTGGCTGCTTCTGGCAAAACCATTGGCTCTGAAGGTTTTACCGATCCCCCTATCTGAAACACATCCAGATTGAACTGAATTTTCTGGCTCCGCGTTAGTCGAGGGCTTGTTTCAATAAATCCCCAGACTTCAACTTGGGAAGGTAGTGAAGATCGCTCTAACCAATGACTAACATCTGCTGCTCCAGGTGCAGGTGTCCGAAACCCTAGATAAAAAGCTGCAAATCCCCCAATTGCGCCGGCCACTAACCAAACCTTTGCTCGTGGTCCTATCCGCCAAACCCTTGGCATCACCAAGGCTGTAACAATTCCTGGCATAAGGAGAGCGATCGCCCCCACAGGCACTCCAGAAACCTTCCACGGTAATGCCGTCAGTAACAATCCCACTACATATGCACAGCACAAAACCAATCCACTGGTTGACATCAGCTATCTCTGCACCCGACCTCCCCAGTGTTCCCATCCCCCAAATAAAAAAGGAGATGCGTTCAGCATCTCCCCTATCCATAAATTTTTATACTTATACTCTCAAGATTTAGCTGTTTTTTATACTAACTAAGGCGATCGCAGGAGCCACTATACCCATTCTAAATTAGGTTTATTGAATCTAAGGACTAAACTACAATCGCGTATTGTCCTTATTACTTTTGCCAATATTACATTTTTTACAAAGGGTTTGTAGATTCTCTATATCATTAGAACCACCTTTCGACCGAGGAATAATATGATCGACTTTCTTTAGTATTAGTTCGGACAGTTTTTCTGAAACCCTTGATTTTGCGTGCGCGAAGCGCACGCAAAATCAAGGGTTTCAGAAAAACTGTCCAGAGTATTGTTTAGTCAATCTAAGATTGCCTGCAGAGGGCTACTGCTGTATTAGCCCAAGGAGCCGCAGTTCTTCAAGAACTACGGCTCCTTAGATTTAGAGCTTCTCGACTTGTAAATTAGGCGGTTGGACTAACTATCCCTTTCCCCTTAAATTGAAAGCCCCAACTTCAGTCCTAAAATCCCATGAATAATTAATAACCCTAGCGCCGCGCTACCGACATAAGAATGAATCGTCCGAAACACCTTTCCTTGAGAAAATCCAAATGTTGAAATTGCACCATTGATAGCTAGGATGGCGATCGCCCCCGTTCCTGTCCAGAAGTGCGGACTCTGCAAAATTGGCTGTTGCTGCATCACCAGCGACAGCACCCCACCTGTATACCCCAACGCAATAAATAGGAACATCAACGGCGCAATCTTCGCATGCTCCGCCCGCTTCGCCGATGCGGCTGCATCATCCGTTGCTGTCAGCACACGACCCTGCCATCCCGTTAATGCTACAAACGTCCCCATTACCAGGACAACAATTCCCATCATCGCCGGATGACCCCAATGCACAATCGGCTCCGGAATACCCAATTCACGAAACCAGGCTGCGATCGGTTCCAACCACACTGCCAACTGCTCTGCCATCCCTCTTTCTCCTGAACTTAAGTATTTCTTAAGAAGTATTACAACAATACTAGTTCTAGCTCTTCTCTGCCCACTGTTTCAAGAAGAACGAGTTTGAAAGGTATAGGTAAAACTTTGGCTCAACCCCTTTTATGCTGTTCCAAACCTGCGTCTCTTAATTCTTAATTGAGGCTCAAGCTAGGTTTGGAGCGATCGCCCATGCTTTTTAAGAAAGCAATCTGTTCTACTTCTTGATAGGTCTGCGTAGATTTCCGGTTCCCCGCTCGGGAGGGGTAAGGGGTAGGTTCTACGGTCGCTTTCTAATGACTTAAGAACATCTACGAATGCTTCAGTCAATTCATCTACCTTTAAAAAGCCCAAGACACCGGATCTCTTCCCTAGCGTGTAGCAAGCCTTCACACTCCAGAAACCCGGTGTCTGTATAACAACAAACTTAATCTCCCTCAAGCAAATTCAGGCAAAAGGCTTCGTTCCAATCAGGAGGCCAACGTCCAAAATCTAAACCGCAACTTCCTCCTTCTTCAGCAACGGGAAACCCAACTCCTCCCGTTGCTGCAAATACAACTGCGCAACCTGCCGTGCCAGATTCCGAATCCGCGCAATATACCGCGTCCGCTCCGTCACCGAAATCACGCCCCGTGCATCCAACAAATTAAACGTATGGGAACACTTCAAAACTTGATCATACGCCGGCAGCACTAAACTCAAACTCACTAGGCGCTCCACTTCCTTCTCATGGGTCTCAAACAACCCAAACAAGACATCCGGCGACGAAGCCTCAAAGTTATACCGCGAGTTCTCAATCTCGTTCTGGAGGAAAATCTCTCCATACGTCATCACATCATTCCAGCGGATATTGAAGATGCTATCCACCTCCTGCAAATACATTGTCAGCCGCTCCAGCCCATAGGTAATCTCAATGGATACAGGCCGACAATCAATCCCCCCACACTGCTGGAAATAAGTGAACTGGGTAATCTCCATCCCATCCAACCACACTTCCCAGCCCACACCCCAAGCGCCAACCGCCGCATCTTCCCAGTTATCCTCAACGAAACGGATATCGTGGTCTTCCGGTTTAATCCCCAACTCCTTCAACGAGTCTAGGTAAATCTCCTGAATGTTCTCCGGTGACGGCTTAATTAGCACCTGATATTGATAGTAGTGCTGCACCCGATTCGGGTTTTCCCCATACCGCCCATCCGCCGGACGCCGACACGGTTCCACATATGCAACTGACCACGGCTCCGGCCCGATTGCCCGTAAGAAGGTATGCGGACTCTTCGTCCCCGCTCCTTTCTCCGTATCGTAGGGCTGCACAATCAAACAGCCGCGATCGCCCCAGAACCGGTTCAGCGTCGCAATCACATCCTGAAAATTCACAACCGCTCTCCTAAACAACGAAGGCCTACGCTACAGTGCCAGCCTCTATTCTCACCCAAAAGCCTACCAAATCAGCCTTGGGCCAAATCCGAAAAAAGGCTAGGAAATGTATTGACAGTTGCGGGCTGGGGTTGTTACATTAATAAAGCGGTCGAGAGCGAGCCGGACGAACGAAAGTGAGTTCAGGAGCTCAAAGGCCGACGGAACCTAGGAAAAAGAATAGTTTGGAAGCCAGCATAGCATTTGTACTCTGAAAAAGCAAATGCTCCTGTCAGATAGATGAGTTGAATAGTTTACTGTTCGCTTGTTTATTTAGATTTGGAAAAAGGATTCCGAAGCTTGAAAAGTTTCGGAGCCAAGAGAGCCCAAATTCTCTAACTAATATGGAGAGTTTGATCCTGGCTCAGGATGAACGCTGGCGGTCTGCTTAACAC
>NZ_JACJOO010000065.1 GCF_014695575.1 Leptolyngbya sp. FACHB-8 | reverse complement strand
AAACTCCTGACCTCGGAACTCGACAAGATTTCCCCTGAAAGGGTTGCGTCATTGACGTCCTACGATTTCATTCTCGAAGCCCTATTTGGCGCAGCTTCATATTAAAACGGTATCAGCGAACGTTTCAAAGCTTCCCGTACCAAAGCTTCCAAAGAACTTTCCACTCCGGTATCCCCCAACTGATTTCGCCTTTCCTTCGCAGGTTTCTTTCCATTGAATGACGTGGGGCGATCGCAATGCTATCCTTCCACATCATCCAATGACAAAGATGAACAATTCATCCATGTGTTTGGCTGAAAAAACTTAGATCCCCGGTTTTTTTGAAAAACCGGGGATCTGTCGATTTAAGCCCTCTTTCAGCCAGAAATACTCACACCAATCTACACAGAGGTTATTACCAATACCTATAAGGGCAGGTTTTGCCATCAAGCTACTGACGGGGTTAGGAGTTATCTGCCAAACCCGCCCCTACGATTCGCTTACTCATGTTGTCATTTGTTGTGAAACTAAATTTAATTTAGCGTCGCTCATCCATTATCCAAATCCACAAATCTTGAAAGCTCTTGCATGAGTCCCGACAACTTATCGACAAGTCTTTGTCAATCATCGTTGATTTGTAACATCTCAAGGCCCAATATTCACAACTGCTCCACGAGTCTTTGCAAGGCTTCCATAACATTAAAAGCATCGTAAGCGAGAAGAATTACCTCACTCACGATGCTTCACATCTCATCAACGAGCCTTTGTAGCTGGAACTACTCAACCGTTACCGATTTGGCGAGGTTCCGGGGCTGGTCTACGTCTAGACCACGGTGAGCGGCGATGTGGTACGAGAGGAATTGCAGCGGAATCACCGTCAGCAACGGCGAGAGCAATTCATCCACATGGGGCACCGGCAACAGGTTGTCGAAGACCTCGGCAGCTTCGGGATCATCCATCGCGGTCACGCCGATTAGTTGAGCATCGCGAGCCTTGGCCTCCTGGGAGTTAGACAGCACCTTTTCGTAGACTGAACCGGGAACGGCGATCGCCACCACTGGCACCTTCGCATCCAGCAGGGCGATCGGCCCATGCTTCATCTCACCTGCCGGATACCCCTCAGCATGGATGTAGCTGATTTCCTTTAGCTTCAGGGCACCTTCCAGAGCGATCGGATAGTTGATACCTCGCCCCAGGAAGATGAAGTCCTGAGTTTCAGCAAATTGGTGAGAGAGTTCGCCAATGTAGCGTTCCTGCACCTCCAGGATGGATTCGATTTGGGCGGGGAGTTGTCGCAGGCCATCGATAATCTTTTGGAGGCGATCGCCCGAGATCGTGCGACGACGATAGGCCAAGTCCAGCGCTAGACAATAGAAGGCAACCAACTGAGCACTAAAGGTTTTGGTTGCCGCAACCCCGATCTCAATCCCCGCATGGGTATTGATCAGGTTATCTACCAGACGACCCAGAGTGCTATCGAGGCGATTGGTGATGCCCAACATTCGTGCCGCGAACTTAGGCCCCAGATCGACCCGTCGTCGCATTTCCATTTCTAAAGCGGAAAGAGTATCGGCAGTCTCTCCAGATTGTGTCACGCCAATGGTCAGGGTATTGGGCATGAGCGGCGTGGGAGAGTAGCGAAACTCAGAGGCATAGTGAACCTGTGTCGGAATTTCGGCAAGTTGTTCCAACAGGTAGCGCCCGACCAAACCCGCGTGCCAGCTCGTTCCACAAGCCAGAATTTGAATATGCTCAATATCTTCGTAGAAAGACTCCGGTAAGCCCAGATTAATCGGATTAGCCCCTGATTCGGCTGTCCAGCCAGGATCAAGATAGGCCTCTAGCCCCGCCCGCACGACTCCGGGCTGCTCGTAGATTTCCTTCAGCATAAAGTGCTTGAAGCCTTGCTTCTCGACCTGGATGGGGTTCCAGTTGAGAGTTTGAGGGGTCTTGCGGAGGCGATCGCCACCAAAGCTATATACTTCCACACCCATGGGAGTGAGCCGTGCAATCTCGCCATTCTCCAGAGTCAGCACAGTACGGGTGTAGGGCACCAGAGCAGGGGTATCCGACGCGCAGAAGAATTCTCCCTGCCCAAAGCCCACCACCAGAGGGGCCTGCTGTCGCACAGCCAACAACTCGTCAGGGTAGTCAGCAGAAACGATCGCCAGCGCAAAAGCACCGCGCAGGTCACTAACCGCCAGTCGCACAGCTTCCAAAAAGGGCGAAGCAGCACGGGCAGGGACCGTAAGCGCACCCGATTTCAATTGCTGGTAATACTCCGCAACCAGATGGGGAATGACTTCCGTGTCCGTGTCAGAACGGAACTCGTGACCCTTAGCTTTGAGGATTTCACGCAATTCGCGATAATTCTCGACAATGCCATTCTGCACCACGGCAATGCGGCGGGCGGTATCGGTGTGGGGGTGGGCGTTATATTCTTCGGGTTTGCCGTGAGTAGCCCAGCGGGTATGGCCAATTCCGACGCAAGCAGGATTGTCTTCACCTGCGATCTTGTCCTGCAAGTTCTGAAGCTTACCTTTTGCCCGAACACAATGGATTTCACCATTCAGGATGGTAGCCATTCCGGCTGAGTCGTAACCCCGATACTCCAGTTTCCGTAGTCCTTCGAGCAAAATCTGACTGGCCGCCTGCGTTCCGATATAGCCGACGATTCCACACATGGCCAACCCTCCCGTTAAACCACAAAAATTTCACCCCATTTTATCCACAGGATTTACCCATGAGGGCAGAAGGGTGACAAAAGCAAACTAAAAGGAGCGATGGCGCACTCCTGGTTTTCCGTGCGTCATTGCTCCTTTTAGGAGGTTTCTGAGAAACAATATCCCCATTTTTTGGAAATCTCCTTAGAATATCAAGCTTAGTTTTATGGATGTGAGACCCCATAAAACCAAGCAAGAAAAAAGAGGGCCAAGGCCCCCTTTGTTGGATTCTAGAATTTGGTCAACTCGTAGGATTGGGTCAGACCTAGTAGGCCAAGCCCATACTACGGGTTGTCTCAGCACCCAGATAAACCCGAATGCTGAGGAAGTCGGTTGGGCAAGCCGTTTCGCAACGCTTGCAGCCAACGCAGTCTTCGGTACGGGGAGACGATGCGATCTGGCCAGCCTTGCAGCCATCCCAGGGCACCATTTCCAAAACATCGGTGGGGCAAGCGCGGACGCACTGCGTGCAACCGATGCAGGTGTCGTAGATTTTGACTGAATGAGACATTGATATAAGGGCTCCGAACTAGATGATCCTAAGCCAGGTCTCATGGGTTTAGGGCCGTTACCGAGATAGCGATCCCAACCAATCAGGCCATAAGGTCTATCAATCGAAACCTAGTTTACAGCAGGGGTTTTGCCCCACTCTGCAAAACCTAGAAAAACTTCAAAAAGCGTAATATAGGATATTCTGTCTCGACCAGCCAGAGCGGGTTTGCGCTCTCTGTACCCGATCGGCAAACTTAAAGAAATGTAAATAACCTCTCTCTTTCTTCAGAGGAAGCAACAACACTCTTTACTCCACAAAGAGCAACCGTTGTCCCAACCAAAGAGACTTGAATGTAATTCCGGACATTTTTTTAGCTCTGTCTAAAGTATTAAATCGCGTTTTTTGTATTGGCTTACCTTGCCATATTCGTTGAAGATCCAATAGCTTCTCCTTGTACCCCCTTGTGGGACGTTTGGTGTCTCATTTCTTTGGAGAGAGTCCTATGGGTTTCTTTGATCGTTTGTTTGGCCGCAAGAAGAAAGATAACGAGTCTGTGGCGGTTGCTCCTCAGCAGCCTGGTACCCCCGCTGAGAAGGTCGGTCCCGATGGGACGTTTGATGAAAGCGGATTGGCCAAGCGAGTGGCGATCGCTTTCGATAACGATCCTCAGTTAGAGCCGCTGGATCGCCTCTGGATTGCTCAAACCGGTAGCCGAGTCGTGCTGAAGGGTGAAGTTCCTTCCCAAGATTTGCTAAGCCGTGCTGTCAGTATTGCCCGAGGTGTGAATGGCGCAACGGAAGTTGATTCTACCCAGGTAACGGTTGGCTAGTTTCTACTTAAGCGCTCTTAGCTTGGGCTCTGGGGCAGATGCAGCGCGTCTGCCCTCCTAAACTTCTTCTCTACATGCATTGCTATTTGGACGTCAGGAAACATACACGCTGAGGAATTTCGGTTATGCCACTGTTTGATCAAATCTTGGGTGCTATCAATAACCCAAATCAACAGGCCAGCTCTGATCAGCTCGGTACTATTCTGAACACGTTGCAACAGGTAGCGGGTAACCAGGGAACCAACACGGGCACGACCCAGGCCGCCATGTCGGTAGTAGGTAGCTATGTACGTTCGGCCCTGAAGCAGAAGGCCAGCCAGGGCGGCGCAGGGCAGGTTGATTCCATCATGCGTCAATTTGCCGGTACTGGCCCTAACCCAGCCGCTGTGCAAGCGCTCTTTAACCCTTCTCAGCAACAGCAACTGACTCAGACCATTTCCCAAAGAACAGGCTTAAATGCCTCCCAGATCCAAGGCCTGCTCGTTGTTCTGGTGCCTATTGCGCTCAAACTCCTCAGTAGCGGTGCCCAACAGGGTCAGGGTTCAGCCGTGGGTGGCAACTCCGTTTTGGGTGCCTTTATGGATGCTGACGGTGATGGCGATGTGGATATGGGTGATGCTCTATCGATGGCAGGCCGCTACTTAAACCATCGGTAGATAACGTTTGCTTCAAAAGCCTAGATCTGGATGTGGGCGGCGCTCAGCGTCGCCCACATCCAGATCTAGGCTTTTGCAAGGTTATTCTGTTAAATCGAGTACAACAGCAGTAAACTAACAGCGGCGTACCTTTGATTGGGGTGGGTTGATGAGCCTGCGCTCGTTTTATGTGGCACTCAGTGCCGTCGTGGTGGGATCTCTGGTGGCGGCGATCGCCCTCTTTTTCTGGTTAGCGGTCCAAAGCCCGCTGGATGTGTTGTCGGATGGCAAACGTCCTGACCCGGCAGCTGCGGTCTTTGTGCCCAAGCAAGCGCCTGTGATGGCATCTTTGCAGGTCAACCCCGATCGCCTGGAGGCCTTGCGTATTGCGATCGCCAATCCCACCGCCCGTCGTCAGGCTCGTAAGGAAATCGAACAATTTAAGCAGGGCATTCTGTCAGAACGACAGTTGAACTATGCCACAGACATTAAGCCCTGGCTGGGCGACGAAATTACTCTATCTGTCACCACACCTGATCTGGATCGCAACCCAGCTAACGGGCAACAGCCCGGTTACTTGCTAGCCATAGAGACCCAGGACGGCGATCGCGCCCGCGACTTTTTGCAGGTGTTCTGGCAGAAACAGGCGATCGCTGGCTCCGATCTCGTCTTTGAACCCTACGCCGGGGTAAAGCTGATCTACGGGCAAACGGTCGATCAGGCGGCAACAGACGGAATAGTTCAAACCCTGGCAACGACGGTAGTGGTCGATCGCTTCGTCCTCTTTGCTAACTCTCCCAAAGTGTTGCGAGAGGCCATCAACAACGTCCAGGCCCCAGGTCTTAACTTGAGCAGTAATGCTGACTATGAAGCAGCCTTGCGGCGGGTACCCGAGCACACGCTGGGCATGGTGTACGTGAATTTGCCTCAGTTGGGCCAGTGGTTAGGGCAGAGCCGCAGTGCCAGCGCATCTCGGTTTGATCGGGCGATCGCAGCTCTTCAACTCAACCGCTACGGTCTTCTCGCCGATACTGCTCTCCTGACCGCCCCCGGCTTCGAGCTACCCTTTATCCAACCCGTTGCAGATCGCCCCACAACCGCGCTCCAGTTCATGCCAGAGGATACGCCACTGCTGGTTTCCGGGTTGGACTTAAATCAGGTGTGGAATGACCTGAATACAGGATTGCAAGATTTTCCACTCCTGGCAGAGCTGTTTCAGCAGGCCCTCAAGCCCCTGGAGTCACAATGGGGTATGCCCCTCTCTGGCCCTCTACTAAGCTGGGCTGACCAAGAGTTTGCCCTGGGGCTGATGCCGAAAGCGGGTAAAAAGCAGGACTGGCTGGTTGCGGCTCAGGCTACAGAGGCGACCCAGCCGGCACTAGATGAGTTGGATGCGATCGCCCAAAACCAGGGCCTCAGTATTGGCCCCGTCGATTTGAACGGTCAGCCTACCTATACCTGGACTCGCCTTTCCACCGCTGAGGGTCGCTCGCGACGACGCAACACGCCCCAGATCCAGGCCGAAGTGCGGGGGGTCCACACTAACACTCGCGGATTTGAACTGCTGGCAACCTCTCTGGATGCCATGAGCCAGGCACTTCAGGCGCCCTCCCGTTCCCTGGCAGAGCAAGGAGAGTTTAAGGAAGCGATCGCCCCCATCCCTCCTGCAAACAACGGCTTTTTCTACGTCAATTGGTCCGCCGTCAGGCCAGTTCTAGAAAAGCGTATTCCTCTGCTGAAACTGGCAGGATTGTCGGCCCGTCCTATTTTTGATCATGTGCGATCGCTAACATTCAGCAGTGCTGGGGGCGATCAACAGAGTCGACAAGGCACCCTCTTTATCCGTCTATCCGATCGCTAACGATGCAATTTATGAGAAAAAGGGCTTCTAAAAGAAGCCCTTTTTCTCATTTTTCACTAAATTTTGTTACGGCACCACGCACCTACAAAACCCGAGTTCGGTTAAGGGCGTTTTCGAGTGCCGCGCAACGTACGGCACTCGAAAACGCCCTTAACCCGGAACCCGATTACAAAAAATGGCCCCCGCAGAGGCCACACATTGAGGATTCATAGGTATCGCGTAACAAACTTGGGGATCACGGGCTGCGTGGAGAGCCACAGCCCATGAAGCCTATCGGTTCGGCAGCGTCCGGCTAGTATATGCATCGACGACCTGGAAGGCTGGAACCCGATTGCTGTAATCAATTTCGCTACCCGTAAAAGTTTGAGCCAGTGCCTCAAACCCATTCGAGCGCCAGTTCCGCTCATGAATTGGCTTTGTCTGCTCACCTCGGAAGTAGGCTTGAGTTCCAATGACCGCAGCGGCAACCCAGGCTACTCCAAACAACGCAATTAGCAGAACCATGTTGGCCTCCTTATGTAAAGCCCTGTTTCAATCTGTAAATAAATGTAACAGATTATTGCAGGCTTCGGCAAGGTACGGTAATCCGAAAGTGATGAAATAGTCCTGTTTAGTTCGCCTAGGCCCAGGTGAGCCTGGGGTTCGGCTGCAAACTTCTCCGGAAACTTAAGGAAACCGAACCTGATAATGGCGATCGCGAAAACTTTCTGCCATTCTCCAGGGCATTACCGCTTTGCAGTAAAATGACCCTTTGTAGAAGTTTTCAATCCTTCCTATAAACGGGCCGTTAAGCCCAATCAGATCAGAGCTTTCAGTCCGGAAGCCACGCTGCTTTGGTGCTAAGTTGACTGGAATCATTCCCGTCGGGATGGTAATGCTCGTGTTTTTGAAAAGTTCATCTTTTATGCGTCTTACGCCCAAAAAATGAACCCTCACAGGGTCTTTTCAAGAATGCGCTTGCCTTCCCCTGATCACTCGTCGTCTATTGCCACTCATTTCCCATCATGCCCAAGGTTCTCGTTTCTGACCCGATTGATCAGGTTGGTATCGACATCCTCTCCCAGGTTGCGCAGGTCGATGTCAAAACCGGTTTGACACCAGAAGAACTGGTGCAAATTATTCCCGATTACGATGCTCTGATGATTCGCTCGGGCACTCGTGTCACCGCCGAAATCATCGAAGCCGGTAAACAACTCAAAATTATCGGCCGCGCTGGTGTTGGCGTCGATAACGTAGACGTGAAAAGTGCCACCCGCCAGGGCATTCTGGTGGTCAATTCCCCCGAAGGAAACACTATTGCGGCAGCGGAGCATGCGCTCGCCATGATGCTCTCGCTCTCCCGCCATATCCCCGCTGCCAACCAGTCCGTTAAGGAAGGCAAGTGGGAACGGGGCAAATTCCTGGGGGTTGAAGTTTACAAGAAGACCCTCGGTGTGGTCGGTCTGGGTAAGATCGGCTCCCACGTTGCTACGGTTGCACGGGCAATGGGGATGCAAGTGCTGGCCTATGATCCCTTTCTTTCCAAGGAACGGGCTGAGCAATTAGGCGTTCATCTGGTCGAACTCGATCTGCTGATGCGCGAGTCTGACTACATTACGCTGCACCTGCCCAAGACCCCCGAAACCTACCACATGATCAATGCCGATACGCTGGCGAAGATGAAGCCGACGGCACGGCTGATCAACTGCGCTCGGGGCGGCATTATTGATGAGGCAGCTCTGGCTAAAGCGCTGCAAGAGGGTCAAATTGCTGGAGCCGCACTGGACGTATTTGAGAGCGAACCCCTGGGTGAGTCTGTCCTGCGGGAAGTGGGCCGGGAGATCATCTTGACGCCTCACCTGGGCGCTTCCACTGAAGAAGCGCAGGTAAACGTGGCGATTGATGTGGCCGAGCAAATCCGTGATGTATTGCTGGGCCTGCCGGCTCGCTCGGCGGTCAACATCCCCGGTCTGCGGCCCGAGGTTCTGGAGAAGCTACGTCCTTACATGGATTTGGCAGAAACTCTCGGCAACCTGATCAGCCAGCTTACGGGTGGGCGTGTTGAGAACTTCAACATCCGCTTACAGGGTGAAGTTGCCAATAATGAGAGCCAACCCGTTGTAGTAGCGGGCCTGAAGGGGCTGCTGTCCCATGCTCTGCAAGAGCGCGTTAACTACGTGAACGCCAGCATTGAGGCGAAGGAACGAGGTATCCACGTTACCGAAGTTCGGGATGCCACTACGAAGGATTACACGGGTTCGATTCGGATTTCGGCCGACGGTCCGCTTGGAGAACACACAGTTTCCGGAGCACTGTTGGGAGACAACGAAATTCGTATTACCAGCATCAATGATTTCCCGATTAACGTGCCCCCCAGCCGGTATATGTTATTTACCCTGCATCGTGACATGCCGGGCATTATTGGCCAGTTAGGTTCCCTATTGGGCAACTTTAACGTCAACATTGCCAGCATGCAGGTGGGTCGCAAAATCGTGCGGGGCGACGCGGTCATGGTACTCAGTTTGGATGATCCCTTACCAGAAGGGGTACTCACTGAGATTACTCAACTGGCTGGCATTCGGGATGCTTATACCATTACGCTGCCTGCGTAGGGTTTGGGTAATTTGTTAGAGTCGAGTTCCGGCCTGACACATTGAATTGATGCGTCTCGTATGGGCTCAGGTTGTTTGTCAGGATCATCGCTCGATACTGACAGATCAAATCCAAGGATTTTTTGAGGGGTTAAAGCCCCCTCAAAAAATCCTTAATGGAGGAGTAGCCTAGCCTTAGAAAGCCTATTTTTGAGGCTTAAGGTCAACCTGGCGCAGCCATGATCGAAACACTGGAGGAACTTTGGCGACAAGTTGGTGGGAGATTCGGGTACTCTGTGACCCTGACGCGGAAGACCTGGTTTTCTGGCGGCTGACGGACTTTGGCAGCCAGGGAACTTCCAGTGAAACGGCAGGCCATACCAAGCTGGTACGGGCTTATTTGCCTCAACAGCAAGTCAAGTTATTGGATTTATCCGCTCTAGCCCTGTTACTCAAACAAGATGCTCTGTGTGCCGGGTTGCCGATCCCCGATATGCAATGGCAGATGATTGAGGAGGAGGACTGGTCGAGTACTTGGAAGCAGTATTGGGCACCTCAAGAGGTGGGCGATCGCTTCCTCATTAACCCGGCATGGCTCCCCGAGCCGGAACAAACGGATCGGCTGGTCATTCGCCTCGATCCTGGCTTTGCCTTTGGTACGGGTAGCCACGCCACTACCCAGCTCTGCCTGGAAGCGCTGGAAATGCGGTTAGATGAGTCACCTCGCGATCCCAATGCTAAAGTTGTCATCGCAGATATTGGCTGCGGTTCTGGGATTCTCTCCCTGGGGGCAATCCTGTTGGGGGCCGATTGGGTGTTGGCGGTCGACACCGATCCTTTAGCGATTGAAGCCACTCAGACCAGCCTGGAATTAAATAATCTACCAAGCGATCGCCTGGTTACCACGAAGGGTAGCCTCAGCACCATCTCAGAACTCACCTCAGAACCCGTCGATGGGATTCTCTGCAATATCCTGGCAGAGACAATTGTGGATTTGATTCCGGGATTTGGGGCAATTTCCAAACCAACCACCTGGGGTATTCTCAGCGGCATTTTGCTCGAACAGGTGAAACCGGTTGCAGACACCCTGGAGGAAAACGGTTGGGTTGTTGCAACCCTCTGGCGACGAGGCGAGTGGTGCTGTTTAAATATTCGCCGAACGTAATTTGCATAGTCAATCAAAAGGAGAGAGGCGGGGCTTTGTCCCGCCTCTCTCCTTTTGATTGAGACCAGTTTATTTTTGCAAATGGTTGCGGTCGCGGCTCCAGATGCTAGAGCATGTTTTAGGGCTGACTGAAGGCGTTGTTTTTCGGACGCGAGGCACCCGAAAAACAACAGAGTGAACCTACTGGGCGTAGGCTTCCATCGGTAGGCAGGCACAGACGAGATTGCGATCGCCATAGGCATTATCCACTCGCGCCACCGCAGGCCAGAATTTACCCTCCCGCGTCCAGGCAGTGGGGTAAGCAGCCCGTTCCCGAGAATAGGGGCGTTCCCAAACATCACTCGTCACGACCGCAGCAGGATGGGGCGCATGCTTCAGCAAGTTATCCTGAGCATGGGCCTTGCCCTCCTCGATCTCGCGAATTTCCTCACGAATGGCGATCATTGCATCGCAGAACCGATCTAGCTCCGCTAACGATTCGCTCTCGGTCGGCTCAACCATGATAGTGCCAGCCACCGGCCAAGACATGGTGGGTGGGTGAAAACCATAGTCGATCAGACGCTTCGCTACATCTTCCGCTTCAATACCCGCTGTCTTCTTGAATTGACGCAAGTCCACAATACATTCATGGGCAACGCGACCATTGCGACCCTTGTAAAGGATGGAATAGTGCCCCTCCAGACGCTTGGCAATGTAGTTTGCGTTAAGGATAGCGATTTCGGTAGCGCGGGTTAACCCCTCGCCACCCATTAGGGCAATGTACATCCAGGAAATTGGCAAGATGCTGCTACTTCCCCAGGGAGCTGCGGAGACAGCACCAATACGTTCCTGCCCCTCCAGGGTGACCACAGTATGGCCTGGCAGATAAGGTACCAGGTGAGCAGCGACCCCAATCGGTCCCATACCAGGCCCGCCACCACCATGGGGAATGCAGAAGGTTTTATGCAAGTTGAGATGACAGACATCAGCGCCCAGCTCAGCGGGACGACAGAGGCCGACCTGAGCATTGAGATTGGCCCCATCCATATACACCTGGCCACCGTGAGTGTGGATGATGTCACAGATCTGCTGAATGCCCTCCTCAAATACCCCGTGAGTAGAGGGGTAAGTCACCATCAGCGCAGACAGCTGGGCACTATGCTTTTCTGCCTTGGCTTTCAGGTCAGCCATGTCGATGTTCCCATCGTTATCACAAACAACGGGAACCACCTTCATGCCGGCCATAACCGCACTGGCGGGGTTCGTGCCGTGAGCGGATTCCGGAATCAGACAGACTGTGCGATCGCCATCTCCCCGCTGCTGATGGTACTCCCGAATCACCAGCAAACCCGCATACTCTCCTTGAGAACCCGCATTTGGCTGTAAGGAGATAGCCGCAAACCCGGTAATTTCTGCCAGCCAATCTTCCAGTTGACGGAACATGGTTTGATAGCCCTGAGCCTGATCCAACGGAACAAATGGATGAATTTGCCCAAACTCCGGCCAAGTGATAGGGATCATCTCACTGGTCGCGTTCAGCTTCATGGTGCAAGAGCCCAGCGGAATCATCGCCGTTGCCAGAGACAAATCCTTCATTTGCAGGCGATACATGTAGCGCAGCAATTCCGTCTCAGAGTGATAGCGCTGGAATACGGGATGGGTCAGATAGGGCGATGTACGTTGTAGAGCCACAGGCACCGGGGAGGGACCATATTGCAGGCTGACAGATTTATCAGGGGCAAATAGGTTCAATAGAGCCTGGACATCATCCGGTGTCGTCGTCTCATCCAGGGTAATGGTGAAGGTATCGGAATCAAGATGGCGCAGATTGATGCGGTTTGCGATCGCCCGCTCTCCAATTACCGCCGCCTGCTCGGCCTCCACAGTCACGCGCACCGTGTCAAAAAAGGGTTCCCCCAGGCTATACCCGAAGCTTCGTAACCCTTGAGCCAGGGCAGTTGTTAGCTGGTGAATCCGAGTCGCAATGCGCTTCAGTCCTTCCGGCCCGTGGTACACCGCATACATAGAAGCGATGACAGCCAACAGAACTTGAGCGGTACAAATGTTACTGGTCGCCTTATCCCGCCGGATGTGTTGCTCACGGGTTTGCAGCGCCAAACGCAACGCTGGGTTTCCTAATACATCTTTGGAAACTCCCACGAGACGACCGGGAATCTGTCGCTTGTAGGCTTCACGGGTTGCGAAGTAAGCGGCATGGGGGCCACCATAACCCAGGGGCACTCCAAAACGCTGGGTATTACCCACTACAATGTCGGCACCAAACTCACCGGGGGGCTTCAACAGCGTTAGAGCCAGGAGATCCGCCGCTACGGTGACGAGGGCTCCAGCTGCATGGGCCTGCTCAATCAACGCGGAATAGTCATAGATGCTGCCATCGGTAGCAGGGTATTGCAGCAGCACTCCAAAGATGGACGCATCAACCTCTAATTTCTGGTGATCGCCCACAACTACGTCAATTCCCAAGGGTAAAGCCCGAGTACGAATCACATCAATGGTTTGAGGGTGGCAGGCTTCAGAAACCCAAAAGGTAGTGGCTTTGCCCTTGTTGAGGCCATAGCTCATCGCCATCGCTTCAGCAGCAGCGGTCGCCTCATCGAGGAGGGAGGCGTTCGCGATCGCCATTCCCGTCAAATCCGTCACCAAAGTTTGATAATTCAGCAATGCTTCGAGACGCCCTTGAGCAATTTCCGGTTGATAGGGGGTGTACTGGGTATACCAGCCGGGGTTTTCCAGAATGTTGCGCTGGATAACAGGCGGTGTAATGCAGTTGGCATAGCCCATGCCAATGTAGGAGCGGAAGATCTGGTTTTGGGAGGCGATCGCCTTTAACTCCTGTAGCAATTCTGCTTCACTCCGCCCCGCACCTAGCTTCAGGGGTTGCTTCACCCGCAAACTGGCTGGAACCGTTTGGTCAATCAACTCCGCCAAAGTTGCTACATCCAAAACCTGAAGCATTTGCGCCAACTCAGCTTCCCGTGGCCCCACGTGCCGGGGTACAAAATCATCGGGGGGAGCGAGAGCGCTGGTTTTTGCCCCATTGGTCGCTCCATTGTGATTTGAGGTGCCATTACTAGAGCCCTCATTTCTGACAGCAGGGCTCGCATCCGAGGAGCGTAACTGAGTGGAAAATTCTGAAGACATAGGTGTAGAAGACTGACCTTCGGGTACGGAATCAAGCATCAAGAGAGCATTTCAAGGGGAAGTAGGCGCCTTCGGCTCCACCGCTCACTCGGCGATCGCACCCATAACCCCAGCAGAATAAGCCCAGTTTCAACTCTCTCTCTGACTATTCTGCAACAATTTGCAATAAAACAGCGCAGAGGAAGAACAAGCACCTTTTGAAAAGATGAGAGTGCTTGATCCACATACATTAAAATTAGTTTATATTACTTAATAAGAGTGCTTATAGAAACTCAACATACTTTTGGCGGCATACATCATGATTCAGCGTCTCTCCACTCTGGTTCTGGCCGTATTGCGGCCGAACCTTGTTCCGAATTATGCCTCCCAGGCAGCCTGGTTGATTCTGCGTGTGGTGGCAGGTCTGGTAATGATTCACAACGGATTGGACAAGCTTTCCAATATCGAAAGCTTTGCTGAAGCTTATGTGAAGGTGATTGGGTTGCCGTTTCCCATCTTCTTTAGTTACCTGGCTGGTTATACCGAGCTGCTAGCAGCACCGTTGCTCGCTGTTGGGTTATTGACTCGTCCGGCAGCCTTAGGGTTGTTCTCGACCATGCTGGTCGCGATGTACCACCACATTAAGGTGGCGGGATTCAGCATTCCCTACCTGGAGCTGTCGATGCTGTATGCCGCCTGCTTCCTGGTGTTCCTGATTAATGGAGCCGGTTTGTTTTCCCTGGATGCGTTAGTAGCAGGTTGGTTAAATGCAATGCTACCGACTCATGCCAGCGTAGCGGCCCCGGCAACTGCACCTCAGAAAGCAAATGTAAGGTAATTTTGATCGCTGATAGCATTAGCTATTAAAAAGAGTGGGAGCTTGGCTCCCACTCTTTTTAATACGGAAGAAACCAGGCAAAGTCCTGTTCTTCCCAAATTGAAGTTGGCTTGAGAATTACCAGGTTTTGAGGCGAGAATCATCGACGGGCAACGATAGTACAAGCTCACCTCGCCACAAAATATTAATCTGGTGAGCAATTCTAAGCTGAGCAATAGGTTCTTGTAAGATGGCAGCGGCAGCAGATAGTTCTTCGGCGATTTTGCGATCGCGGCAATCAATTTTTAATACACCCCAACGGCGAAAAACTTTACACCTTTGCAGGTTTTGAATTTGCCGAAGTTGTGGCAGGTCTTCCCGGTAATAATCCAACACTAGCCGAGTAAGTTGCCCATACCAGTTCATATTAATTAGCCCTTCTCACGACTCGACAACGGGAAACAATAACAGCCTCAGCAACAAGTAAAGGGCACATATCCAGAGGTTGTTACAATCCTTTAACACCTCCCAGTTATGCGCTTGCCTATTGCATCCTATGCTTCCATTCAATCGCAGGATTCTGATTCCCTGGCCGTCTTGCAAGAAGATTTAACGACTACAAATTCATTCATTTTTCTTTAGAAAAGCCAGGTTCCTTTCCTCATGGCGATCCCAGAACAAAGTTGAGAAACATGTAAAAACATTAATATTAATAACTTGCAGTGTTTCTTAAAGAAACAACATCATTAAGCTTGCGTTTCAGCCAGCGCACCCATCACAATGCAGCAGCTAGAGCCAACTTGCATCAGTCTTGCGAGGATAGAAAAAGGGATGTTGGAATTGGCGCAGGATGGATAGGAATTTAGCCGTATTGATCTTGTACAAAGTAGAACCCCGATTTTTGAGGAAAGCTTGACTACGCCGAGCTTTCCTCAAAAAATCGGGGTTCTATTAAACTCACAACCCTTAGGATTGCGTCAATTCCCCCAAGCGATGCCCACAACTGGAGCAGAAGCGATCGCCCACCCGCACTGGCTGTCCGCACTGAGGACAAAACTTTCGCATTGGGTCTGGAGTGGAAGCGTTGCCCATTTGCATCTCCATGTCTCCCATCCGCATACGCATGGGATTCATCTGCATCGGCGGCAGGGGTTGCATGGGTGGCAATGGGGCCATGGGAGGCATTGCCCCTGGGACTGAATGGGTGCGCTGCGTTAGGGGTATAACATCTGCTGCTGCCAGGTTGGGTGACGTGTTAAGAGCCTGAACACCACCTGGTTGGATTTGCACATAGGTTTGTCCCGATTCGCCCTCGATTCGCAGGATGAACCCTTGAGGTGTACGAAAAAGAGTGGGAGGCACGGTCCAGAAACCAGTCAGAAAGGCGATCGTCTGGCTCTGCTGTTGGCCAGCGTTACCCTGAAGAGTCGTTAAACGGGTTTGCCCAGCCTCATTGTCCACATAGAGTTGCCACCCTTCGGCTAATGTTGCCCCATATCCCATGACGCCCTCCTTATTTCTGTTAAACGGTGTGAACCGTTGCAACTGCTAAACAAGCCGTTGAGAACCGAAACCTTGATCGTTTGCTCAAGCTCGTACCCAAAATCCGCAGCGCCATTTTTTGGCAAGTATAACAATGCTGAGGGAACGTAAAGGTTTTATGTGAGCACTCTCACACTAGTTCAACTGGGTTTAGGGTTAACTCGCCAGGTATGTTTTGGGACGTAAAATCCTGGATTTCACGTCCCAAAACATACTGGAATCAGCATGGCTGGAAGGGCGATCGCCTACCTACTTAAGCATTACCTGAACAAAGAAACGTAATTCCAACAACGAGAAACACCCCAGGCAATTTTAAGGCCGAATAGTCTTCGCGAAATAGAACGGCGCTGAAAAGAACAGCCAACACCGCCTCCAAACCCTTGAACGAAGCCAGGCTGGATAATATTAAAAGCTGATTGAAAAGCCATGAAAAAGGTATTTTCCGCGTCCTAAAGGCACGGAAAATTACCTTCTTCAATAGGTTCTTAAAAACCGTTTTAAACAGTTAGTTTTCTCACTTTTTAGAACACGGAAATCAACCGTTTCAAACAACTTTTACGGCTCAATTAGGAGAGCTTGAGAACAGCACAAACGGGTTAAAGAAGTAATAAAAATGCGCTGTGCTTTGCCACAGCGCATTTTTCTAGAACGAATTGCGATCGCTCAATTAACGGTCAACAGAACCCATAATGATGTCAATGCTACCGAGAATTGCCACAATGTCTGCGACCTTCACCCCTTTCAGAATGTGGGGCAGAATTTGCAGGTTCACAAAGTCAGCAGCGCGGATCTTGAAGCGCCAGGGGAAGACGTTGTCATCACCAATCACATAGATACCCAACTCACCCTTACCGCTTTCCACACGGACGTAGTTTTCGCCCTTGGGAATCTTAAAGGTGGGAGCAATCTTCTTACCAATGAACTGGTAGTCAAAGGTGTTCCACTCTGACTTGGGACCACCAGCCATGCGCTGGGCTTCCAAGTTCTCGTAGGGACCGCCGGGCAGACCCTTGAGAGCCTGACGAATAATCTTGATGGATTCACGCATTTCACGAATCCGCACCACGTAGCGGGCGAAGCAGTCGCCAGCGGTTTCCCAGTGAACGTCCCAGTCGAAGTCGTCGTAGCACTCGTAGTGGTCAACCTTGCGCAAGTCCCACTGCACGCCAGAGCCACGCAGCATGGGGCCAGATAGACCCCAGTTGATCGCCTGGTCACGGGTAATCGTGCCCACCCCTTCCACACGACGGCGGAAGATGGGGTTGTCGGTGATCAGCTTCTCGTACTCATCCACCTTGGGCAGGAAGTAGTCACAGAAGTCGTAGCACTTATCCACCCAACCATAGGGCAGGTCAGCGGCTACACCGCCAATGCGCCAGTAGTTGTTGTTGACCATGCGATAGCCCGTTGCAGCTTCCCACAGGTCATAGATCAGCTCCCGCTCACGGAAGATGTAGAAGAAAGGAGTTTGAGCACCCACGTCTGCCATGAAGGGGCCAAGCCACAGCAGGTGGTTGGCAATCCGGTTCAGCTCCAACATAATGACGCGGATGTAGCTGGCGCGGCGGGGAATGGGCACATCTGCCAGTTTCTCAATGGCGTTGACCACAACCGCCTCGTTGAACATCCCTTCCGCGTAGTCCCAGCGGCTTACATAGGGGATGTACATGATGGGAGTGCGATTTTCTGCGATCTTCTCCATGCCCCGGTGGAGGTAGCCAATGACAGGTTCGCAGTCGATCACATCTTCGCCGTCCAGGGTCACAATCAGGCGCAACACCCCGTGCATTGACGGGTGGTGTGGCCCCATGTTGAGAACCATGGGTTCGGTTTTAGTTTCGATCATCGGCATAGCGGTGCTCTCTCCTGGTACGTGAAATTCGGGGTAGGGTTAGAAGAATCGAGATTAGCCGGGAGACTGTGCTGGATACTCTTAAGATTATGAAGGATTTTATAGCCTTCTGTAAGCAGTCTGAGGCTTGGGGTCAATTACTTTTCAGTAGTCTATGCATAAGTTTTACTGCATAGATTTTTTTCAATAACTATGCTGCGGTAGGTGGATAGCTAACACAAAGTATCAGAGTCCTGGTTATGCTTTCTGTGCTGTGCATTTGTTGAGAGAGTCCCTTGAGCGATCGCCCCACCCTTCTTGAAGAATCCCCTGAGTTCCACCATATCCCCGTGTTACCGGATGAGGTGATTGCGGGCTTGGCCATTCAGGCCAACGGCCATTATCTGGATGCAACCATAGGCGGCGGTGGGCACAGTCGGCGGATTTTAGAATCGGCTCCCGGAGTCAGGGTAACAGCGCTGGATCAAGACCCGATGGCGCTGGCAGCGGCACAGGAAAATTTAAAGGAGTTTGGCGATCGCGTCCAATTTCACGCCACCAACTTCGCAGACTTCAACCCTGGCAACCAGCGTTTCGACGGCATCCTGGCCGACTTGGGAATTAGCTCTGCCCAGGTGGATCAAGCCCAGCGAGGCTTTAGCTTCCGGCAGACCGCGCCTCTGGATATGCGAATGAACCCCCATCAACCTCTCAGCGCAGCTGACCTGATTAATGAAGAAGATGAGGCAGAGCTAGCGCGGATTTTCTACACCTATGGAGAAGAGCGGCTATCCCGGCGTATGGCCAGGCGCATTGTAGAGCAGCGGCCCTTTGAAACGACCACGGAATTGGCAGAGGCGATCGCCCGCTGTGTGCCTCCCAAATACCGCTATGGCCGCATTCACCCAGCTACCCGAGTTTTTCAGGCCCTCCGCATTGCCGTAAACCGTGAGTTGGAGGTACTGGAGCACCTTCTACAAACCGCGCCTAATTGGCTCAAGCCAGAAGGCCGGATTGCCATCATCAGCTTCCATAGCTTGGAGGATCGACTGGTAAAGCACGGCTTCCGCAATCATCCAGAGCTGACGGTCATTACGAAGAAACCGATTGAGGCTCAAGAGGCCGAGTTAGAGGCAAATCCGAGAGCGCGATCGGCCAAGCTTCGCATCGCCGCCAAAAAGAATAACGAATCATAAACGTTCATCCGCAAGGGTAGGAAAGGGTTTAGCAGATCACCTTCGCCTGTGATGTTAACCTCCCGGCAAAACCTGCCCTCGCTGTAGTTGTAGGCGATCGCAAGCAAGGGCGGGTTGGAAAAATAATTCTGGATGTGATGCAAAAATAAGGCCAAAACCCGCCCCTACAAGCGTTGTCAGGCATCGCAAGGACGTTTCAAGGATTAAGGAGCAGGACTAGGCGCAGCGGGCGTCACCTGGCAAGGTTGAGCCTGGCAGTTATTGATATACAGCTGTTCTACATAGGGCTGTTGCCAACTTGGCGGGATTTCGATGAGATCTCGTGCCCCAGTGATTCCCTGAAAAATGAAGAACAAAAGGGCAACACAGTTCAGCAGCGCATGAGCCTTTCGCCAACCGTTAGAGCGATCCTTGTAAATATCGGGTATGGTCGCCAGCGAAAAAATCATCAGCATCGTGGCTCCCATCCCGAAGTAGAAATGGGACACATACCACTCATAATCACGCCGGAAGACGAGGGGGTAAAGGTTGCCATCCCCAGCTTGAAATTTCTGGAAACCAATAATAATCACCCCCATGCCGCAAAGAGTCGCGAACACTGCTCGCCATAACGGAGTTCGGGCACGATACAGCATCACGAGAGAGGCGATCGTGGCAACAAAAAACAGCAGAATCAGGAAGAAGCGCGTGGAGTTAGCCGCCCAATTTTGGGAATCGAAGATCAGCTTTTTCACAATGGGCTGTGCCATTCCTAGCAGGGCAATTCCCACCACCGAGGCGCTTAACCATTTTCCTAACTTCAAATGCTCAGAACCGACCACTGGAGGAATTTTGCTTTTGCCATCTGCCTGAGCTTGCAGCCGCCGTTGGCGCGTCTGCCAGGCATAGTAAACAGCAATGCCGATTAACGGAAATACATAGAAGGCGGCGATCGCCGGATGCAGAATGGTTGCCAAATCCTTCGCACTCATGGACGGTCTCCCTGTAAGAGCGGTATAACCAATACGAACAAAGTCAGGAAATGGATTGCTCAAATTTCAACCCATTTGAACGCAACCATTAGGGATTAAAGTCACGCAGATTTTACCGTCAAAACCCGAGAGCAACCTGAGAACTGTAGCAACATGCAATGTGCGGGATGAAAACCGCAATTCCCTCCCAGAAAGAGGCTCAACCGATCCCCCGTTTCCCCCTCACTTCGGGCTAGGATAGAAGCATGGTAAGCACTGTCGAAGTTCTAGGGGTTCCCCACGCATACGAGTTGACGTCCCCTGCCAAAACGCCTCCGGTTTTGGTGTTCGTTCACGGTTGGCTTCTGAGCCGCGCCTACTGGCAACCGTTAATCCAACAGCTTTCCCCCTATTACCAATGCCTCACTTACGACCTACGGGGCTTCGGAGATTCCCAGACTTCTCGGCAGGTTCGCGTTGCCCGGCTCTCTCCAGCAGCCCAGGTAGCCGCCTCTCCCTCGCGTCCCTCATCTCCAGCGACGCTCCCCCTTGAGCAAGGCGTTTCTACCGAAACACTCAATACAGAAATTTCCTCAGGGCGCTATACCCCTGCTGACTATGCCCATGATCTCGAAATTCTGTTAGAGAAGCTGAATCTTTCCAATGTATGGCTTGTAGGGCATTCCCTGGGGGGCAGCATTTCGCTTTGGGCAGCGGATCAGATGGGCGATCGCGTCAAAGGGGTCATCTGCGTCAACTCTGGCGGTGGCATTTATCTCAAAGAGGAATTTGAGCGATTCCGGGCCGCTGGGGAGCAATTGGTTAGACTGCGCCCTCGCTGGCTTTGCTACTTGCCGCTGCTTGACCGCATGATGGCCTGGATGAATGTGGCCCGACCGCTTCCCCGCTCCTGGGGGCGACGGCGACTTGTAGACTGGACAGCAGCTGACCCTGAAGCTGCCTTAGGTGCCCTGCTTGATTCCACCACTGAGGAAGAAGTCCATCGCTTACCTCAAGTGGTTTCCCGCCTCAAGCAACCCGTGTATTTCCTCACAGGGCAGCAGGATACCGTGATGGAGCCTCAATATGTGCAGCATCTCGCCAGTTTCCACTCACTCTTTCACAACAACGCAAACAATGTGATCGAGATTCCGGATTGCGGTCACCTGGCTATGTTGGAGCAGACTGATTACGTCAGCCAGATCATCCTGGACATTTTGCAGAAGCATAGCGATAGTCTTCCAACCTCTGCATAGGTTTGAAGATAATTTGATGTGGCAAGCTTCGCAGGCCGTATCAAACCCTCAAAGGACGCTTGGCGAACTACTTAGATAACCTGAGTTCGGGTTAAGGGCGTTTTCGAGTGCCGCGCGTTGCGCGGCACTCGAAAACGCTCATTTTGGCGTGCGCAAAACGCACGCCAAAATGAGCACTTCAGCTTATCCCGAGCTGAGGTTAGATAGGGTCGGTAACCCTACAGGTTTAGAATCAGGTGATGCTTGAAAAGCCACATGATACGGGGCTTTTCAAGCATCACCTGTGTTAACTGAATTACGTCAGGCTATACAACTCCATAACTTTCGACAAGGGCATCCGGGATTGTGCTCCCAGGGCTAGTGTTGACCGGTGCCCCCGGTTCAGGTGATCAGCAGCGGCGCAGGCAATCATGGCCGCGTTGTCCGTACAAAACTTGAGCGGTGGGAAAAATGCCCGCAAATTGCGAGCCTCAGCAGCAGCCGTTAGATGTTCTCGCAGCCCACGGTTAGCGGCGACGCCACCCCCGACCACAATGGTGGTGAGACCATAGTCGAGAGCACAGGCGATCGCCCGCTTCGTCAACGCCCGTGCCACTGTTGCTTGAAAACTGGCAGCCAGGTCTGCAACGGGAATTGGTTCGGGACGTTGCTGCAACGTTTGAGTCAAGCGCAGCACCGCTGTCTTCAGGCCGCTGAAGCTGGAGTCATAGGGATGAAATCCACCACCTGGCAGGGAAATTTGCCCCTCGGGCAAGGGAAATGCCTGGGCATTACCCTCCTGGGCCAAGCGATCGATCACAGGGCCACCGGGATAACCCAAATCCAGCAAGCGGGCCACCTTGTCGAAGGCCTCCCCCGCTGCATCGTCGCGGGTTTCTCCTAAGGTTTCGTAATGGCCGCAATCTTTGACATAGATCAGACTGGTGTGGCCACCCGACACCAGAAGGCAGAGAAATGGCGGTTGCAGGTCTGGAGCGGCCAGGTAACTGGCATAGATATGACCTTCTAAATGATGAACTCCAAGAAACGGCTTCTCGTGCAAGAGAGCCAGGGTTTTCGCGGCAGTTAAACCCACCATCAATGCCCCTACCAATCCCGGAGCACAGGTAGCGGCAATCCCATCAATGGCATCCCACCCTTCACCAAATTCCTCTAAAGCCTGGGCGATCGCCCCATTCACCGTCTCCAAATGTTGCCGTGATGCCACCTCCGGCACAACACCGCCATAGGGCTGATGCACCGCGATTTGAGAGGCAACCACATTGCTGAGGATGCAGCGATTGCGCACCACAGCCACAGCAGTTTCATCACAACTGGTTTCAATTGCCAAAACGGTCGCCATCTACTCTTAACCCTGCTCTACAAAATCGGTCAAAATTTACAAAACTACATAGAAGAGCATGAAACAAAAATCGTTACAAAGCTCTCTATTCCGCAGTCAAAAACTCAATTAACAATCTTGAATGAGTGCCAAGGAAGAATAGCCAAAAGCTCTCTGGGCAAGGTTTTGGAGCGTTACATAGCGATCGCCATCTAAGCAGCCCATACCACTTTTTGGTCTCTATTTTCATCAAGATGCAACTTCTAAAAGCTTAACGTTAAGCTGAATCCCTGGCAGAGTATGATTACCCTGAAGTTTGAATGGGCTTCATACAAACAACTTAATTTTTTCTACAAAAAACTTAGCTTTTTGTAACAAAGGGAAACAATTCCATGCGCAAATTGTTTGCTCTTGCTCTGGCAGTGGTTCTTTGGATTGGAATCGTGCCTCCAGCTTCAGCCTACAACCTAACCACCTGTGCTGATACCCCAGCCTTCCAGGCTCGGGCATCCAAGGCAGTTACCCCTCAGACCAAACTGCGGTTTGAGCGTTACTCTCAAGTTCTCTGCGGCGAAGAAGATGGGTTGCCTCATCTGATCGTTGACGGCAGCTTGAATCACCTGGGTGAGTTCATTATCCCCAGCATTCTGTTCCTGTACATTGCAGGATTGATTGGCTGGTCCGGCCGCACTTACCTGAATTCCCCTCGGCGTGGGACAAGCCCCGAGATGGATGAAATCATCATTGATGTACCCAAAGCACTGGGTATTATCGCCTCCAGCTTTCTCTGGCCCCTTGCAGCTCTGCGAGAGTTCACCACAGGTAAGCTGACGGCTGCCGATAACGAGATTCCGGTCTCGCCTCGCTAGGGGCTGGCCTTTTTGGCTAAATTCTCCTGATTTTTCGTTGTCGTCCTTGTCCGATACTGTGGAGCACGAACTATGCAATACTTCGTCAAATACCTATCTACAGCCCCAGTTCTGGCTACAGTTACTGTGGTCGTTCTCGCCAGCCTGCTGATTGAGATCAACCGCTTGTTCCCAGATTTGCTGTTTGCACCCATTCCCTAGTTTTCTAGGAATGGTTTTCCTGGGGGTATCATGCCCCCTTTTTCCATACGCGGTTTCCATAGTTAAGGGTGTGATGCAATGCGTCACACCCTTAACTTTTGCCCCAAGAGCGACAGAATGCCCGTTATAGCCTGACACGACCTGGTCAGAACCGTTTTTTGAGAAGCCACATGAAGGCTCGGCTTCTCAAAAATTCAACGTCCTGAATCTGAGCGCACTGCGCTATCCAAGGAGATGTCATAGCTCAGAGGGTCGCTGTTCAAGGCGAACATCGCTGAAAAACCACCGAGACATTATTTGCAGGCATTGAAACGACCTGAATCCGCTTCAGACCATTCTCTTCAGCGACTGCTGTAACAGACTCTAGATCGCGCACGCCCCAGTCTGGATCTCGCATCCGTAGGGATTGGTCGAAGGCCTCGTTGCTGGGAGCCGCATGCTGACCATTCAGCTTAAAAGGGCCATAGAGGTAGAGGATGCCACCAGATGGCAGAATCCGCCCGGCTCCAGCCATCAGCCCTAAACAGGCCGCCCAGGGCGCGATGTGAATCATGTTGATATTCACGATCGCCCGCACTGGATACTGTTGCAGATCCACCCCTGCAAACCCCTCCTCCAGCGGCCAGAGCGGTTCCTGTGCATTCAGGGCGATCGGGGGGTGCAGGTTATCGGCGGGGCACTCTCGCTGCCAGGCAGCAATACTGGCACGGGCATTCGGGTCTGGATCCGAAGGAAGCCATTGGCGAGGCCGTAGTAAGGGCGCGAAGAATATCGCGTGCTCTCCTGTACCACTGGAAATTTCTAGAACAGTTCCATCCGCCGGAAGAACCTGGCGCAGGACTTCTAAAATGGGTTCACGGTTGCGCTGGGTTGCAGGGGCGTAAAGGCGAGCGTCGGGCGTGGGCATAAGGGCAGGGAAGCAGAGGAACGGGGGGCCTGTGTTGAACTGGGTAGTCTGAGTTGTTTGGGTAGCGATTGCCCAAAATATCCCTAGTAGGCTACGGCCTAAGTTCGTTGCCTATTTTTTGTGGTGGGGTGCTTCGCACCCCACCACAAAAAATAGGTTGTACACTTCTGCCCCAGCCTACTAGGCATCACTACTCTCCTACTCCTCACCCTCTTTAACAACATACTGAGCAGCCTTCTGAGGTTCTCCCCAGATGATGGTTTCCTGTTTGTACAGTGCCATGCCTGGCTTCGCGCCTTTTGGTTTGAAAACGTAGCGGGGAGCCGTGTAAACCACAGGTACCTGCTCGCTCTGGGCAGCACGGCTATGGTAAGCCGCAACGTTAGCGGTGAACTGGAGATCGACATCATCAGGGGCAGCCCCGGCCGGAAGGCGCAGCAGCACGTGACTACCCGGAATTTCCTGGCTGTGAAACCAGAGATCGTAGTCGGTTGCTAAACGGAAGGTGAGTTGATCGTTCTGGCGGTTGTTGCGGCCTACCCAAACTTCAAAGCCGCTGGGGGTGCGATAGCGGCGGAAGGAAGTCGTTTCTTCGGGGGTGGAACTACGACGGCCATCGGTCGCTTCCAGGTAGCCTTGCTGGATCAGCTCCTCGCGAATCTCCAGGAGCGAATCCAGGTCATCAGGCGCGGTGTAGTGTTGGAACTGGGCGATCGCCACCTGAATCTGCTCCAGATAGGCGATCTCACTCTGTACCTCCTGTAACAGAGGCTCGATGGCCTGGCGCGATCGCTTCAATTTCTGATGCTTCTTGTAAAACGCCTGAGCGTTTTGAACGGCGTTCTTTTCAGGGTCCAGGGAAATTGTTACAGGCTCTCCAGTCGCAAAGTCTGACAGAGTGATACTGTTCATCCCCACCTGCCACTCATGCAGGTTCGCCATCAACAGATCAGCCCGTTCTTTAAAGCGATCGGCCTGGTCCGACTGACTCAATCGCGACTGAAAATCTTCAGCTTTGACATATAACTTTTTCAACAAGCTGAGCAGGCGCTGATCCAATTGATGCCGTAGTTGCTCAAATTCTCGGCGGTTGAGTTGTTCTCGGTAATAGCTACTAACAACGGTTTGGAGGTCTGAGGCCACAGCCGTCATACCCCATCCTAAAACGGTGTAGCCACTCGGCGTCCATCCCGGTTGGAAGGACTCAGCTTCAAGGGCATGTAGCCATTCCTGCCAGACTTCGTAGAGGCGCAACCACTCGGCATCGGTAACTTGATCGGTAGGTTGCTCGGGATTAATTTGAGCGCGATCGCCCATTCCCCGAATCAGGACAGAACTCATCCCCCGGTAATTCTCTTGCAACGCTCGCCGCAAGGGTTTGGGCACCAACGCCACCCGTTCTCGCCAGGATTCTAACGATTCAGCCGTATTAGGGATCGTTTCGGTCAGAGCAGGGGGAAACTCGTAAGGTTGCCCAGTTTGTAACGGACGCACACTGGATTGCTGAGCGCTCACCTGGTGAGCCACGGTGACAATCTGCCCTTCTGCGGTGGTCAGAATCACGTTGCTGTACTTGTTCATCACCTCCACGTAGAGGCGCCATAACGGCGGGTCACCGGGACGACGGGCAAATTGAAGATCCAACGCACGTTCCCAGGGGGCGATCGCCTCAATCGCCACCAGAGCTAACCCATTGAGCTGGTGACGTAGCTGCTGACTGAAGGTAAACGTATCCGGGGTACGGGGGGGAGCTTCATCGATACAGAGGCGGGCGGCCTGGGGATGCCAGGACACAGTTAGCCATCCTCGTCGGTTCAGGGTTCTCAGGCCGAGGGCCAGGGTGTGGCGATCGCGCTGGTATACCTGCTCCAGGCGGGCCGGGAGCCAATGCGATCGCAAATCGGCGCAAATCGCCCTCAGGGTGGTGAAGTCAACGGGCTGCACTTTTATTTCACTTGTGAGTCAAAAATTAAACCGATACCATGACACTAAGGCTTTATGGGATCTTTGCCGATTTTTAGGGCATTTTATGGATATACGGCTGATCAATATCGGTTTCGGCAATATTGTTTCTGCGAACCGGGTCATCGCTATTGTGAGCCCCGAGTCTGCCCCCATCAAGCGTATCATCAGTGATGCTCGTGATCGGGGCCAGTTGATTGATGCAACCTACGGTCGTCGTACCCGCGCCGTAATTGTGACAGACTCTGGACATGTTGTGCTGTCAGCCATCCAACCAGAAACCGTTGCCAATCGTTTCCTGGTCAGCAAAGAAATTCATGGAGAAGAATAAGTAGAAACCAGTGGGCGATCGACCCAACCATCCTGCGATACGATAGTAATCTTCATTACACATGCGATAGAGGGCCAATGGGTAGAGGCAAGCTGATCGTTTTAACGGGACCCAGTGGGGTTGGCAAAGGTACGCTACTAAAAGCATTGATGCGCCGCCATCCTGACTTTTTTCTTTCGACATCCTGTACCACTCGCAGTCCTCGCTTGGGGGAAGTGGATGGTGAGCACTATCATTTTCTGAGCCGCCCCCAATTTCTACAGCTTGTTGAACAGGGCGAACTGTTGGAACGGGCTGAGTTTGCCGGAAATTTCTACGGAACGCCCCGACGCCCGGTAGCTGATCAAATTGCCCAGGGTAAAACGGTAATTCTCGAGATCGAGCTAGAGGGCGCCCGCCAAATTCGCGAGTCGTTTCCCGAGGCCATGCGAATTTTTGTGCTCCCCCCTTCTATGGAGGAGTTGGAGCAGCGTTTGCGTGCCCGTGCTCAGGATTCAGAAGAAGCGATCGCTCGTCGGCTCGCTCGCGCCAAGGTGGAATTAGAAGCGGTCAATGAATTTGACATCCATGTCGTCAATGGCGACCTGGACGTAGCGCTCAAGCAGATTGAGTCAGCCCTCTCCCTCCCCATGCCTGTCTAACTGAATTAGCTGTTTTCTATAGTTAAACAACCTGAGTTTGGGTAATGGACTTTTTTTGAGGGGCGCGCCTTGCACGCCCCCAAAAAAAGCCCATTTTGTTGTGTACAAAGCGTATGACAAAATGGCACTTAGGCCTATCCAGAATTGGGATTAAATCAACTGTTTTGTAAGGTGAGTATCTTGCCTACTCATCTCACAAAACACTCAGAAAAAACGAGAATTACTATTAGAAGAGAGAAACTTTTAGTTTCTCTCTTCTAATAGTAATTAGCTACCTGCACTGTTGAAGTTAATCCTCAGGTTATCGTCATTGGCTTGTAATTCGGCAGCCAGTAACTCGAGTTGTTTTTTCTCGCGTTTAAGGCTTTCCTCCACCTGTTGAATCTGATCCTGACGGGCTTCCATTTCAAGGGCACGCCGCGCCAGTTCTTGACTTTTAAGAGTGAGGGATTGTCGCCACTGTTCTGCCCGTTCAGCCTCTTCCTGCAATTGTTTGGGAGAAATTCCGACGGTCAAATATTGTTCTAGAAATTCTAGAAGCCAATCTTTTGCATCAATGATGCATTCAATTTTTTGAGAGCCCGTCAGGTGAAGCAGGACAAGCATCCCTTCACCCAAGGAAACAGCTTTATCCGAGAAGATATAGGCTTCTTCAGCCAATCTTACCCAGGTATACTCAGTCTTCTGAACGGCGAGTAGCTGGAACTTCGCCGTCCCTTGTGGGTCTTTGCTGACGACCTGAGCCAGATACTTCATCTGAAGGCGATGACAACTCGAAAGGTCTTAAAGGTAAAGTATATCGTTCACTCTTGTGGAGATTTCAGGAAACCATATCTTATTTCCATGAAGATTTCATGGGTTCTCCGTAAAATAACGACTCCGATCATGAGTGCCTTATTAGCCTAGCCGAGATTCTGCAATCTGTCACAAGGATATGTACCAGTCCAGCAATTTTCATCCTGGAATCCAGCCCGAAAACCGCTCGTCTAGGGCGAACGTTTTTTGAGCTTCCAATCCGAGAGTTCGTGCCCTAAGGACATACACTCTCGGATTGGAAGCTCAAAATGAGAATTACTGGTAACCGGCAGGAAGGCGCTAAAAAGATGGGAGGTGGCGCTCAGCACCACCTCCCATCTTTGAATAAGGCTCTACTGCAACTGTTGCAGGCGATCGCGCAAAATTTCGGCCTGCTTCTGGGCTTCTGCCAGGGCATCGCGAGCGGTCTGCACCACGTCTTCGGGGGCACGGGCCACGAAGTTTTGGTTGGAGAGGCGATCGCTCAAGGATTTGGCTTCCCCTTCCACCTTGGCCAGGTCACGCTCCAATTTGCTGCGTAATGCTACCAGATCAACTACTCCTGCTAGAGGCAACAGCACTTGCACGGTGCCAACTACACCCACCAACATTTGTTCCGTCTCTGGCTCAGGGGCCACTTCAGGAACCACCTCAACCTTGGCTGGAAGGGGAGCAGGGGGCGTCTCTGTAGCCGGCAGACTAGCCACCGATTTAGGCTCCTTAATCCAGCCTTCCATGGTATCCAGCAATTCCTGCCGCCCTTCGGAAATGACCAGATAGCGCAGGGTAAACCAACCGGCGTAGCCTAAGCCCACCAGTTTGAAGAACGGCCGCAGAATGGCAATACTATCAATGGCCTGGAAGACATTAATGCCGATACGAAGTCCTAGAAGAAGCAGATACAGCAGCCCCAGACTCAGCAGAGGCTTGCGGAATGACTTGAGAGTATCCCAGGAGATGCGATCGGTCCAATTGGTTAGGGAACTGACATCCAAGCTAGGAGTGGACGGGGTGGAGGCGATCGCTCCTGCCTCACTGGCGGGAAGTTCTGGCTCTTCGACGATCAGTTCACCCACCTTTGCCAGATCTTTGATGTAAAACTGTGCTGCGGAGAGAATCAGGCGTTCCTTCAAGTCTTCACTTCGCAGGATCGTCTTCACCTTTGCCCCGGGCTTCACATCGGCTTCGGCTCGTAAGTTGCGAATCGTACGAATGGTCCCGATTACCAGATCAAACTGAGTTTCCAGTTCCGGATTAATAAAGGTCGCGTTGGCTTCAGGGTAGGCTTGCAGCGCCAGTACCCGCTTGCTCTCCGACTGGGTCAGGGTCTGCCATACCTCTTCTGTAATGTGAGGCATAAAGGGATGCAGTAAGCGCAGGGTGCCCTCCAGCACATAGGCCAGGGTTTGTTGAGCAATCAGACGAGAGGGGTCTTCTTTCTGCTGCAGGCGGGATTTTGCCAACTCAATGTACCAATCGCAGAAATCTCCCCAGATGAACTCGTACAGCCCCTTAGCCGCTTCTCCAAGACCAAAGTTGTCGGTGTAGGTGCGAGTCTGCTGCACCACCTGGTGGTAGCGGGAGAGAATCCAGCGATCGGCCAACTCCAGATCTTCAAGGGCAGGTTCGCCTAATTGCTCGGGCGTCTTACCATCCAGATTCATCAACACGAAGCGGGAGGCATTCCACAGCTTGTTGGTGAAGTTTCGGGAAGCTTCGACGGATTCTGACTCATCCGTTTTGCGGTTATAAGCCAGGCGAATATCCTGCCCAGCTCCGGCAACCTCGCGAATCAAGGTGTAGCGCAGGGCGTCTGTGCCGTACTTGTTGATCAGCAGCAACGGGTCAATGCCGTTGTTGGCCGACTTGGACATCTTCTTGTTGTTTTCATCCCGCACCAGACCGTGAATGTAAACCGTCTTGAAGGGCATCTTGCCGGTGAAGTGCCCCGCCATCATGGTCATTCGGGCTACCCAGAAGAAGATGATGTCAAACCCGGTTACCAGGGTGGTGGTGGGGTAGTAGCGCGCCAGATCAGGGGTGTCGTTGGGCCAACCCATTGTGGAGAAAGGCCACAGCCCTGATGAGAACCAGGTATCGAGTACATCGGGGTCTTGCTGAATTTCAACAGAGCTACCAAACTTCGCTTCTAGCCGGGTCCGGGCTTCTGCTTCCGACATGGCCACAACAAAGGGGGTGTTGTCGGTAATCTCACCGCCCGTTTCACTGACGGCATACCAGGCGGGAATTTGATGCCCCCACCAGAGTTGCCGAGAAATACACCAATCCCGCAGGCTCACCAGCCAGTCACGGTACACCTTCGTCCACCGTTCGGGCACGAAAATGGGGTCGTTCTGGTTATCCAGGAAGTTCAGTGCATTGTCGGCCAGGGGGCGGATCTTGACGAACCACTGAGTCGAGAGGAGGGGTTCGACGGGAACTTTGCCGCGATCGCTATAAGGCACCGTGTGCTTATAATCCTCCACCCGCACCAGGAACCCATCGGCTTCCAGACGCTCCACGACCTTCTTGCGAGCCACAAACCGATCGAGCCCCTGGAATTCTGCAGCGACATTCTCGTTCAGAGTGCCGTCCTTGTTCAGGATGTTGATCATGGGTAGGTCGTGACGCTTGCCCATCTCAAAGTCGTTGGGATCGTGGGCAGGAGTCACTTTGACGCAACCCGTTCCGAAGCTGGCGTCGACATACTCGTCAGCGATGATTGGAATTTCTCGCTGCATGATGGGCAGCATCAGGGTTTTGCCCACGAGGTCTTTGTAACGCTCATCATCCGGGTTGACGGCTACAGCCGTATCCCCCAGCATCGTCTCGGGCCGAGTAGTGGCGACCTCCACAAAGCCAGAGCCATCGGTGAGTGGGTAGCGGAAGTGCCAGAGGTTGCCGTTCACCTCTGTGTTTTCGACCTCCAGGTCAGACACAGCGGATTGGGTGGCAGGGCACCAATTCACCATGTAGTTGCCGCGATAAATCAGCTCTTCCTCATAAAGCTGATTGAAGGCATACAGCACCGCATCAGACAGCCCCTCGTCCATAGTGAAGCGCTCGCGGCTCCAGTCGGCCGAGACTCCCAGACGACGTAGCTGGTTGACAATAGTGCTACCCGATTCTTCTTTCCATTCCCAGGCTCGCTTCAGGAAGGCTTCACGGCCTACATCAGCACGGGTTTTCCCCTGGCTCCGCAATTCGCGCTCCAGAATGGTTTGAACAGCGATGCTGGCATGGTCAGTACCCGGCAGCCAAAGAGTGTTACGCCCGATCATGCGGTGGTAACGCACAAGGGTATCAATCAGGGCGTTTTCAAAGGCGTGCCCCATGTGCAAGCTGCCCGTCACATTGGGGGGAGGAATGACGACACAGTAGGGTTCCCCAGGGGCGTTGGGATCGGCCTTGAAGACTTGGTGTTCGTCCCAAAATGCCTGCCATTTGCTTTCGGTTTCAGCCGGATTGTATTGGCTGGGGAGGGTAGGGAGGGTTGCCGTCATTGGTTTATGGGAATGCGACTCAATTAAGAAAAGTTACCTCGATTTTGCCACGTCGAGTGGGGGGTTGGTGGATTTAGTTGTGGGTGGGGTACTCTGCACCCCACCCACAACTAAATGCGTAGGTCCTTAAAAGACAGAGCCCGCCACAATGTAGGGGGCTCTGTCTTCGTAAATCCTGAGGCGTTACAAAAAGCGCAACCTCTTCAAACTTTTTAGTCCCGAATGGCATCGTAGAGCTATGGAAAAAGTTTCTTTCCTGGGATGAAATCACAGAAATAAGCGCCCATAGAGATGGCTGGAGGTGAGCAGATGCGACAATTGCAACGCACGAAACAGGTTTTGCTGAGTAGCCTGGTATTAGTGGGCTTATTGGGATGTGCCATGACCGGAGGTTGGGCGGAAGGGGTGGGACGATCGCCCTCTCAAAATCCAGAAGTTAGCCAGCGTGTAGCACCCGAGAATTTGCCAGCGCTAGACGATCGCCTGGTGGCTTCGCAAAATGCCTTTGGCTTCAAGCTGTTCTCCCAGGTGATGCAGCAGGCGGACGGGCAGAATGTGATGATTTCGCCATCGAGTGTGGCGATCGCTCTCTCCATGACCTACAACGGGGCCAGTGGCGAAACCCAGCAGGCCATGGCCAGAGTCCTGGAGCTTCAGGGCATGAGCTTGGAAGACCTGAATCAGGCCAATGCGGCCCTTGACACAATTCTGGAAAACGCAGATCCAGACGTCAAAATTGGGATTGCTAATTCCCTCTGGGGTCGAGAAGACTTTACCTTCAACCCCGACTTTTTGCAGCGTAATCAAGACTACTACCGGGCCGAAGTGCAATCGATGGATTTTGCCGACCCCAACGCCACAGACACTATCAACGAGTGGGTCAGCGACAGTACCGAGGGCAAAATTCCCAAGATTGTGGAGCAAATTCGCCCAGAGGAAGTCCTGTTCTTAGTCAACGCTGTGTACTTCAAGGGCACCTGGACAGACCCCTTCAGCCGCCGCCAGACCCAACGACAACCCTTCTACCGGGCTGATGGTAGCCAGATGACCGTACCCATGATGACCAAGAACGGAGAGTTCCGCTATCTTCAAACAGACCAATTCCAGGGCATTCATCTTCCTTATGGCGATGGTCGACTCAGCATGGTTGTATTGCTGCCCCGCGACGGTTCCAGCCTGGAGGCTCTGCAACAATCCCTCACCCCTCAAAACTGGCAGACCTGGATGAACCGCTTCGCCCAGCAACCGGGCATGATCCAACTCCCTCGCTTTGAGAGTGAGTTTGGGACAGGTCTCAACGACGCCCTCACAGCTCTGGGTATGGACGTCGCCTTTGACCCCGATGCGGCTGACTTCTCAGGTATGGGTGACGCCCAGCTCTACATCAGTGATGTGCAGCACAAGACCTATATTAAAGTTGATGAAGAAGGCACCGAAGCCGCTGCCGCCACTTCCGTTGGCATTGGCGTCACCTCGCTCCCCGTGAACCCGCCTTTCCGCATGGTGTGCGATCGCCCCTTCCTCTACGCGATTCAAGACAACGAGACAGGCGCCATCCTGTTTATGGGCGTGATGATGAATCCGTCTGGCAGTTGATCCAATGGGGTTGATACAGTGGGATGGAGGGGTGTCTTACAACACCCCTCCATCCCACACTGACAGGTTTTATGCCCTCCTACGACGACCCCTACGATCCCAAAGCACTCAGGCGTATTCGTTTCTATGTCTATCTTCTGCCGGTGATTGGCGTATTTCCGGCGGGGTGGCAGCTGGCGCAACGGAAGGGCGATCGCCAGGAGCGGATGATTTGCCGGATGGCCGTCACTATCGGTCTGTGCTGGCTATTGTTCTACCTGCTGTCGGGGACGGGGGCTCACAATACTCAATCCCTCTGGTTGTGGATTGTCAACACCATGACCACCTCTAGCTATTTCCTGATCAACTTCTGGCTCATGCTGCGGGTGTGGCAGCGGAAGTCAGTGCACCTGCCGGGAGTGAGTGAGTTGAGCGATCGCCTTCCCTAGATCGTTGCTGCCCATCGTATACAGTTTCTTTTGACAGTTGCTTATCGACCACAAAAACCTCAATCTCGAAAAAGCCCATTTTGGCGTTCGCTCCGCGCACACCAAAATGGGCTTTTTCGAGGGACAAGCTTTGTGGAACCCCCTCTCTAAACGGTAGGTTTTGGGATAGATATCAGGCAAGTGACAGGAGTTTCTATGCCTGTGGACTTACAATACTTCTCTGTATCAATCTCTGTATCAATAAGTTTCCAGTAAATTCGCCCAGTACTTGACAGAAATACGGACGCAAAACCCGAAAACCTTGCTACCATGCAGCATGAGTCAGTGCTCCGGCCACAACCGTAGCTCCAGGGATCGAAAATTTCCCGGAATTTTCGCCCTGTGAGCCGAAGGGAGAGGAGGAGATCGTTTCCTCAAACCATTTCTGCTCTCTCTGATTCATGAGCCTTTTGATAGACTCATCAGGGGAGTCAGGTCTGCCCATCTGAGGTAGCTTCCCAAAGCTAGAACAACGATCCGCATTGGTGTTGGACTCCTGTTGAGGAAACCCGTGGTTAAACCCAAAATTCATAACTGGTTAGCGCCTACTAATGGGCGCGCAAAATCATCCAAACGTGGCCGTCGAGTTTGGTTCTCTTTGGGTTTAGCCAGTGTCGCCATTGCTTCCGCAGGGGCAGGAGCAATGTTAGCCGTATCTCTCACCAGCACACCCCTCCTCCAAAGCCATCTCAGCGCTAGAGAAGCACAAGTTTTTGAACAGGAAGACATTTCCAGCGGCGCCAACTTCCGTTTTCCGCAGCTGACGCGTCCGGTCAACATTCTGGTTTTAGGAGTGAAAGTTCTGAGCTCCGACGTGAGCGACCCACCTCCTGATGTGGAAGAGTTGGGCTATCACGCCCTGGTCAATTCCTTTGAAGGGTTGTCGGATACAATGCTGCTGATTCGTTTTAACCCCGAGGGCCAACGGCTGGTCGTGTTATCCATCCCACGCGATACGCGTACCTATGTGGAGGGCGTTGGAACCACCAAGCTCAACGAAGCAAACGCCTACGGTGGCGCTGCCCTCTCGGCAACAGCAGTTCAGGATTTATTGGGAGATGTCCCCATCGATCGCTATGTGCGGATTAACGTGCAGGGTGTCGAGAAGCTGATTGATGCGCTGGGTGGGGTTAATCTCTACGTGCCCCATGATATGAAGTACACCGATGAGAGCCAGCACCTCTACATCAATCTGAAACAAGGGGAGCAGCATCTCAATGGCAATAAGGCGCTGCAATTTCTCCGCTTCCGGTATGACCAATATGGCGATATTGGGCGAGTGCAACGGCAACAGCAATTTATGCGAGCGTTAGTGGAGCAGGCGCTGACCCCAACCACACTCACTCGAATTCCGCAAATCTTGTCTGTCATTCAAGACAACGTTGATACCAATTTGAATGTAGAAGAATTGGTCGCTCTAATGGGCTTCGCATCCCAGATGGAGCGTTCTAGTGTACAAATGTTGATGCTACCGGGAGATTTCAGCGGCAACGGTGAGTATGAAGTCAGCTACTGGCTGCCCAATGAGAACCGTATCAGCGAGATGGTGGCGCAATATTTCTACGACCCCATGAGCTCGGAAATGGAAGTCGCTGAAGCCGCCCACACGGATACGGCCCTTAATGAAGCCATTGAACCCGATCGCGTGCGCATTGCCATACTCAACAGCACTGGCGATGAATGGGCCATTGACTCGGTCATGGAAAAACTCAATGGTCAGGGGTTTGACCGCACCTCTGTAGAAGATGAAACGGGAGAAATTGTGTCGTCTACCCGCATCTTCGCGCAGCGGGGCAACACCGACGAAGCCCAGGCTGTGCAACAAGCCCTTGGGGTTGGAGAAATTCTCGTGCAGGGCACTGAAAACCTGGATGCTGACATTACCATCCAGCTTGGCCAAGATTGGCTGCAACAGCCGGCTTCAGAAGGCGAGTTTTGATTTTATTGGATGAAGAGCATTGTTGAGTACCGTGCAACGCGCGGCACTCAACAATGCTTTTAACTTGAAAGGTTATTGGGAGCATTGGTATTGGGTGTGGTTATTTCACACACCCAATACCAATGCGGAAATCCTGGTCATGGCTCCTTCAGCTTTTCTCAGGGGGCAATCGCTCTTCCAGGAAGCGCAGCAGAGCCAGAACGGTTGTCTCAGGTATATCGCATAGCTCATCACTGAGATCGACAGAGAAGATTTCGCAGAAGTCATCGCAGAGAGCAATCTGCCAATCAAACCAGCAAATCTTTGTCCAATTGAGGTCTTCATCCAGGCGATCGCCCGGCAACACCCGCCCAAATTCCAACCCCGAATAATCGGCTAAATAACGATAGGCAAACTCCGTAACCGCCGGAGAAATTTGGAAGGAATGCCCGTAGATCTCATACCACTCTGTGGAACTCAGGAGCGGCCGATTTCGCAACAAATGGAGCACCTGCCGCCGAGCCTTCAGGTCAGGGCTTAAAACCGCATAGGTTTTAAAACTCTGAATGAAGTTCTTGAGCTGGTACCACATAAAACTGGCTGCCCTGGGTTGTCTGATAACCAGACGTTTTCCCAAGTATTCCCAGATGAAACATAAATGGCCCAGAGAAGTAGTCGAATTTACGGTTGAACAGCCGTAGGAAATGCTAAGGGACTTGCTATTAAATAAAATTCTGGAAGGAGTGCGGGCAAGGCCCACACCTCCCTCCGAGATTTTATTTCTTTGCTAAGGAGATTTCTGAGAAACAATATCCCCATTATTTGGAAAAAAGGCGCGGCTTCGCCGCGCCTTTTTTCCAAATAATGGGGAAGTTCTTATCTGGAAATCTTCTAAGTTCTAAGGGCGAGAAGATGATAGATGCCACCCCCCCACCCTCGTGCTTATCCCACTAACCGCTGCAACGTCGGTGTGAAATCCGGATAGGAAACTGCTGCAGCTTCGGCCCGGCGAATCGTTGTGGTGCCTTTCGCATTGAGGGCCGCGATCGCCAGACTCATGGCGATCCGATGATCGGTAAAACTATCGACCTCTGCCCCCTTCAGGGGAATACCGCCAGTAATTTCCATGCCGTCAGGATGCTCGGTCACGCTGGCTCCCATCAGGGTGAGTTGAGAGGCCATGACAGCAAGGCGATCGCTCTCCTTCACCCGCAATTCCTCCGCATCCTTAATAACCGTTGTGCCGGTTGCGAAGAGAGCAGCAACGGCAAGGATAGGAATCTCGTCGATCAGGCGGGGGATAATATCACCACCGATCGTGCAGGCCTTTAAAGGGGAGTAACGGATACGAATATCGGCCACGGGTTCCCCAGCGACTTCCCGCTCGTTCAGCAGAGTGATGTCAGCTTCCATTTGTTGCAAGGCTTCCAAAATGCCTGTGCGGGTAGGGTTCACACCAACGTTTTCAACGATCAGGTCAGAGCCGGGAACGATCGCCCCCGCTACCAACCAGAACGCGGCTGAACTGATATCTCCCGGCACCACAACGGATTGGCCCTGTAAGCGGGTTGGACCGATAACCGATGCGCTGCAAGTCTCGGGATCAACTTCTATAGTTGCGCCAAAGGCTCGTAGCATCCGTTCGCTGTGATCACGGGAGAGAGCCGGCTCCGTTACGGTAGTTTTGCCCTCTGTCAGTAGCCCGGCCAGCAAAATACAGGATTTGACTTGAGCCGAGGCAACCGGAGATTGGTAGTGGATGGGCCGAAGATTCTGACCGCGTACGGCAATGGGTGCTAAGCCCCGTCCACGGCTCCAGATGGTCGCTCCCATTTTTTCGAGCGGGGTGATGACGCGAGCCATGGGACGCGATCGCAACGACCCATCTCCTGTCACTGTAAAGAAGCGATCAGCATGGGACGCCAGGATTCCCAACATCAGCCGAATCGTTGTTCCCGAATTCCCAGCGTTCAGCACATCTGTAGGTTCTTGCAAATTGCCCAGACCAATGCCCTTCACGCGAACTTCTTCGCCTTCCAGGTTGGCAATTTCCGCACCCATTGCCTGAAAACAAGCCGCCGTACTACGGGGGTCTTCACCCAGCAGCAACCCACGAATCCGAGTTTCGCCTTCTGCCAAAGCCCCTAACATTAAGGCTCGGTGCGAAATTGACTTGTCCCCAGGGATCCGAACTTGCCCCCGTAGGGCTAACTCAGGCGGTGCCGATACAGTGAGGACATGGTGAGCATCAGAAATGGTCAGTGTTACAGGGGAGCTCGACATTTGGATTAAGCTGGATAAAGGAGTTTTTTTGACGCGGGCAAGGGTTCAATTCCTGGCTATCACTCCACGTCCATGAAGCCTTGCTCTGAGTATGAGTTTGGATTGTGAAGGTTTTTGCTCCACCTCCCAAGCACATACGCCTCTTCAATAATGCACCGTGCCTTGTATTCTATACCCCACTTTTTTCCATCAAAGCTGTGCTGACTCATCACCGCAAAACTGTCTCTCTTTCATACATGTCGCTGGATTTACCCCTCTGGTCGGTGGTGGAAGCTTCAGCAACACTTTACGAAAAAGGCCCAGAGCGCTATCACTTGCTTCTCCCAGAACCTGCCTTAGAAGGGCATACCCTGGATGCTGAACCGAGTAGCACCGCGATCGCCTCTCCTCGCTTCCTCTGGTTAGATTTGTCGCCCTACCGTGTCATTCTCACCATGCAAACCCACGGTAAGTTCAGCTACCGCCATTACTGGGAGCGTGGCGTTTTTGGCCTCAGCCGTTTCTGGCTGCAAGCCGACGATCCCGTCCAGTGTGATCAATTGAGGCTGCGCAACTATACCCGTACCCTGACCCTCGAAGGGCATCCTCTCCCCTCCCATCTACGAGTGGAATACGAGCTATGGGCGCAGCAAGTCAACTTAGGGCACTACATTTTGCACATCGATATTGATTAACGTTCTGCTGAACCCCTTGATCGTGCCTATGCGCTACCCATGCAAAATCAGGTGTTACTGAATAATGAGATATGCAACGGGCAACATCAAAGGGGCAGAAAAAGCATTCAAGCTTGAGTTCGAGCTAAGCTGAAGTGCTCATTTTGGCGTACCCTTCGCGCATACCAAAATGAGCGTTTTCGAGTGCCACGCGTTGCGTGGCACTCGAAAACGCTCTTACCCTAGGAATTTTTGAGGGGTCTACGACCCCAGCCCTCTAAAGGTCATTTGAGAGCTTCTTAATATTTTCTATCATCCCTGTTATCACTGGCTTTCAGGCTTCTATTCTAAAAGCTGAACGTTTAACACCCACGTTTGAGCCA